>DAINSB010000008.1:20125-31259 GCA_036741535.1 Caproicibacter sp. | reverse complement strand
CAGCTGAGCTACGAGCCCATGTTTTTATTCAATTTTGCGATGTGAACCGCGTGGCTGCCAAGTGAGTTACGCACCGTTGCTGAAACCGTTCCGCGTGCTCTCCCAGCTGAGCTACGAGCCCATGTTTTTATTTAATTTTGTGATGAGAAGCACGGTCACCCTATGGGGACCCTCTCCGCAACGTTTCACATTATATCACGCCGCGGAGACGATTGCAACCAAAACTTTCTGCAGCCGATCACAGCCAGGAATGATTGACGGCCATATAAATCTTCTTGACAATCTGTGCAAGGAGAATATAGCAGAGAATAATCAGCGCCAGCCAGCCGAAATAAACCGCGGGAAGCGGCTGGAAGCCGATGCCCGTTCCGAACGGCATGAAGGGGATGAGGATCCCGGCCGCCATGATGAGCGACGTGAGAAGCACCACGGGCTTCGCCGCGCGGCTCTGCACGAACGGGATCTTGGGCGTGCGAATCAGGTGGATGATCAGCGTCTGGGACAGCAGGCTCTCCACGAACCAGGCGGCGTGGAACAGGCCGACCTTGGCCGGGTCCGCGGCCGTGTTGCACCCAAAGACAAACCACATGAGCGCGTAGGTCGTGATGTCGAAAACGGAGCTGACGGGACCCATGCAGACCATGAACCGGCTGATGCCCGATGCGTCCCATTTTCTCGGGATGCGCAGATAGTCCGCGTCCATGTTGTCCCACGGGATGGAAATCTGAGAGATGTTGTACATCAGATCGAGAAGCAGAATCTGCACCGGCGTCATCGGCAGGAACGGCAGGAACGCGCTCGCGACCAGCATGGAAAGCATGTTGCCGAAATTGGAGCTGACCGTCATCTTGATATACTTGATGATATTGCCGAAGATCTTGCGGCCCTCCACGACGCCGTGCTCCAGGACGTTCAGATCCTTTTCCAGCAGGATGATGTCCGCGCTCTCTTTTGCAATATCGACCGCCGTGTCCACCGAAATGCCGACATCCGCCTTGCTCAAAGCGTGGGCGTCGTTGATCCCGTCGCCCATGAAGCCGACCGTGTGCCCGTTGCTTTTGAGCGCGCCGACCACGCGGGCTTTCTGCAGCGGCGAAAGTTTCGCGAAGACCGTCGTCCTCTCGACGCGCTTCCCGAGTTCCTCGTCCGGCATACTCTCCAGTTCGGAGCCGAGCAGAATATGCTCCGATTCGAGGCCCACGTCGCCGCAGATCTTTCTGGTGACGAGCTCGTTGTCCCCCGTCAGGACCTTGACCTGCACACCGTAGTCGTGCAGCGCGGAAATGGCCGCGGCCGCGGATTTCTTCGGCGGGTCCAGAAGCCCGAGATAGCCGATCAGCGTCATGGCGCTCTCGTCCTTCACACCGAAGACGCCCTCCACGGAAGGGCTGTCCTTGCGGGCGACGGCGATCACGCGCATGCCGTCGCTGTTCAGCTTGGCGGCCATCTGCGTCACGCGCTCGCGGATCTCCCCGGTCAGAGGCACCTCCTCCCCCTGGTAGTCGCAGCTCGAGCAGATCTGGAGGATCTCCTCTACTGCGCCCTTCGTGATCAGTTTCGTATTTCCCTGGCGGTCCTTCAGGACGACGCTCATGCGGCGCCGCGAGAAATCGAACGGAATCTCGTCCACCTTGGTGTATTCGTTGTCGAGATAGGTGATGCTGGTCTCCGTCGCCTTGTCGATCACCGCGAGGTCGATCAGATTTTTGAGCCCGGTCTGGAAATAGCTGTTCAGATACGCGTATTCCAGGACCCTGATGTCCTCTTCGCCCGCGACGTTCATATGGCGTTCGATCACGATCTCGTCGCGCGTCAGCGTGCCGGTCTTGTCGGTGCAGAGCACGTCCATCGCGCCGAAATTCTGGATGGAGTTGAGATGCTTGACCACCGTTTTCTTGCGGGCCATGTTCACCGCGCCCTTCGCGAGGTTGGTGGTCACGATCATCGGCAGCATCTCCGGCGTGAGGCCGATGGCCACGGAGATGGCGAACAGCAGCGCCTGCACCCAGTCGTGCTTGTTCAGCCCGTTGATCAGGAAGACGACGGGCACCATCACCAGCATGAACCGGATCAGCAGATAACTGACGGAGTTGACGCCCTTGTCGAAGCTGGTGGGTTCGCGCTGGCCGGAGAGCGTCTTCGCCATGTTGCCGAAGTACGTGCGGTCGCCCGTGGCGAGCACGACCGCCGTGGCGGAGCCGCTGACCACGTTCGTGCCCATGAAGCAGATGTTCTTGAGGTCGAACAGGCTGTTCTTGTCCGTCGTACGGTCGGCCTCGGCGTATTTTTCGACCATCTCCGACTCGCCGGTCAGCGCGGACTGGCTGACGAACAGGTCCTTCGCCTTCAGGATCCTGACATCCGCCGGGATCATATCCCCGGCGGAGAGCAGAACGATGTCGCCGGGCAGGATGTCGGCGATGTTGATTTCTTCCCGGCCGTTTTCGCGACGGATCACCGTGGCGGTCGTCTTGACCATCGTGCGCAGGTCCTCGGCTTCTTTTCCGGAACGGAATTCCTGAAAGAAGCGCAGGCCGCCGCTGATGAGCACGAGGATCAGGATGACGATGACCGCGGAGGGGTCCTTCTCCCCCGGCTTCGCGAGCAGCACCGAGGTGATGAAGGAGATGACGGCGATCGCCAGCAGCACGCCCGTGAAGGGGTTCACGAAGGCCCGCACAAGCTGCACATACCACGGCTTCGGCTTGTCGTGGGAAATCTCGTTGCTCGAGTACTGATCCGACAGCAGATCGACATCCACGATGTCGAGCCCTTTTTCCCGCGTTTTCAGCTGGGAAAGAAGGATGTACTTTTCCATTCTGGAGTACTCGATCAGAGATTTCGTGATCTCTTTGACGCTGGAGACCGTGGTGTCAGCTTTTTTCCGGTTCATCGGAATCCCCTCCTTTTTGCAAAATAAAAATCCTCCGCCCGTGTTTTTATCAAAATGGCAGAGGATCAAAAATCGGCTTGTTCCGGAATCGCCGGGCGGAAGGTCAGTTCTTGAGATAGGCCACCTGCGCGGACCTGCCTTCCCCGCCGTAAACGGGCAGCAGCCCTTCGAGGGAAACCTCCTGCGGATAGGTCGCGCCGACGCCGAGCGACGAAACCAGCAGGAAGAACAGCAGGGCGGTCTGGATCCAGAGGATCGTCACGTCCGTCATGCCGTGCACGAAGATGGCGGTCAGGGCGGCCACGACCAGGGCGTTCATCTCGCCGCAGACATGGTGGCGCAGCCGCGCGGCAATCAGGCGCATCTGCAGGAAAACATAGGCGCAGACCATGGAGGAACCGACCATGCCGAAGTTGAGGAGCATGTCGAGCGCCAGATTGTGGCTGTGGTAGGTTTTGTAGCCGCCGAAACGCTCGTAAATCATCTGGTAGGCCACCGCGCCACGGCCCAGCAGCGGATGCTGGCGGATGCCGTGCAGGGCGGTCTCCCAGATGGACATCCTCTGGGCAAGCGTGGTCTCGATCGCGTCGGGGCTGCGCGGCAGGACCGCCGGAAACAGCGCGCTGACGGCAGCGCCGACGGCGACGGCCACGAAAAAGGCGGCCATCAGCCTGCGGTTGTTCTGATAAAGCAGCAGAACGAAAACGGCGCACAGCATGGCGACGAGGGAGGAACAGCTGCCGGTCAGGTACAGCCCGACGAAATTCGCGCCCAGCACGGCCGCGTAGAACGTGGTGCGCGACGGATTGGTAAAAATACGGTACAGCGCGATGACGACCATGAATTCGATCATCATGCCGTAGTAATTGGCGTTCGTGAAGACCGACACCGGCCGGTAATTCGGCGCGCCCGACAGCGTCGCGAACTTCTGGATCGCCGCGATCGCCGCGCACCACAGGCTGCCGACGCACGCCGCGTCCAGCGCCTCATGGAACAGCGGGCGCGTCATGACGCTGCGCAGGTAGAGCCCGACCGTAAAGATCGCGTAGATCAGGATGGTGTAGGCCATGCCGAGGTAATTGTTGTAGGTGGCGGCCACAAAAAACCAGACCGTCAAAAAGCCGAAGATCAGCTTTGTGTAAGGAGCGCGGAATGCTTTTACCCGAACACGGTAATTGACAATGGTCATCAGAGCCACGCAGCCGACCGCCACAAGGCTGAAATAAAACGGTGCAAAAATGGAAAGCGTCAGCACCAACACCGTCGCCCGCTCGACCGCCGATGATGAAAAACCGGTTTTGGGGATAAAATAAGAACGAATAGCCTGAACGATAAGAGGTCATTCCTTTCTCTTCAGAAGCGTTGCGGAAATCCGCAATCGCGCCCAGTTGATCATTATAGCACAAAAAACGGACGAAACAAGATGAATACTTTCTTAATGTAATAGGCAAACCATTTGTTATTTGTATAGTATAACGAAAATTGTGAACTTCTTATGAAATAATGTGCTGTTATTCTTTAATTTTTACCCGCCATCGTATATACTGGGATCAATACCAGTCGAAAAAAGTCCTGACAGGAAAGAAGAACCGGATGGGAAAATGACGATGCAAACGAGGGAACCCCGATCTTATTGTGAGCGTTTCCGGCCGGACTATGTATCCGGCCTTTCGGACGGGCAGGTCGCCCAGCGCACGCGCCAGGGCCTTGTGAACGCGCCGGACGACATCAAAACAAAAAAAGTCGGGCGGATCGTCCGCGACAACCTGCTGACGCCGTTCAACATTGTGAACTTCATCCTGGCGGCGCTGGTGCTGGCGGTGGGGTCCTACAAGAATCTGCTGTTCATGGGCGTCATCGTCTGCAACATCCTGATCGGCACGTTTCAGGAGATCCGCGCCAAAAAGACGATCGACAGCCTCTCGCTCATCACCGCGCCGAAAGTCCGCGCCGTGCGGGGCGGCACGGTGCGGGAGATCCCTGTCGGGGAGCTGGTGCTCGACGACGTGGCGCGCTTCTCCGCGGGCAACCAGATCCCCACGGACTGCGTGATCCTGGAGGGGATCTGCGAAGCCGACGAATCCCTGCTGACCGGGGAATCGGACCCCGTGGCCAAAAAGCCGGGTGACAGCCTGCTCAGCGGCAGCTTTCTCGTCAGCGGCGCCTGCCACGCCCGCGTCGAGCATATCGGCGGGCAGAACTACGCCGCAAAAATCGCCGCGAGCGCCAAATACATGAAAAAGCCGGTCTCCGAGATCCTCCGGTGGACCAACCGCGTCATCAAGGCCATCGGCTTCGCGATCCTCCCCGTCGGCGTGGCGCTCTACTACAAGCAGACCGTGGTCTCGGGCCGGGCGGTCGGCCCGGCCGTGGTCAGCACCGTCGCCGCACTGATCGGCATGATCCCCGAGGGGCTTGTCCTTCTGACCAGCGTAGTGCTCGCCGTCGGGATCATCCGGCTCTCCCGCCGGAAGGCTCTGGTGCAGGAGCTTTTTTCCATCGAGACGCTCGCGCATGTCGACACGCTCTGCCTCGACAAGACCGGCACCATCACCGAGGGCAGCATGCAGGTGGATTCCCTCGTGCCGCTCATTGACGACGTAGATAAAAGCAAAACGGAAAACGCGCTCGCGGCGCTCGCCGGCGCGCTGAACGACGGCACCCCGACCATGAAGGCGATCGGCGAAGCCTTCCCGCCCTCCGGCCGGTGGCGCTGCACGCAGCAGGTTCCGTTCTCCTCCGCGCGCAAGTGGAGCGGGGCGGCGTTCGAGGGAGAGGGCGCCTTCGTCCTCGGCGCGGGCGAGTTCATCCTGAAGGACCGCTTCGACGAGATCCGCGCGCAGGCGGAAAAATACGCGCGGCGCGGGCAGAGGGTCCTGCTGCTGGCGTGCGCGAAGGAGATCGGCGCGGAAGGACTCGACCCCGCCGGCGTGACTCCGCTCGTCCTCGTCCTTCTGAGCGACAGGATCCGGGCCAACGCGAAGAAGACCCTGGAATATTTCTCCGCCCAGGGCGTAGAGCTGAAAGTCATCTCGGGCGACAACCCGGAGACCGTCGCGAGCATCGCCAGAAAGGCCGGTCTGAAGGACGCCGACCGGTTCGTCGACGCCGCGTCCCTGAAAAGCTACGACGATATCCGGGCCGCCGCGGAGCAGTACACGGTGTTCGGCCGCGTGACGCCCCGGCAGAAGCTGGAGCTGGTCAAGGCTCTGAAAGAGAAGAAACACACGGTCGCCATGACGGGCGACGGCGTCAACGACGTGCCCGCGCTGAAAGAAAGCGACTGCAGCATCGCGATGGCTTCGGGCAGCGACGCGGCGCGCACGGTCTCGCAGGTCGTGCTGCTGGACTCCGACTTCGCCAGCATGCCGCATATCGTGAACGAGGGCCGCCGCTGCATCAACAACCTGCAGCGTTCGGCATCGCTGTTCATGGTGAAGGCCATCTTCTCCGCCATCATCGCGGTGATGTTCATCTTCCTCAAATGCAATTACCCGTTCCAGCCGATCCAGTTCACGCTGATCAACGCCGTCACCATCGGCATCCCCTCGTTTTTCCTCGCGCTGGAGCCGAACCGCGAGCGCCTGCGCGGCAGATTCGGCGTCAACGTGATGCAGCGGTCGCTGCCCGGCGCCCTGACCATGGCGCTGAACATCGGGCTGCTCGCCGCCGTCTCGCTGTCCTTCGGTTTCACCGACCGCCAGATCTCCACGCTGGCCGTCCTCGTCACCGGCTATACCGGGCTGCTCATTCTGTTCAAGGTCTGCATGCCGTTCGGTGTCTGGCACGCCATCCTGTTCTCCGCCATGGCGGCCGGATTCGTCCTCGCGCTGATCTTCTACCCGTCCCTGTTCGAGGTCGTGCCGGTGACGCTTCCCATGCTTCTGGTGCTGGTGCTGATGGTCCTGCTCTCTTCGTCGCTGCTGCTCGTCACCTACCGCGTGGTCGACAATTTTTCCGCCGGGAACCGCCGCCCCGCCGAGCGCCGCCCCGACCGGAGCGTCAGGTGACGCCGATCCTGCGGAAATATTCGCCGCTGGCGGGGCCGGACGGCCTGAGAAACCGGCCGAGGCCGTAGAGGCATTCCGGGTCCCTGGTGATGACGTTGATCCTGCTCTGGCAGGTCATGCTCGCCCGAAAGCCGATCTTTTTGACGACCGGGATCGACTCCTTGCTCACCGCGCCGTACGGATAGACGAACGCGGTCGGCTCATAGCCGGTATGCTCTTTCATTTCCTGCTGCATTTTCCGCAGGTCCCGCTCCAGAAGCGCGGTATACGCCGCGGCGCTCTCGCCGGCGCGCCTGCTCGCGCCCAACCGCCCGGAATCGCCGTGCAGGTCGTAGCTGTGGTTCTGGATCTCCACGTACCCGGAATCGATCATCTCGGAGATTTCGCCCCACGTGAGGTATGAATAGGCGGGGTGGCCGGCGTCGGCGGCGTTTTTGCCGTTTGTGAAGAGGTCCGTATAGCGGCCGACGGGGGAAATGACGACTCTTTCGCCGTATTTCTTCGCAAGGGGATAAACATAGGTATAGTTGTTGTAATCGCCGTCGTCGAACGTCAGCATGACCGGCTTTTCCGGCAGGGCTTTGCCCTCGTCCACATACGCCAGCAGGTCCCGGACCGTGACGGTGCTGTAGCCGTTCGCCTTGAGATACCGGATGTCGCCTTCGACCGCCGCCGGCGAAACGACGTACTTGCCAAGCCGCTTTTCAAAGACGCTGTGATACATGATGATGGGAAGCCTGACGCCGTCCTCCGCACCGGCCTGC
This sequence comes from Caproicibacter sp., assembly GCA_036741535.1. Lineage (GTDB taxonomy): Bacteria > Bacillota > Clostridia > Oscillospirales > Acutalibacteraceae > Thermocaproicibacter. The sequence continues at coordinate 23,592 of DAINSB010000008.1, read as the reverse complement.
AGAGCTTCAAACGAACCGACCGCCGCGAAACACACGGCGGCAGCCGCAGCCGCTGCAACCGCAACCAACGCGGAAAGCAGAAACCGGCCCGGCCGGAAGCAAACAAACATAAGCATACCCGCTCTCGCTACCATACATATGGCGCGGGCGGCTATTTCATGCCCGGCCGGACCTCGGGTATGAATTTTGCGGGTCGGGAACTTCTTGCGACTCTCCCGCCTAAATGGGTTTCCCTTTTTCACCAAGCCGGATGGCGGGGCCTGGCCGCGGCAACACGCCGCTAAAATCAAAGGCCGGAATGTAGTCTTTGCTGGCCGAAGATCGCTCCTGCACGTATCCGTCGAGGCCGAGCGCGAACAGGCGGTTCTGCACCTTCTCGTATTCCCGGCGCGTGATGCGACGGCCCATGCCCGGAAAATCCGCGGCGCGGCCGCACGGCACATACTGCGCCATCAGGCTGATCGGCACGCCCGAAGGGAAATCCGCGGCCAGCCATTCCAGCACGGCGATGGAATCACCGGTATGGCCCGGCAGAATCAGATGCCGCACCATCGTACCGCTCTTCATCATGCCGTCCGCGCCGAAAACGGCGGGCCCGGTCTGGCGGACCATCTCGAGGATCGCCGCCTTTGCGACTTCCGGATAATCGGGCGCGCCGGAAAGCGCCGAAGCGAGGCCCGCGTCCATGTATTTGAAGTCAGGCAGGAAAATATCCACAAAGCCTTTGAGCATCCGCAACGTCTCCGGCGTCTCGTAGCCGCCGCAGTTGTAGACGACCGGCACGGAGGGCCGATGGATCGACAGCGCCTCCAGAACGGCGGGGACGAAATGCGTCGGGGTCACGAGGTTGATGTTTTGGGCGCCCTGCGACTCGAGCCGCTCGAAAACGGCGGCGAGTTCGGAGGGGGAAACCCGTTTCCCGGCTTTCCGCTCTGCGCTGATCCCGTAATTCTGGCAGAAAACGCATCCGAGTGGGCAGCCCGTGAAAAAGACCGCGCCGGAGCCTTTCGTCCCGCTGATGCACGGCTCCTCCCAGAAATGGAGCGCGGCCCGCGCGACCACGGGGTCCGCGCCCATCCGGCACCGGCCGGACCCGGAATCCGCCTCCCGGAGCGCCCCGCAGCGGCGGGGACACAGCGTGCAGCGTTCAATCCGCATCCGCCCCACCCGTTTCGGTCAGCGCCATGAAAGCGGCCAGACTACCGCGCCTCCCGCCTGTGGCCCGGTGGGAGAACAGCCATTCCGCGTTGCATTCGGTGCAGATCCCCGCGACGGCGACGCCGCTTTCCGGGACGCCCGCCTGCACCAGGATGCGGCGGTTCGCCTCCCAGAGGTCGATGCGGGATTTCCCGCCACCGGCCTCGCGGATGAATTCCGCCGGCCGCAGTTCCGTGAGTTTCAGAAACACGTCGCGCACGGGGAAATCCACCTCGAAGCAGCACGGGCCGATCGACGGACCGATGCCCGCGATCAGATTTCCCGGCTCGGTGCCGAACGCGCGCCGCATGGCCCCCACGGCAGCGGCGGCGATCTTCGCGGCCGTTCCCCGCCAGCCGGCGTGCACCAGCCCGATCGCTTTCCGTTTCGTATCCAGCAGAAAGACCGGCACGCAGTCCGCGTAATGCGTCACCAGCGTGACCCCGGGCTCGTCCGTGATCAGCCCGTCCACGCTCTCCAGATCGCGCGGCCGCACGACGCCGATGCCGCGCTCTTTTCCGCCGACCCGGCGGATGAACGTATGGTGGTCCTGCGCGGCGGACACGAGGGTCGAGAAATCGAACCCCGCCGCCGCGCAGAAACGCCGGTAATTTTCAAGCACGTTCTCCCGCTCGTCGCCGCAGCTCAGGCCCAGATTCATGGAAGAAAACTGATTCCTGCTCACTCCGCCGTACCGGGTGGAAAAGGCATGATGCACGAACGGGTATTTTTCAAACGACGGGAAGGTCAGGTAGCAGACCTCCCCGTTTCTGTGAAACGACATATTTTTAGCGTCTGGATCCATCCGCAGCCTCCGTTGTCCGTTTGGTTCGATTGTACCACAGGCCGCTGTGCAAAGCAAGGCGGGGTGCCCCCGCGGCCAAGCCGCGCCGTATAGCGAAGTGAAACTTCCGGGCTACGGTCGGCGCGAGAGTTTAAAGCATCTCCCGCAAACAGGACATTGTTTCCGGGAGCCTCCCTCGGCTCTCCCGCCAGATTAAACTGCTCTTCCCCGCCAAGCTGAACGGCGGGGATTGGGCGCGGACACAGTCCGCCCGCTCAGTGGTAGACGGTCACGAATTTGATGGTGTAGAAATCGCAGATAAGAAGATCGTCCGTCTGGGCCTCCTGCAGGATGATGTAGTTGGCGCCGACTTCCAGAAGCTTGCCGGCCTTGTCGAGAAACGAGTTCGTGCCGATGAGGAACGAGACCCGGACCTGCTGGCCGATCTGCGTGCGCAGAAATCCATTGAGATACTCGGTGCTTTCCACGGTCATGGGCGCCGGCTGAGTCAGGTCCGTAATCGGCGTCGTCTGCGACAGAGCGGACCCCGGTCCTCCCGTCGAAGGGACCGCGGCCGTCAGCGGGCCAGACGCGGGCTGCGGACCCGACGCGGGCTGCGGACCCGACGCGGACGGAACGATCCGCCCCGGGTAGGCCGTGACCGCCTGCGGCCGGCCGCAGGTCGGGCAGTCGGGCGGCGCGGCGTTTGCATCGATTTCCTGTATTCTCTGCAGATTCATCTGAAAATTTCCCCCTTACGTTTTTGCGTATTTTGCTGTCGGTACATAAAAGCAGTGGTTGCGGATGCGCGTGAGAAAGCTTCCGGTCCCGTTGGGCGGAAAGTTCTGGACGCAGGTGGGCTTGAACGGATTGAAGTAGAAAAGCGAATTCGCGACCTCGCCGAGCGTGCTGCCCGAAAGGGCCCAGTCGGCGATCTGGTAATGGATCTCCTGCGGATTCATATTGTAGACGTTCTGGGCATTGTAGGACCCGCCCACCGTCTCCATCATGCAGGTGAACTGGCCGGCCTGCTGCATGATGGCGCGCACGTCGCCCCCGTTGCTCACGCGGAAGAACTCCCCGTACGGCACGTTCGTCCGGTTCATGATGACCGAAGCGACGGCCTGCATCCCCACGTCGCCCTCCCCGTCGGCTTCGCACTGCAGCAGCCTCGCGAGAAGCTCGCGGTCTGTATATGGCATGATTAGCATCCCCGCTTTGTTCTGAAATGAATGTTCCTTCCCAGTATATGCGTGCGGCGTGGCGGCGCTCCCATGGCCGGGCGTATATCCCGGTGGAAATTAAAGGTTTTCTTTGCCCGGACGGTCCCGGGCAACTCCCGGCGATCCGCTTTATCGCTCACTGCCCCCACTCTTTTCCGGCTCCTTCGGCTTGTCCTCTTCTAAAAGCTGATAAACCAGCCGCGCCCCGGCCTTCATGCCGATTTCTAAATAAACGGCCTGGTTTCCGCGCAAGGCGGGCAGGA
>DAINSB010000008.1:4073-20025 GCA_036741535.1 Caproicibacter sp. | reverse complement strand
TAAAATGGGAATGGTAATTAAAGTTAAAATGCTGCTTGCTGCACGTGAAATGACGCTCGGTGACTTGGCTGAACAAATGGAGCCAAAGACCACCAGGCAAAATATAACCGCCAAAATTAACAGGGACATCTAACAGAAAGTGATTTACAGTCTATTGCTAAAGCCTGTAATGCGTCATATGAAGGATTTTTCACTCTACTTGATACCGGCAAACAAATAAAAAGGGCGGGGAGCCAATTCCCCACCCTTTTTGTTCGTTTACTGAGAAAGCCGTGCGCCCCGGGAGCTTCCCCAAACTCTCCCGCCGCGGCAAACTGTTTTCTCACGCCGGGCTATCCGGCGGGGCCTGACACTCCGCAGCGACGATTTTGCTGACCGTAGAGCCGTCGGCTTTTCCGCGCAGGCGGGCCATCGCCGCTTTCATGATGCGCCCCTTGTCCTTCGGCGTAGGCTGTGCGATGCCGAGCTCCGCGAGAACGGCGCGGACGGCGTCACGCACCCCGTCGTCGCTCATCTGCTTCGGGGCGAACTCCTCGAGGACGGAGAGCGCGAACCGGCTCTGCTCCCGGATGTCCGCGCGTTCCTGCGGCGCCGTCTCCAGCGTCTCTTTCGTCTGCTTGATCTCTTTGCGGACGACCTCGTTCTCCTCCTCCGGTGTCAGGCCGGCGTGCTTGTCCACCCATTTGGCTTTCAGCGCCGAGAGCAGAAGCGACAGCACGTCTTTGCGCGCTTTGTCGCCGCCCTTCATGGCCTTGACCATCTCTGCACGGACTTCTTCGATTTTAGACATTTGAAATCCTCCTTGCCCGCTGCGGGTTTCAACCGCTCGTATTTTTCTGGGCGACGCTCATGTTTACCATATAGGTGCCGTAGGCCCACGAGCTGTGCGCATTGCTGATGGAAATCGTCGCGGGCATCTCCGTATGGCCGGTGAAATTCGCCTTGCCGGACATGTCCACCTGGGCGGTGAGGTTGCCGTCCGTCAGCTTCGAGACCTCGCTTTCCGGACCGACGACCGTCACCAGCAGATTTTTGGTGTATACGGAAGCCGTCTTGTCGGCCTCCAGGTTTTTCACGTTGAAATTGGAGACGGAAACCTGCCTCGTGACCATACCGCCGAGGTTGACGGTCACTTTCGCCGTCCAGTTGTTGCTGAGGTTCCGGCACGTGGCGGGCAGGTTGATGTCGGCGTCGAAAGAATTGTTGGAGGGGCTGATCTGCGAAAAATCGATGGGGTCCAGGCTGAGCTTCGTCATGCCGGTCAGCACGTCCTTCGGGCCCGCAATCTCGATGCTGCCGGGCGAAATCGTCACCTGACCGTTCTGCAGCGCAAAGCCGTCCGGCTTTCCGGTAAACGTCGCCTCGAAGGGAACCACCTGCCGCGGCAGGACGGGGATGGTCACGTCCACTTTTTCGGGCGAAACCGTGAGGTCGCCCCTTTCGATTTTGTTCCCGTTCGCGTCGTAAAGGACCAGCGACTCCGTGAATTTCAGCGTGTCGGTCAGGGTATCGCCGATCTCATAGCCGAAGGCGACGCGATTGACCTGCACGACCTGTTTTTCCGGGCCGGAAACCGTCACCGTGCCGCTGCTCAGGGTGGGTTCGCCCACGAAGTAGGAGGGGTCGGATTTATACCCGTCCTTATAGGTGATATTGCTCTGGACGTTGAAGATCTTCTCTTTGTAGCGGTCGACGGTCACAAGCACCTGCTGCGGGGAGATGGAATCGACCGTATAGCCGTAGTTGCTCAGCGAGCTTTTGTTCTGCACGGAAAGGGCGAGCGTATAGCTGCCGGGCGTTGTGATGTTGGAGGCGAGCGGCGCCACCACCTCGAGGTCGGAAGGTTTGATCTGGTTGACCAGCAGGCTGTTGCCCTTGACATAGACCGTGGCTTTCGTGTCCGTCTGCTGGAACACCTTCATCCCGTCCGACTGAGCGGCGTCGGAAAGGACAATGTCGACCGGCACGTTGAAAATGGCGCGGGCGTGGTCCTGCGTGTCGAGCGACGCCATGACGACCCACAGAATGACCGCCGCGAGGACCGAAAAGGCGATCGCGAATTTATTGTTGTTGAACGGCCTGCTCCAGTCGAACGTTTTAGGCAACTTAATCCTCATGATTTTTTCCCCTTCTGAGCGAGGAAATCCAGTTCGGTTTTCTGGCGCTCTGCTCCCTCTCGGAAAGCAGCGCGGACTCCAGCTCGCTGCGCAGCGTCTCCCGCGTGTAGTTCCGGGTGATAATGCCGTTTACGACAAGGGAAATCTGGCCGGTCTCCTCCGAGACGACGACGACGACCGCGTCGGAATTTTCGCTCATGCCGATGGCCGCCCGGTGGCGGGTGCCGAGCTCGATGCTGACCTTGCCGTTTTTGGTCAGGGGGAGGATGCATCCGGCGGCGTAGACCATTCCGTCGCGCACGATCATGGCGCCGTCATGAAGCGGCGCCTTGTTGAAAAACACGTTGCAGATAAGCGACACGCTGGGCACGGCGTCGAGCACCGTGCCGGTGTCGATGATGTCGCCCAGCTTCGTCGCCCTCTCAAACACGATCAGCGCGCCGGTCTTCTGTTTCGACATCTGGGCGGCCGCCTCCACGACGGCGTTGAGGGCCCTGCGGGCCCGGCGCAGCCTTTCATCCGCCTCGCCGGCGATTCCGAACGACCAGTCCCTTTTGCCGATCCCGCTGCGGCCAAGCTGCTCCAGCGCGCGCCGGATCTCCGGCTGGAAAACGATCATCAGGGCAAGGAGGGAGAACTGGAAAAAATAATTGAGCAGCGTTTCCATCATATACAGCTTCAGCGCGTAGGAAAGGCCCCACAGCACAAGCAGGATCACGATCCCCTTGACCAGCTGACCGGCCCGCGTCTCGCGCACCAGCTTGATCGCATTGTAGATGATGAAGGCAACCAGAATAATATCAAACGCATCGGACAGCCGGAACTGACGGATCAGCTGCAGGAACAGATTCCATGTGTTGATAATTCCTTCCATACTTTACCCTCTCATCCCGTTTTAACACTCCTAAATTATTGTACCATATCCCGGCGCACTTTCAATCCTCAGATCCGTAATTTTTGTTGAGAATCTTCTTGACGGCCCCCACCATGCCGGAAATATCCGCCTGCGTCGAAAAGGCGCTGGGGCAAATGCGCACGGCGCCGTTCTCGAGCGTGCCCATCAGCCTGTGGGCGGAGGGCGCGCAGTGCAGGCCCGCGCGCACGGCGACGCCGAGCTTGCCGAGCTCTCTGCCGACGGTCTCGCTCGGCAGACCGTCGACCGTAAACGACAGCACGGGGGCGAAATACCGAAGGTCCGGCTCCGGCGTATAAAAGCGGACGCGGGGCAGACGCGAAAGCTGCTCGTACGCGGAGCGGATCAGCCCCATCTCGTGCTGGGCGATCTTTTCCGGCCCGCGCCGCTTGACGAATTCGATGCCCGCGTGCAGCCCCGCAATGCCCGGCATGTTCTGCGTGCCGCTCTCCATCCTCTCCGGCATTCCGGCGGGCTGCTGCGGATTTGCGGACTCGGTGCCGGTGCCGCCCTCAATGACGGTCGAAAGGCCGGCCCCGTTCGCCGTGATGAGCATACCGGTCCCCATGGGGCCGTAAAGGCCCTTGTGGCCCGCGCAGCACAGATAGTCGATGCCGCTGTCCGCAAGGTCGATCGGGAGCACGCCGGCCGACTGGGCCGAATCCACCACGATCGGGATGCGATAGGCGTGCGCAAGGGCGGCGAGGCGCTCCACCGGCAGGCGGATGCCCCAGACGTTCGAGGCGTGCGTGCAGACGATCAGCCGGGTGTTTTGCCGGATCGCCGAGCGGAACGCCTCCATCGTCGCGTCGTTGTCGCCGGCGGTGACCGTCGCCTCCGTCACCTGCACGCCCTGCTGCGCAAGGGCATACAGCGGGCGGACCACCGCATTATGTTCCAGACACGAGATCACGACATGGTCGCCCGGCCTGAGCAGCCCTTTCAGCACGTAGTTGATCGCATGCGTGCAGTTGAGCGTAAAGGCGACGCACTCCGGCCCGGATGCGCGGAAAAACTCCGCCGCGGCACTGCGGCAGCGGTAGATCTCTTCCGAAGCGGCGATCGACATGCTGTGGCCCGCGCGCCCCGGGTTCGCCCCGTAGCGGACCAGCGCCTCCGAAACGGCCCGCCGCACGGATTCCGGTTTCGGATATGTGGTAGCAGCGTTGTCAAGGTAAATCATCTTCCACTCGCCTCCCACGGCACGCGTCCGGTCACGGGGATCCCCGCCGAACGCAGAATTTTTTCCGCTTCCTCCGCCCTTTCCGGAACATAAAGGCCATATCCGCAGCCGTGTGCATCCCGACTGTGGGGAACGCGTTCCACGCTCGAACGGAATCCCCTGCGGCCCAGAATGTCGCGGCCCTTCATGGCAAAAGTGATGGAGCCAACCACAATCAAAGGCTTGCCCACAGTAATCCCTCCTTATATGGTATAGGATATGCCGCTCGGAGGTCAGAGGTTAGGGAATTAGAGGATTGGAAAGGCAAGCCCGCAGAAACTTTTCCTTCTAACTTCCGGCCTCCAGCAAAGCGACCGCATGCGCGGCGATGCCCTCTCCGGAGCCGGTGAACCCCAGCCCCTCTTCCGTCGTGGCCTTCACGTTCACGCAGTCCACCGGAATCCCGCAGACCCGCGAAAGATTGCCGCGCATCTTCCCGAGATACGGCGCGAGCTTCGGCGCCTGCGCGACGACGGTCGCGTCGATATTCTGCACGCGGTAGCGCCTTCCCCGCAGCAGGCGGCAGACCCCGGCAAGCAGCTGCAGGCTGTCGGCGTCCCGGTAAGCCGCGTCGGTGTCGGGGAACAGGCATCCGATGTCCCCCAGGGCTGCCGCGCCGAGCAGCGCGTCCATCACCGCATGTGTCAGCACGTCGGCGTCGGAGTGGCCGAGAAGCCCTTTCGGGTACGGGATGTCCACGCCGCCGAGGATAAGCTTTCTGCCCTCGACAAGCCGGTGGACATCGTATCCGTGACCGATTCTCATCCTTTTTTCCCCCTCCTCTGCAGAACCGCCTCCGCGGCGGGGATGTCGTCCGAAGTCGTCAGTTTGATGTTGTCGTAGCCGCCGGCGTACAGATGCACCCGCCGGCCCATGTGCTCAAAAAGCTGGCAGTCGTCCGTATAGTCCTCCCCCTCCGATTCCGCCCTCCTGAGGGCCCGCTCGTAGGCGGCGCGCTCGAAAACCTGCGGTGTCTGCACCGCCCGCAGCCTCTCCCGCGGCGGCGTCGATACGATGAAGCCGTCTTCGTCCGTGAGCTTGAGCGTGTCCTTGACCTTCACGCAGAGCGCGGACGCGCCGAAGCGCCGCGCGTCGCGGACACAGCCGTCGATCTCTTCCGGGGTGACGAGCGGGCGCGCGCCGTCGTGGATCGCCAGCCACCCGGCTTCCCCCGGGACGGCGGCGACCCCGGCCGCAACCGAACGCTGCCTGGTGTCGCCCCCCGCCACGATCGCCGCGATCTTGCGAAGGCCGTACCGCTGTGCAAGCAGCCGCATCCGGCCGCAGTCCTCCCGCCGGCAGACCACCACACAGGCCCGCACCTCCCCCGCCCCCTCGAACGCGCGCATCGTATGCAGAATCGCCGGGACCCCGCAGAGCGGCAGAAACTGCTTGGAGTCCCCGCCGCCCATCCTCCGGGAAGAACCCGCCGCCACGACGACGGCGCAGCATACGTTTCGATCTTCCAAAGCGGATCGTCTTCCTTCCATCAATTTTTGTGAATGAATTCACAAAGTACCGTCCCGTATCTTGCTATTCTCCGGCAGACGTAATATAATAACAGATATATATCAAAGAGGTGACCAGATGAACCAACTTTCTCCAAAACACGTCTCCGATTCCGAAGTGGAGCAGGTGCAGGGCGTCTTCATTTCCCACCTGAACGCGCAAGGGCGCCTGTTCGGCGGGCAACTCGTGGCATGGGTCGACGTTGTGGCCGGCCTGGTGGCGCGCCGCCACAGCAACTGCAACTCCACGACGGCGGAAATCGACAACCTACAGTTCAAATCCCCCATTTTTGCCGACAGCGTGGTCATCCTGCACGGAAAGCTCACCTGCGTCGGCCGCACTTCCATGGAGGTCCGCGTCGACAGCTACGTCGAGGCCAAGGACGGGACGAGGAAGCTGGTCAACACCGCGTACCTTGTGCTGGTGGCGCTGGACGAAAACGGAAAGCCGACGCCGGTGCCGGGCCTTGTGTGCGACACCCCGGAAGAAAAGGCGGAATGGGAAGCCGGCCTCAAGCGCCGAGAGCTCAGGCAGCAGAGGCGGACGGAGGCTTTTTAGGATATTTTCGCATTTCTCAATTTGAACCGCGCCCGCTGGAGCGCATTGTCCGCCGCTTTGGGAGTGACGGACAATTTTTCTGCGATCTCCCCATAGCTGCAGCCGCCGAGGTACAGCCGGAGGACATTGCGCTCCAGCGGGGTCAGCAGGCTGAAAATGGTGCGCCGGATATTCTCGAACCCCTCGCGCTCGGTCAGAAGCGCCTCGGGGTCGGCGGAATCGTCGCGGGCCTCGAACCGCTCGGCGCCGTCTTCGCTGAGGGAAACGAAATCGCTGAGCGGGTCGTGCTTCTTCCCCGCCGAAGAACGGTACGCCATGATCACCCGGTTGGAGATGCAGACCCCCGCGTAGGTGCGGAACGACGCCCGTCCCGCCGGGTCGTAGGTCCGCGCGGCGTTCAGCAGGCCGAGCAGTCCCTCCTGGCACAGGTCTTCCCGCTCCGCGCGGCCGGACCCGAACGGAGAGACCTTCGCGCGGATCACGGACATATACCGTTCCGTCAGCTCCGCAAACGCCTCGGAATCCCCCTGTTGGACAAGCTCCGCCAAGCGGCCGTCCGACAGGCCGCCGCTGGGAAACCGACTCGTATCGTCCAAAGCAAACACCTCACGGCGCGGTGCCCGCGCAGTCACGCCGCACCGTTCAGATTCACTGGATCCCGGAAAAAGCGTTCCGCGGGGCGAGCAACAAGATTCCCCGAATCCCATCAGGGGCGTTCCCCGGGCGAGCAATGAAGCTCGGCTTTTTAAAACACCTACATCATATCCTAACGCCCCGCGGAAGTCAACACGGGCAGGCTGAGCCCGTTGCTTCCGCCCGCCGAGACGTGTATAATGATTTGGGAGGGGAAACAGGATGGTTTCACAGATATACAGCATGGGGCTGTACGGCATGGACGCCTTTCCCGTGGAGGTCGAGGCGGACCTTTCCTCGGGGCTGCCGGCCTTCGAGATCGTGGGGCTTCCGGACGCGGCCGTCAAGGAATCGCGCGACCGCGTGCGGTCGGCCCTGAAGAACTGCGGCTGCGATTTCCCGGTCAGCCGCATCACGGTCAACCTCGCTCCGGCCGACAAGCGCAAGGAAGGGCCGCTGTACGATCTGCCGATCCTGATCGCGCTGCTCAAGGCGAGCGGGCAGCTCGCCGCCGACCTCGCGGACAGCGTCTTCGCGGGCGAGCTCTCCCTGACGGGGGAAGCGCGGCCGGTGCGCGGCGTACTGCCCATGGCGATCGCCGCGCGGGAAAACGGCTTTCAAAAGCTCTACGTCCCCGCGCAGAACGCGGCGGAGGGAGCGGTGGTCGGCGGGCTGGCCGTGTTTCCGGTCGAAAGCGTGGGCGCGCTGCTGAGCCATCTGAGGGGCGAAACGGAGATCGTGCCAGCCGACCCGGCGGGCACGCCCGAAGAAGCGCCCGCCCCGGCGCCGGATTTCTCGGAAGTGCGCGGGCAGGCGCAGGCGAAGCGCGCGCTGGAAATCGCCGCCGCGGGCGGCCACAACGTCCTGCTGATCGGCCCGCCCGGCTCCGGCAAGAGCATGCTGGCAAAGCGCCTGCCCTCCATCCTGCCGGAAATGACGTCCGAGGAGATCATCGAAACGACGAAGATCCACTCCATCGCGGGCGTGCTACCGCCGGGCTCCCCGCTGATCCGCACACGGCCGTTCCGGGCGCCGCACCACACCGTCTCCCCGGCGGGGCTTTCCGGCGGCGGTAGCATCCCGCGCCCGGGGGAGATCTCGCTCGCGCACAACGGCGTGCTGTTCCTGGACGAGCTGCCGGAGTTTTCGCGCTCGGCCATGGAGGTTCTGCGCCAACCGATCGAAAACGGACGGGTGACGATCTCCCGCGCGGGCGGCACCGTCTCGTACCCCTGCTCCGCCATGTTCGTCGCGGCGATGAACCCGTGCCCGTGCGGATATTTCGGCCATCCGACGCGCCGCTGCACCTGCACCCCGCAGGCGGTCTCACGCTACCTGGCGCGCGTCTCCGGCCCGCTGCTCGACCGGCTGGACCTGCACATCGAAGTCCCGCCCGTCGAATTCGACGAGCTCGCCTCCGCATCCGGGGCGGAAAGCTCCGCCTCCATCCGGCGGCGCGTCAACGCCGCCCGAAAGATCCAGAACGAACGCTTCCGCGGGACCGGCGTCACCTGCAACGCGAGGATCACGCCGGACCTGCTGCACGAATCCTGCCCGATGAGCGAAAAGGCGCAAAGCCTGCTGAAGACCGCCTTCGAAAAGCTCGGCCTCTCCGCGCGCGCCTACGACCGCGTGCTGAAAGTCTGCCGCACCATCGCCGACCTCGACGGCAGCGAAACGATCGAGCCGCGCCATGTGGCCGAAGCGGTGCAGTACCGCACCTTAGACCGCAAATACTGGATGAAGGAGCTGTAGCGGCGTGTCGCCGCTCCCAAGCCGCGCCGAGGAGCGCAGAGAAAATCCAAGCCCTCTGCCGGCGGCGCGCCTGCGGGGTTTCCGCTAACCTCTAGTTCAGCGACGACGCGGCGCTCGGATAGAGATAGCCGTACTTATTGTACCGGACGGCATTGTAATCGTTGTAGTTGTAGACATTGGCCTCGCCCAGCCTGCGGTAGAAAAGGCCCGCATAGAACTTGCCGCCCGCCTGGTTCCAATGGATGAGCTCGGAGCCGAACGCATAGGCGTTGGTGTAGTTCAGGTCATGGACCAGCCCGCTCGAATCGCTCAGGTTGACATAGCCGGAATTGACCCAGCCCGTCTGGCCGCCCGACAGCCGGACCTCGTACCAGCCGTCCTTTTTGTCCGCGAAATTGCAGTCCGTCACCGTGAGCTGCGTCCCCGCGGCGACCCGGCTGACGACCGACGCGGACCGGCTGCAGCCGCCCAGCACATCGGCGGCCTCCGTCGCCGTCGCGCCGAGGCCGGAGCCCGGGATCGAGGGCGGAACGACCGCGTTCTTCATGATGCGGCGGAAATCCATCTCCGTCGAGCTGTTGAAATACCCGGCGCCGACGTTGTAGGCGAAACTGATGAGACAGTCCGCCTGATTCTGGCTCATCAGGAACCCGTTGTTCGCCACCATCTTATTGAGCTCCGTCGTGTAGGAGGAATGGTTGATCTGGTTGACCAGCTGGGACCACGCTTCGGTCGCGCTGAGAAAATTGTAGAACTTGGCGTTCGCCCCGAGCGTGCAGCCGTACCCGATGGTGGCGACATGGCTCGACGCAAGCTGGTCCGCGTAAACGCCCGAGCTGTACCCTTCCCACTTTGAGACGAGCGACAGCATGCTGTCGCTGATGCGCCGCGTTTCGCTCGTCGTCACGGTGAAGTCGGACTGCGTGGCGACCATGGCGTCGGACGCAAAGCCCGTTCCGCTGAGCACGCCGTTTTTGGAAGAATAGGCGGTGAAGGAATAGAGGCCCGCCGAAGAAAACGACGTCGAGGCGCTCCACTCCTTCGTGACGACGCCGGAGGTCGTCGTTTCGCGGCAGCTGGTGGCGGCGATCTTCAAGACGCTTCCGTCCGCCCGCGTGACCGCGAAGGAGACGCCGTCGCGCGAAGAGTCCGTCACCGCGGTGAACGTGACCGTCTGCCCCGGGGCCGCGATGTTCGGCGAAGCGTAGGCGGTGCGCACGGGTTCCGCGTCCGTGACCGTCACGCTGCACGACGCGCTGCCGGAGCCGGTCGAAGCGGTAATCTGCGCCGTCCCCTCGGCAGAAGCATAGACGCACCCGCCCGACACCGAGGCGACCGAGGGATTGCTGCTGGCCCACGCGACCGACGCCCCGGAGGGACTGGTCGTCGCCTGCAGATAGAGCGTCTTCCCCTGCGGAACGGTCTGGGAAGACGAGGAGAGGGAAACGGCCGCATTCGTGCCGGAGGTCCCGCCGGACGTGGAGCCGTCGGCATAGGTCAAAGTCACGTACTGCGCGCTGACGTAGCCGGTCTTTCCGTCCGCGGTCTGCACTTTGACCCAGCCGGAAGTCGAGGTGTCGAGGACCGTCAGGACGGTCCCGTGCGGCAGGTTGGCAAGGATGGCGCTGGACGTGCCGGCCGACTGCCGCAGGCGGAGCAGATCCGCCGTGACGGTCGCGCCGGTCACCGCGGAGGAACCGGCGCCGCCCTGCCCGGAGGAAGAACCGCCCGATCCGGAGCCGGAAGAAGAGCTGCCCCCGGAAGAGCTCGACGTCTGCGAAGGACTCCCCGAGATTGTCAGATACTGCCTGCTGCACCACCCTTCGGTTCCGTTCTGCGTGCTGACCTTGACCCAGCCGGAATTGGAATTATCCAGCACGGAGGCCGTCACGCCCTTGCCGAGGGTCAGCAGAACGCTGTAATTGGTCCCCGCCCCCGAGCGCAGATTCAGGTAATCCGTCGTCGTGGCCGTCTGCCCGGAAGCCGTCGACGCGGAGCCGGACGATGTCCCGGACGGGGACCCGGAAATTTTCAGATAGCTTTTACAGCACCAGCCCTGCGCGCCGCTTGACGTCTGCACTTTGGCCCACGAGGCGTTGGAGTTGTCGAGCACCTGGACCGCGCTTCCCTTCGAGAGGACCTTCAGGATCCCGCTGCCGAGGGATGGGCCGGACCGCAGGTTCAGGTTCGCGAGCACCGCCGCCGTCCCCCCGCCGGAAGAGGAAGTCCCCGCTCCGGAAGAAGACGCGGAGGAAAAGCTCAGGTACTGTTTGAAGCAGTACCCGGTCTTCCCGCTCGATGTTTTGACCTTCGCCCAGCTCGCGTTGGAATTGTCCAGCACGGTGACGGACACATTCTTCCCCAACGTGAGAAGGACGGGCGTGTTGGTCCCCATCCCCTGCCGCAGATTCAGATAGTCCGTCGTGCGGGCCGACAGGGCGGCGGCATAGGCGGCACGGCTTCCATATGAAAAGACGGACGCGGCGACGCAGGCCGCGCATACGGTGAACAATACGGCCTTCCGCAATCCGGCAAGTGTTTTCCGCAAAGCAATTCACTCCATCTATCGATTCAGTCCGCATCCGGAAACGGCGGATTTTCGCCAAAATTCCGCTTTTCCAGATCTTATCCTAAATTATAGACCATATTCCGACATTTCGCAACCCTGCGGCGCCGGAACACGCAGGAAAAAAGGCCGCCGTCGGACCGGCCTGTAAATTTCAGAGCAGAAGGCCCCGATGCAAATATTTCCCCCGCCGGTCGCATTTTCCGGCCGAGGTGAATATTCTGTTACCGAGGTGTTTGCATGATGATTCGAGTTCCACATATCTGGTGGTATTTCCCGCACAGGCCGGGGCCGAGACCGCCGGAGCCGCCGAAACCGCCGAGGCCGCCGGAGCCGCCGCGTCCGCCGGCTCCTTCCCGGCCGTCATCTCCTCCAGGGCCTCCTCCGAGGCCTCCGTCCCCTCCCGGGCCGCCCAGGCCGCCCGGACCTACTCCGGGGCCGCCCAGGCCCTGAGCCGGAAGCAAGCGGGCCCGATCACAAGCCGGCGCCGAAACGGCGCCGGCTTTCCCTTTGCCCCGGGTACCGCGCGCCGATCCCCGGCAAAGGGACCAATCCCGGACCGCCCCTCCCCGCTCACAGCCCGCGGATGTCTTCCAGTAGGCTCTCCACGTCCCGCTCCCTCGTCGCCCAGCTGGTGCAGAAACGGACGGCGGCGTGCCCTTCGTCCACGCGCCTCCACGCTTCAAAAGCATAGCGTTCCGAAAGCTTTGCGATCGCCGCATCCGGCAGGATGGGGAACTGCTGGTTGGTCGGCGAGTCGTACAGAAACGGAAAACCCTTCCGGACGAAGGCCTCCCGGATCCTGCCGGCGAGCCGGTCGGCGTGTGCGGAGATGTCAAAATACAGGCCGTCCTGCAGCAGGGCGAGAAACTGGATGCCGAGCAGCCGGCCCTTGGCCAGCATGGCGCCGTGCTGTTTGATGAAATACCGGAAGTCCCGGTCCAGCGAAGGGGCCGCGACGACCACGGCCTCGCCGAAAAGGGCGCCGACCTTCGTACCGCCGATGTAGAAAACGTCGCACAGGCGGGCGAGGTCCGGAAGCGTGAGGTCGTTCCCCGGCGCGGCGAGACCGTAGCCGAGGCGCGCCCCGTCCAGATACAGCGGCAGGCCGAGCTCCCGGCAGGTGGCGCTCAGCGCCGTCAGCTCCTCTTTGGAATAAAGCGTCCCGTTCTCGGTCGGGAAGGAGACATAGACCATCCCCGGCTGGACCCTGTGCTCGTGCGCCGCGTCGCCCCAGTGGTCGTCGTAGGCGGCGCGCACCTGCTGTGCCGTGATCTTTCCGTCCGCGCTCGGCAGAGGCAGAACCTTGTGGCCCGAAGCCTCCACGGCGCCGGTCTCGTGGACGTTGATATGCCCCGTCTGTGGGCATAGGACCCCCTGCACGGGCCGCAGGACGGAGGCGATCACCGTCGCGTTCGCCTGCGTGCCGCCGACCAGAAAATGTACGCCGGCGCGTTCCGCCCCGCAGAGCCCGCGGATGATCTCCCGCGCCCTCGCGCAGTACGCGTCCTCGCCGTAGCCGGGCGTCTGCTCCAGATTGCTGCGCCGCATCAGCTCCAGGACGCGGGGATGCGCGCCCTCCGAATAATCGCATTCAAACCGTATCATCGTCTTGCCTTCCTTCCGGCCCCCGTCCGCCGGGGGAACGATGTCTGCATTATACCACAAATGCGGAAAGGCGGGCCGAAGAATGTCTTGATAATCCGCCCGCATTCGATTATGATAGGATACAGTAGGTTTTTTACCGCCCGCGGCATTCCGCGCGGCGGGAGCATTGGAATGCGCGGAAAGGACGAACTTTATGAAACGTGTGTTTCTGATCGTGCTGGACAGCTTCGGCATCGGCGGAGCGCCGGACGCCGCAGAGTACGGCGACGAAGGCAGCGACACCCTCGCCGCCGTTGCGCGCAGCCCGTCTCTGCGGGTACCCAACATGGCCCGCCTCGGGCTGTTCAATATCGAGGGCGTCGCGTGCGGCCCTCGCGAAGCCCGCCCCGCGGGCGCCTTCGCCCGCATGCGCGAAGCCTCGAAAGGCAAGGACACCACCATCGGCCACTGGGAAATCGCGGGCATCTACTCCCCGAAGCCGCTGCCGACCTATCCGCACGGCTTCCCCGAAGCGGTCATCCGGGAATTCGAGCAAAAGGCCGGGCGCAAAGTCCTCTGCAACAAACCGTACTCCGGCACGGATGTGATCCGCGACTACGGCCGCGAGCACGAAAAGACGGGGGCGCTGATCGTCTACACGTCGGCCGACAGCGTCTTTCAGATCGCGGCGCACGAATCCGTCGTGCCGCTCGAAGAACTGTACCGCTGCTGCGAGGTCGCCCGGGCGATGCTGACGGGCGAACACGGCGTGGGCCGGGTGATCGCCCGCCCGTTCACGGGGGCTTACCCGAACTACACGCGCACGACGAACCGCCACGACTTCTCCCTGACACCGCCGGGCGAGACCGTGCTGGACGGCCTGAAACAGGCGGGCCGCGACGTGATCGCGGTCGGAAAGATCAACGACATCTTTGCGGGCAGGGGCGTCACCGAATCCACGCGCACGAAGGGGAACGCGGAGGGGATCGAGCGGACCGTCGGGCTGACAAAAAAAGGCTTCGAAGGCCTGTGCTTCGTGAACCTGGTGGATTTCGACATGCTCTACGGCCACAGGAACGACGTGGACGGCTACGCCAGGGCCCTGACCTATTTTGATGAAAACCTGCCGCGGATCCTCGCGGGCCTGCGGAAAGACGACCTGCTGATGATCACCGCCGACCACGGCTGCGACCCCAGCACGCCCTCGACCGACCACTCGCGGGAGTGCACGCCCTGGCTGATCGCCGGGGACAAGGTCAGGCCCGGGACCGACCTCGGCACGCGCCCCACGTTTTCCGACATCGCCGCGACGATCTCGGATTATCTGAACGCCCCGTGCCGCATTTCCGGGGAATCCCAGCTGCACAGGTTTCTGAAATGAACGAACCGAAAGGAGGGCTTTTCATGCCGCAGATCCCAACGCCCCACAACGCGGCGGCCGCCGGAGAGATCGCCGAAACCGTGCTGATGCCCGGCGACCCGCTCCGCGCGAAGTACATCGCCGACACCTACCTTTCCGACGCCGTCTGCTTCAACACCGTGCGCAACATGCTCGGCTACACCGGCAGCTACCACGGAAAGCGCGTCTCCGTGATGGGCAGCGGGATGGGCATGCCGTCGATCGGCATCTATTCCTACGAGCTGTACCATTTTTACGGCGTGCAGAACATCATCCGCATCGGCACGGCCGGCGGCATCGCGGACGGCGTCCGCGTCCGCGACGTGGTGCTCGGCCTGGGGGCCTGCACGGACTCGAACTACGCTTCGCAGTACCGGCTGCCGGGCGCGTTCGCCCCCGTCGCGAGCTACCCGCTGCTGGAACGCGCCGTCGCCGCCGCGCGCGAGCTGGGCGTCCACGCCCTCGTGGGGGACATCCTCTCCTCCGACACGTTCTACGGGGACGACGGTGCCTCCCTGCCAGCCTGGAAAAAGATGGGCGTCCTCGCGGTGGAGATGGAGGCCGCGGCCCTCTACATGAACGCGGCCCGCGCCGGGAAGAACGCGCTGTGCATCCTCACCGTCTCCGACTGCCCCCTGACGGGCGAATCGCTCCCGGCGCAGGAAAGGCAGACCGGCTTCCGCCGGATGATGGAGATCGCGCTGAAAGCCGCGACGGCTTAGAAAGGAGCTCCGCCCATGGAAATCCGTGAGATTCTGTCGCACGTGGACCACACCCTGCTGACGCCGACGGCGACCTGGGAAGAGATCCGCCGGGTCTGCGACGACGCCGTGAAATACCGGACCGCGTCGGTCTGCATCCCACCCTCTTACGTGAGGCGCGCGGCCGGGTACCTCGCCGGGCGCGTCCCCGTCTGCACGGTGATCGGCTTCCCGAACGGGTACGCGACCACGGTCGTGAAGGTGTTGGAAACAAAGGACGCCCTCGCGAACGGCGCCGGGGAGATCGACATGGTGATCGACCTTGGTTCCGTCAAGGACGGCCGGTTCGACCTCGTGCTCGACGAGATCCGGCGGGTCCGGGCGGCCTGCGCCGGGCATATTCTGAAGGTCATTGTGGAGACCTGCCTGCTGACCGAAGGAGAAAAGATCAGGATGTGCGAAACCGTGACCGAGTCCGGCGCCGATTTCATCAAGACCTCCACCGGCTTTTCGACGGCCGGGGCGACGTTCGCCGACGTGGCGCTCTTCGCAAAGCACGTCGGCCCGAACGTGCGCATCAAGGCCGCGGGCGGCATCGGCTCCCTCGGGGACGCGGAGAGGTTTCTCCGGCTCGGCGCTTCGAGGCTCGGGACCAGCCGCATCGTGAAGATCATAGAAGACGAAGAAGCGCACGGCCGCTGAGCGGGCCGCCGGGTGGAACTTCGGGAGGATTGTGATGGAAGATTACAGCGCACTGGCCGCGGCGGCCATCGAGGCGCGGAAAGCGGCCTACGCGCCGTATTCCCGCTATACGGTCGGCGCCGCCCTGCTGACGAAGGGCGGCAAAATCTACCGCGGCTGCAACATTGAAAACGCCGCCTATACGCCCTCGAACTGCGCCGAGCGCACCGCCTTTTTCACCGCCGTCGCCGCCGGCGAACGGGATTTCACGGCCATCGCCGTCGCGGGGGGAAAAGAGGACGAAACGGCGG
>DAINSB010000008.1:0-4049 GCA_036741535.1 Caproicibacter sp. | reverse complement strand
CTGTCCGCCCTGCGGCGTCTGCCGCCAGGTGATGATGGAATTCTGCAGCCCCGAGAACTTCAAAATCGTGCTGGTGCGGGACGCTTCCTCCTGGGAGGTGCACTCCCTGGGCGAGCTGCTGCCGCAAGGGTTCGGGCCGGGGATGCTGCGCCGCCGCCGGGCCCCGCCGTCCGGCGCAGCGGAAAACTGAGGTCCGCTCTGGCGGGAGAATCGTGGGAAACTCCCGCGGCGGAAGCCGACCCGAAACCGTCCCGCAAAAGGCGGGCCGTCGATGCAGCGTTTACGCTGCCCGGGAAAGGAAATCTGCTATGCGCATGTACGACATCATCGCGAAAAAGCGCGACGGCGGGGAACTGACCGACGAAGAGCTCCGCTTTTTCGTGAACGGCTATGTCGCGGGGAAGATCCCCGATTACCAGGCCTCCGCGCTGCTGATGGCGATCTATTTCCGCGGCATGACGGCGCGGGAGACGACCGCGCTGACCATGGCCATGGCGAACTCCGGCGAAACCGTGGACCTGTCGGGCATCGACGGCGTCAAGGTGGACAAACACAGCACCGGCGGCGTCGGCGACAAAACCACGCTGGTCGCCGGTCCCGTCGTGGCGTCGCTCGGCGTGCGGGTCGCCAAGATGAGCGGGCGGGGCCTCGGCCACACCGGCGGCACGATCGACAAGCTCGAGTCCATCCCCGGGCTGCGGACCTCGCTGGAGCGCGAGCGGTTCTTCGCGATCGTCCGCACCGTCGGGATCTGCGTGATCGGCCAGTCGGGCAACCTCGTGCCGGCGGACAAAATGCTGTACGCGCTGCGCGACGTGACCGCCACGGTGGAGAGCATCCCGCTCATCGCCTCCAGCATCATGAGCAAAAAGATCGCCGCGGGCTCCGACCGCATCCTTCTGGATGTGAAAACCGGAAGCGGCGCGTTCATGAAAACGGTCGAAGACTCCGTCCGCCTCGCGAAAGCCATGGTTTCCATCGGCGAACACGTCGGCAGGCGCACGGTCGCCCTCATCACCGACATGGACCGCCCGCTCGGCAGCGCCGTCGGCAATTCCCTCGAAGTAATCGAAGCCTGCGAGACGCTCAAGGGGCGCGGTCCCGCCGACCTGACGAAGCTCTGCGTGGAGCTTGCGGCGAACATGCTCTTTTTGGCCGGGAAGGGCAGCCTTGTCGCCTGCCGCGGCGCGGCGCGGGGCCAGATCGCAAACGGAGAGGCGTTCGCGAAGCTGAAAGAAATGGCCGCGGCGCAGGGCGGAGACGCCGGCGCGCTGGACGACTACGCGAAATTCCCGCAGGCGCGGGTCCGCTGCGCGGTGAAAGCGCCGGCCGCCGGGTATCTGTACGCGATGGATACGCAGCGGTGCGGCGCCGCCTCCGTCGTCCTCGGCGCGGG
Organism: Caproicibacter sp.; assembly: GCA_036741535.1. Lineage (GTDB taxonomy): Bacteria > Bacillota > Clostridia > Oscillospirales > Acutalibacteraceae > Thermocaproicibacter. The sequence goes on along the minus strand of DAINSB010000008.1, from coordinate 2,653 downwards.
CCGCGAAAAGAAGGAGGACGCAATCGACTACGGCGCGGGGATCCTGCTGCGCCGGAAGATCGGTGACAAGGTGGAAAAAGGCGACGTCCTCGCCGAGTTCCGCTCGTCCTCCGAGCAAAAATGCAGGGAGGCGGAGCGGGTCTTCCTCGGCGCCCTCGCCATTCGCGGGGAAGCACCCGCCGAAGTGCCGCTCATCCACGCGCGCGTATCGAAAGACGGGGTGAAATGTTTCTGATCCGGCGCCGAAAGTTCGGGCCTTGACAGAAACAAAAAAACAGATTAAACTGTTAGCCAAGAAAGTCATGAAGGCTTTGAGGGCAGATTTTTTCCGGCAATATGGCAATATAAATCAAACCGCGAAGGGACGCCGTAGTTGAAACGGCCTTTCGCGGATTTTTTATACTTAAAGGAGCTGTATGTTATGAAAAGATCGAAGACCGTGAATCTGACCGGGACCGCATTGTGCATGGCGCTGGGCGTGGTCTTCCCCGTCTTCTTCCACATGCTGGGGGCCGGGTCGGCCTTTCTGCCCATGCACACCCCGGTGCTGCTCTGCGGTCTGCTGTTCGGCTGGGGATACGGGCGCCGTCTCTCTCTGGAAAAAGCCAGGGTCATCCGGCGGGACAAGGTATGACGGGCATGACGGAAGCGGAAAATAAGACGCAGGAGACCCGAGCGTTTTTCGACCGCTGCGCCGACACGTGGGACGCCCGCTGCCGGCACGACCCCCGGAAAATCGCGGCGATCGTGACGCTGGCCGGCGTAAAGCCGGGCTGCCACGTCGCGGACCTCGCCTGCGGGACGGGCGCGCTGTTCCGGGAGATCCTGTCGCGGGGCCCGGAATTCCTGCTCGGCGTGGACCTCTCGGAAAAGATGATCGCAAAGGCGCGCTCCAAGTGCTCCGACCCGCGCCTGCGCCTTTTGGCCTCCGATGTCTTCGACATAAGCGTGGGCGGATTCGACTGCCTCCTGCTCTACAGCGCGTATCCGCATTTCCCCGACAAGAAGAGGCTTGCCGCGCAGATGGCCTCCATGCTGAAAACGGGCGGCAGGTTCCTGGTCGCCCACAGCGAAAGCCGGGCGGCCATCAACGGCTGTCACAGAGGGGAGCAGATCAGCCCCATCTCCTGGAAGCTGCACAGCGCGCGCGAGGAGGCGGAAAATTTTTCGGGCCTGTTCGCAATCGACATGCTGGCGGACACAGAGGATATTTACTTCTTTTCCGGTACCAAAAAGCAGCCCGCAGCCGGTAAAATTAATATCTGAAGAACGGAGTGGAGAAAATGCACGAACTGCCGGTGGTCCTCGACGTAATCCGCACGGTGGGGGAAGAGGCGGAAAAGCGGGGGGTTCGGCGGGTGACGCGGATCGACCTGGTCATCGGCGAGCTCTCCTCCATCGTGGACGAATCGGTCCAGATGTATTTCGACGTGGCCGCGAAAGACAGCGTCTGCGGCGGCGCCAAGCTCGCCTTCGAGCACCGGCCCGCCATGCTGCGGTGCAAAAGCTGCGGGAAGGAATTCCCCCACGAAAAGAGCTTCCAGTGCCCGGAATGCGGCGGCGACGGCGTGCTGATCAGGGGCACGGGAAGGGAATTCTATATCCGCTCGTTCGACGGGAATTAGCGGGTCAGACGCTTAGATGTCATGAGGATTAGAAAGAGCAGGCTTTCAGTTGGCCAAATGCGAAATCTGACATTCTAACTCGCTGATCCACTGACTTTCCCCTTTATCGGCGCAGAGCTTATTGAATAACAGAACTTTAGGAGGGCATTCATTTGCAGGTCATCATCATGAAAGAGCTGCTGGAGGCAAACGACCGGCTGGCCGAGGAAAACCGAAAGTATTTTCATTCTAGAAATATACTTGCCGTTAATCTTATGGGCTCCCCCGGGTCGGGCAAGACCACGCTGATCTCCGCCGTGGCAAAAGAGCTGAACGGCATCCCCGTAGGCGTGGTGGAGGGGGACATCTCTTCTTCCATCGACGCGGAAGCCCTTCAGAAGCAGGGCATCCGCTCTGCGCAGATCAACACCTGCGGCGAATGCCACCTGGACGCGCACGTCATCCGGGACGGGGCGGAACAGGTCGATATGAGGAACGGGGTCCTTTTTATCGAAAACGTCGGCAACCTGATCTGCCCCGCGGAATTTGACCTCGGAGAAGACGTGAGGCTGCTGGCCGCAAGCGTGCCGGAGGGCGACGACAAGCCCTATAAATACGTGCCGATGTTCAGCTACGCCGATGCGGTCGCGCTGACCAAATGCGACCTGAAAGAGGCGGTGGGGTTCGACGAAAGCAATTTCGTCAAAGGGCTCCGCGCCGTTTCGCAGGCCCCCGTCTTCGATGTCAGCCTGAAAAAGGGCCGGGAAGCGCAGGGCGTCAAGGCCGTGGCGGACTATCTGAAGGAAAAATATAACGCGCTCAGCGGGGTGCCCCCGCTGTCAAAGCCGGGCATATAGCCCGGTGGAAACGGAAGGCTGTCTTTGCCCGGACAGGATGGGGACCGCTCCCGCAGACAGAAAACGCCGCCGGGAAGGGTTGCACATACTCTCCCGCCGAGACGGGCTTATTTCTTCGCCAAACAAGACGGCGGGACGCTGCGTCCCTTTCTGCGCAGGCTGGAAACAGCGGCACGGAAAACGGTATCGCGA
>DAINSB010000007.1:0-32207 GCA_036741535.1 Caproicibacter sp. | reverse complement strand
ATCACGCCGAAATGGCCGAACGCACCAACAAGGGCATGCGCAGGGGGAACCTCGCCGACGCCATGAAGGGGGCCGACATCTTCATCGGCGTTTCCGTGGGGAACATCGTCACGCCCGAAATGGTCCGCTCCATGAACAAAGACGCCGTCGTGGTGGCGATGGCGAACCCGAACCCCGAGATTTTGCCGGACGCGGCGAAGAGTGCCGGCGCGAGGATCGTATGCACCGGCCGGTCGGATTACCCCAACCAGGTCAACAACGTGCTGGCGTTCCCCGGCATCTTCCGGGGCGCCCTCGACGTGCGGGCCAGCACGATCAACGAAGAGATGAAAATGGCGGCTTCCTACACGCTCGCCGGGCTGATCGAGCCGCAGGACCTGAACGAAAACAACGTCGTGCCGGGGGCATTCAACAGGGAAGTGACCCCGAGGGTCGCCGCCGCGGTGGCCAAGGCCGCCATAGAGACCAAGGTCGCCGGCCGGAACGACGTGACCCCCGAGATGGTGTACGAACATACGAAGCGCGTGATGCTGATCTAGCGAGCCGTCCGCCGCTTCCCGCTTTCAACCGGATTACAAGATTTTACCATAAAGAACCTCTTATTCTACTATTTCTTTCTTGCAACCGCTCGGACCAGTCGGTGGTCCGGGCGGCCCTTTTTCCAAAAAAATGGAAAGCGAGGCTTTTGTCATATGGAATACAGGACGGAACGCGATTCTATGGGGGAGATAGAGGTCCCCGCGGACCGGCTGTGGGGGGCTCAGACACAGAGAAGCCTCCGGAACTTTCAGATCGGGACGGAGCGGATGCCGGCGGAGGTCATCCACGCGTTCGGCATTCTGAAAAAAGCGGCGGCGCTTGCGAACCGAAAGCTGGGGAAGCTGGACGGCGAGCGGTGCGCCCTGATCTGTCAGGTCTGCGACCGGATCATCGCGGGGGAACTGGGTGAAGAATTTCCGCTGGTCGTCTGGCAGACCGGCAGCGGCACGCAGTCCAACATGAACGTCAATGAAGTCATTGCGAACAGCGGGAATCGAATGGCCGGCAAAAAGCTGCTCCACCCCAACGACCACGTGAACATGTCGCAGAGTTCCAACGACACCTTCCCGACCGCCATGCATATCGCGGCGGCGCTCGCCATGGAGGACCGCCTGATTCCGGAGATCCGGTCCCTGATCGAGGAATTCCGGCGGCTGGAGCGGGAGAACGAGGGGATCGCCACGACGGGGAGGACCCACCTGCAGGACGCGACGCCGATCCGGTTCTCGCAGGAGATCAGCGGATGGCGCGGCATGCTGGAAAAGCCGCTTTCCATGATCGAAGCCGCCCTCCCGCAGGTCAAGGAGCTGGCCCTGGGCGGCACGGCGGTCGGGACCGGCCTGAACGCGCCCGAGGGCTTCGCCGAAGAGGTGGCCCGGCAGGTCAGCGGCCTGACGGGCAGAGTCTTTCTGACGGCGGAAAATAAATTTCACTCCCTGACTTCCAAGGACGAGCTGGTCTTTGCGCACGGGGCGCTGAAGGCGCTCGCGGCCAACCTGATGAAAATCGCCAACGACGTGCGCTGGCTGGCGAGCGGGCCCCGCTGCGGGCTCGGGGAAATCCGGATCCCCGCGAATGAACCCGGGAGCTCCATCATGCCCGGCAAGGTCAATCCGACGCAGTGCGAGGCGGTGACGATGGTCGCGGTCCAGGTGATGGCCAACGACGTGGCGGTCGGCATGGCGGCTTCCCAGGGCAATTTCCAGCTCAACGTGTTCATGCCGGTGTGCATCTACAATTTTCTGCAGTCGGTGCGCCTGCTCGCGGACTGCATCCGCTCCTTCCGCAAAAACTGCGTCTGCGGCATCGTCGCGGACAAAGAAAAAATGCGGTACAATCTCACCCATTCCCTCATGCTGGCGACCGCGCTGAACCCCTATATCGGCTACGACAACGCCGCGAAAACCGTGCAAAAGGCTTTTCAAGAGAATCTCTCGTTGAAGGAAGCGGCCGTTTCGCTGGGATTCATCACCGCCGAGAAATTCGACGAGGTTTTCCATCCTGAAAATATGACCTGAAAGGAAATCCGATCGTCACGGGGCGGCTTCGCTGTGCCTGGGCCCCGGGAACATCGGCCCTGCCGCTTGCGGCGCCCCGCGGTCCATGGCTGGCGGCAACCGTTTCTGCCGGCGCTTTTGCCGGAGCCGCTGCGGGGGGACACAAAGATATTCTGAAGAAATGAGGAGATATTTATGGACCTGTCTTTTGCTTTTGACCGGGAAAAACTTTCCGTTTCCGTCGATGACGACCGGCTTCTCGGGGTCGTGGAGCAGAATTCCGTCCCGATCGGGCTGATCGGGGAAGCGGAGGTCCGGCGTTCCCTGCGGGAGCCCATCGGGTCGCCCCGGCTGAGCGAACTCGCCGGGCCGGGGCGCAGGGTGGCCATCGTCACCAGCGACATCACCCGTCCGGTGCCGAACAGAATCATTCTCCCGCTGGTTCTCGAAGAGATGTCGCAGGCGAAAGTCCCGGACGAGAACATCACGATCGTCTTTGCGCTGGGCAGCCACAGGCACCACACGGAAGAGGAGATGCGCGCCATGGTCGGCGACGAGATATTCGGCCGTGTGCATTGCGTGGATTCCGACATGGGTCAGTGCGTCCGCCTGGGCACGACCACCCGCGGGACCCCCGTGGACGTGTTCCGCCCGGTGGCCGAAGCGGACCTGCGCATCTGCGTCGGCAACATCGAGTATCACTATTTCGCGGGCTACAGCGGCGGGGCCAAGGCGATCCTGCCCGGCGTTTCCTCCCGCGAGGCGATCCAGGCCAACCACAGCCGCATGGTGCAGCCGGAGGCGTCGGCCGGCCGGCTGGAAGGGAACCCCGTCCGCGAGGACATCGACGAGGTCGCCCGGTTTGTGCCGATCGATTTCATCGTCAACGTCGTGCTCGACGAACACAAGCGGATCGTCAAAAGCGTCGCGGGCGATTTCATCAAGGCCCATCGGGCGGGCTGCGCGTTCCTCGACGGGCTCTACCGGGTCGGCATCCCCCGCGCGGCGGAGATCGTGATCGTTTCCGCCGGCGGGTATCCGAAGGACCTCAATATGTATCAGGCGCAGAAGGCTTTGGACAATGCCGGCCATGCGGTGCAAAAGGGCGGGATCATCATCTGGGTCGCGGCCTGCCGCGAAGGGCTGGGAAACAGCACCTTCGAGGCGTGGATGACCGGACACAAACGCAGCGAGGACATGATCGAGCATATCCGCAAAGAGTTTTGCCTGGGCGGCCACAAGGCCGCGGCCATCGCGATGATTTTGCAGAGGGCGCGCATTTTTCTCGTCTCCAAATTGGAGCCGGAGTTCGTCCGCAGCCTGCATCTCGAGCCTTTCGGTTCGGTCCAGGAGGCTCTGGACCGGGCGGTCCGGGCCTCGGGGAGCGGCGCGAAGGTCCTTGCGATGCCTTACGGAGCTTCCACCCTGCCGATCGTGAGGGCGGAAAAATGAAGAAAGGGGCTGTTGCAAAATAGCCTCGTCGAAAAATAATGCACAAAAATGCGCCTTGATTTGGCCCTCAAAAGCCATTTCAAAGCGCATTTTTCTATTTGTTGGACTGCTTTTGTTGTGCAATTTGCTATTGCAAATTCGTTTTGCAACAGCCCCATCGCCTGTTTTTTCGCGCCGCGCCCGCCCTCGTTTTCCGTGCGTCCTCAGCGCACGGCGCTTTTCAGGGAACGGACGAACTCCGCGACCGGCGCCGCGGCAGCGCGCTTTTCCCGCTCCACGATCTTCACCACCGCGCTGCCGACGATGACCCCGTCGCAGTAAGACGCCATCGCCTTCGCCTGCTCCGGGCCGGAGATGCCGAAGCCGACCGCGCACGGGATTTTCGCAGATCGCTTCACCGCGCCGAAAAACGAATCGAAGTCGGTCGTAAAGCGGCTCCGCGTCCCCGTGACGCCGGTGGAGGAGACGCAGTAGAGGAACCCTTTCGCGCCGGCGGCGATCTTCGCGATGCGGTCGTGCGAAGTCGGCGCGACCATCCGGATCGGGTAGACGCCGTTTCGCTCCGCCGCGCCCTGGATCTCACCCCGCTCCTCGTACGGCAGGTCTGGGACGATCACGCCGTCCACGCCGGTTTCGGCGCAGCGCCGGAAAAAGAGGTCCGTGCCGGGGCGGAAGATGCTGTTCATGTAGAGCATGAGCAGGAGCGGCCCGTCGGTCTTCGCGCGCAGGCGCCGGATCAGGTCGAAAATCTTCGCGAGCGTGACCCCGCCGTCGAGCGCGCGCCGGCTCGCCCGCTGGATCACCGGCCCCTCGGCGACCGGGTCGGAAAACGGCACGCCAAGCTCCACAAGGTCGGCCCCCGCCGCAAACAGGGCGGGCACGAGCCGTTCCGTGGTCTCGAGGTCCGGGTCCCCCGCCGTGACGAACGGAATCAGCGCCTTTTCACCTTTTGCTTTCAATTCCGCGAACTTCCGGTCAATTCTGTTCATTGAGCTGCACCCCCCTGTACCTCGCGATGGAATAAACGTCCTTGTCTCCCCGCCCGGAAAGGCAGATGATCATCGTCCGGTCCTTCCGCATCGAAGGCGCGATTTTCATCGCTGCCGCGACCGCGTGCGCCGACTCGATCGCCGGGATGATCCCCTCCGTTTTCGACAGATATTCAAAGGCCCGCACCGCTTCCTCGTCGGTGACGGCGACGTACTCCGCGCGGCCGGTCGCGTGGAGATATGCGTGTTCCGGCCCCACGCCGGGGTAGTCGAGGCCCGCCGAAATCGAGTAGACCGGCGCGATCTGGCCCTCCTCGTTTTGGAGAAACAGGGATTTCATCCCGTGGAAGATCCCCGTCGTCCCTTTCGCGACGGTTGCGGCGTGCAGGGCGGTGTCAACCCCTTTGCCCGCCGCCTCCGCGCCGACCAGCCGTACGCTCCGGTCCGGGATGAAATCGTAGAACATCCCCATCGCGTTGGAGCCGCCGCCCACGCAGGCGACGACGCAGTCGGGCAGCTTCCCCTCGCGCTCCAGGATCTGCTTCTTCGCCTCTTCCCCGATGACCTTCTGAAAATCGCGCACCATCTGCGGGTAGGGGTGCGGCCCCATGACCGAGCCGATGAGGTAATAGGTGTTCTCCACGTTGGCGGTCCAGTCGCGCATGGCCTCGTTGATCGCGTCCTTGAGCGTGCCGGTCCCGGAATCGACCCCCGTGACCTTCGCGCCGAGCAGCTCCATGCGGTAGACGTTCAGCGACTGGCGCTCCATGTCCTTCACGCCCATGTAGACCTCGCACGAAAGGCCGAACAGCGCTGCCGCCGTCGCGGCCGCGACGCCGTGCTGGCCCGCGCCGGTCTCCGCGATGATGCGCGTCTTGCCCATGCGCTTCGCCAGCAGGATCTGCCCCAGGGCGTTGTTGATCTTGTGCGCGCCGGTGTGGTTGAGGTCCTCCCGCTTCAGGTAGATCTTCGCCCCGCCCAGGTCCTCCGTCATCCGCTTCGCGTAATAGAGCATCGACGGCCGGTTCGCATAGTCCCGGTACAGGCGGCGCAGCTCGCTTTGAAACTCCGGATCCGTTTTCGCCGCCTCGTACGCGCTTTCCAGCCCGTGGACGGCGTTCATCAGCGTCTCGGGGACGTACTGCCCGCCGTATTCGCCGTATCTTCCGGCTTTTTGCATCATGTTCCCACCTTTCCGGATCCTCCGCGGAGGATCCGCATCACTGTTTCGATTTTCCGGCGGTCCTTGACGCCGCCGGTTTCGATGCCGCTCGAGAGGTCCACCCCGGCCGGGTGCATCTCCCGGACGATCGGCGCGAGGTTGCCCGCGTTCAGGCCGCCCGCCAGAAAATAGGGGACCCGGATGCGGCAGCTCCGGATGACGCCGAAGTCCGCGACCCGCCCGGTGCCGCCCGCCTCCTTTTCGGAAAAGGCGTCCAGCAGGAAGCGGTCGGCGGGGAGGGCCAGCGCCCGGAGCACCGTTCCCCGGTCGCGGACGCGCACCGCCTTCCAGATCTCCACCCCCGGCAGCAGACGCCGGAGAGCTTCGATGTATTTCGCGTTTTCGCTTCCGTGGAGCTGCACGGCGGTGAGGCCGGCCAGCTCTGCGGCGCGGCGGACCGTTTCCGGTTCCTCGTCGACGAATACCCCGACTCTCCCGATGCCGGGGTCCAGCTTTTCCGCCAGCGACGCGGCCGTTTCCGGCGAGACTCTCCGTTTCGTGCCGGCGAACACGAAGCCCGCGTAGTCCGGGCGGAATTCGTTGAGGTAGCCGATGTCCTCCGGCCGTCTGACGCCGCAGAGTTTCACTTTCACAGCCCGTCCCTCAGATCATGCAACGTTTTCGCCGGGTCCGCGCTGCGCATCAGCGTTTCTCCGATCAGGACGGCGTCCGCCCCGGCGCTTCGGAGCGTCTCCATGTCGCGCCGCGCGGAAACTCCGCTTTCCGAGACCAGCACGCATCCCTCCGGCACCCGCTTCGCCAGGCGCGCGGTGGTGCCGAGGTCCACCCGGAAGGTCGCAAGGTCGCGGTTGTTGACGCCGACGAGCGTCCCGCCGGCCTCAAGAACCTCCGCAAGCTCCCGCTCATTGTGCGCCTCCATCAGGCAGGCGAGGCCGAGCGATTTTGCAAGCCCGGCGTATTCCCGCAGCGCCCGCGCGTCCAGCAGGGCGGCGATCAGCAGCACCGCGTCCGCGCCGACGGCACGCGCCTCGTAGATCTGGTAGGGGTCGAGGATGAAATCCTTGCGCAGGATCGGCAGCGAAACCGCCCGCCGGATCTCTTCCAGATAGCCGGAGGAGCCCTGAAAATAACTTTCCTCCGTCAGGATCGAAAGCGCATCGGCCCCCGCCGCCTCGTAGGCTTTCGCGATCTCCACGGGGTGAAAATCCGGGCAAATGACCCCTTTGGACGGCGAGGCCTTTTTCACCTCCGCGATGACGGCGAGGCGATTTCCGCGCAGGGCGGCGCGGAAATCCTTCGGCGCGCGGGCCGCGTCGGCCAGCCGCTTCATCTCTTCCAGCGGCGTTCTTTCTTTTTCGCGCGCGAGCTGGACCCGCCGCTTCGCCGCGATTTCTTCGAGGATCATGGTTTCCTCCTAAAAGCGGTTGGTCACGTCGACCATCCGGTTGAGCCGCTCGAGCGCCGCGCCACTGTCGATGGAATGCTCCGCAAGGCTGATGCCGATCTGTATGCTGTCGGCGGCGCCGCCGACGTAGAGCGCGCAGCCCGCGTTGAACAGCACGATGTCCCGCGCGGGGCCTTTTTCCCCGCGCAGCACGCCGAGCGTGATCGTCGCGTTTTCCTTCGCGGTGCCCCCGACGATGTCGGATTTCTTCGCGGGGGGAAAGCCGTAGTCCGCCGGGTCGAGCTCGTAGCGGATGAGCTTGCCGTCCCGGATCTCGCAGACGGCCGTTTTGTCCGACACGCTGACCTCGTCGAGGCCGTCGTCCCCGTGCACCAGCATGGCGCTCTTGACCCCCAGGTTCAGCAGCACCCGAGCCAGCGGCTCGAGCAGCGATTCGTCGTAGACGCCCAGCAGCATGGAATCGGCGTGGGCGGGGTTCGCGAGCGGACCGAGGATGTTGAACACCGTGCGCAGGCCGGTTTCCCGGCGGGGCGTCGCGGCGAAACGCATGGAGCCGTGGTAGGTCTGCGCGAACAGGAACGCCATGCCGCATTTTTCCATGCACTCCGCCGCCTGTTCCGGGGTGATGGCGATCTTCACGCCGAGTGCCTCCAGCACATCGGCGGCGCCGCTTTTGCTCGACACGCTGCGGTTGCCGTGCTTCGCCACGCGCAGGCCCGCGCCCGCGGCGACGAACGCCGACGTGGTGGAGATGTTGAAGCTGTTGGAGAGGTCCCCGCCCGTGCCCACGATGTCCACGGCGGCGGGGGAGATGGACACCGGCTTCGCTTTTTCGCGCATGACCTTCGCAAAGCCCGTGATCTCGTCGATGGTCTCGCCCTTCATGCGCAGCGCCGTGATGAAAGCGGCGATCTGCGAATCCGTCGCTTCGTCGCTCATGATGCAGCCCATGGCGGTGCGGGCCTCCCGTTCGGTCAGGTTCTCGCCCTCGACCACCTTCAGCAGGAAAGGCTTCAGGCCGGTTCTCTTTGCCGCCGGCAGCGGGCTTCCCGCCGGCAGCGGGTCTCCCGTCGGGAGCGGCAGTACGGCCGTCTTCTTTGTTTCCAATTTGCACACCTCTTTCAAAAAATTATGGAGGATCTGGTCTCCGCTTTCGGTCAGCACGGATTCCGGGTGGAACTGCAGGCCGAAGGTCGGGTCCGTTTTGTGCTGCACGCCCATGATCTGACCGTCCTCGTCCCTCGCGACGACGGTCAGGCACGCGGGCAGGGTCTTTGCGTCGAGGATCAGCGAATGGTAGCGCCCCGCCGCGATCTTCTCCGGCAATCCGCGGAACAGCGGGCAGGCGCCGTCCACCCGGATCTCGCTCGCCTTGCCGTGCATCAGCCGCGCCGCCGGGACGGTCTTGCCGCCGAAGGCCTCGCCGATGCACTGGTGGCCGAGGCAGATGCCGAGGATCGGGACGCTCCCGCTGAACCGCCGGACGGCTTCGACGCAGACGCCCGCGTCCCTCGGGCGGCCCGGACCCGGGGAGATCACGATCGCCTGCGGATACAGCCGCCCGATCTCCTCCACGGTCATCTCGTCGTTCCGGACGACCCGGATCTCCGGGTACAGCCTCCCGATGCGCTGGACCAGGTTGTAGGTAAAACTGTCGTAGTTGTCGAGAAACAGGATCATCGTTTTTTCGCCTCCCGCATCGCGCCGACCACCGCCAGCGCCTTGTTCGCGGTCTCTTCGTATTCCTTTTCCGGCACGCTGTCGGCGACGATCCCGGCCCCGGCCTGCACGTAGGCTTTCCCGTTCCGGAACAGCGCCGTGCGGATGGCGATGCAGGTGTCGACGGTCCCGTCGAAGCCCAGATATCCGATCGCCCCGCCGTAGACGCCGCGCTTTTTGTCTTCCAATTCGTCGATGATCTGCATCGCCCGGATTTTCGGCGCGCCGGAAAGCGTGCCCGCCGGCAGGGCGGAAAGCAGCGCGTCGGAGGCGGTTCTGTCCTCCCGCAGAACGCCCGTGACCTCGCTGACCAGATGCATCACCTTCGACGCGCGCTCCACGTGCATGAAGTCTTTGACCTCCACCGTGCCGAACCGGCAGACCCGGCCGACGTCGTTCCGCCCCAGGTCGACCAGCATGGTGTGCTCCGCGCGCTCCTTCTCGTCCGCCAGAAGCTCCCGCTCGAGCCTTCGGTCCTCCGCTTCGTCGGCGCCCCGGCGGCTGGTGCCCGCGATCGGCTTGTTGGTGACGACGCCGTCCGTCACGTTCACGAGCATTTCCGGCGAAGCTCCCACGATGCAATACCCTTCCGACCGGATGTAGTACAGGTAGGGCGAGGGGTTTTCGGCGCGCAGCGCGCGGTACACCCGGAACGGGTCCGGCGGGTCTTCGATCTCGAACCGCCGGGAGAGCACGGCCTGAAAAATATCCCCCGCGCGGATATGCTCTTTCGCTTCCTCCACCATCCGGCAGAAGCGTTCCTTCGAGACGTTCGAGCGAATTTTCATTTCGCCCGGGGCATCGCCGGGCGCCGCGGGTTCCGCCGCCTTCCCGTCTTCCATCCCGCGCAGGATTTCCTCCGCGCGCGCTTCGCAGGCTTTATATTGCGCGGCGGCGTCCCCGCCTCGCTTGAGGTTCAGGATCACGAACACCCGGCTGCTCAGATGGTCGAAGGCGATCACCTCGTCGTAGAGCAGAAGCTCGCAGTCCGGCAGGCCCAGATCGTCCTCCGGCGCGGGGCCGAGCTTCTTTTCCCGATAACGCAGCAGGTCGTAGCCGAAATACCCGACCAGGCCCCCCGTGAAGCGGGGAAAGCCCGGCAGGCGGGGAGAGCGGTGCTCCTCCGCGATCTTCTCAAGGTATTCGGCGGGATTTTCGACCTTCTCCGAGCGGACGGAGCCGTTTTCCTCAAAATCGGCTTTTCCGCCGCGGATGTTGATCCTGGCTTTCGGCCGGATGCCCAGAAAAGAATATCGCCCCCACTGGGTTGCCCGCTCCACGCTCTCCAGCAGGAAGCAGTCCTCGCAGGCGCCCTGCAGCGCGCCGAAAATGCCGACCGGCGTACTGCAGTCCATCAGTCGGGATGCCGCGACCGGCACCGTCGGGTATTCGGTCAGAAGTTTCTGCACGGTTTCCAAAGACGGACTCAACATGTTCCGCCCTCCCTTTTGGTAAAATTGCAGATAAAAAAAGCCTATCGTCCCTGAATTTTCAGGGACGATAGGCTCGTGGTGCCACCCTGGTTCGGAGGCGGATAACCGTCTCCCTTTTCCGGGTACGCAGCGAAACTTCGTCGCAGAAGAGGTACGCAGCGAAGACGCATCAATACCCTCCCGCTCTAACGCGCGGGGCACGGCGACAGATACAGGGGGACGGCCCCCTTTCCCTGCGCTCCTGACAAAGCCATTCGCGAAGCGTCGCATGGGCCGGCTCTCATCTTTGCCGCGCTCTCTGTGCCACCGTCGTGCCCGCTACTTACCTTTGCTCATCGGATTTTCCGTATAAAATTTATTCTATTATAGAAGTGCCGGGGGCCGGTTGTCAAGATGTTTTTTTCATTAATTTATGCAATCGGTGTAGGACTACAATACATGTTGGACAATTGATGATGGAGCTCTGGCACCGCCTAAGAAAGCGGGGATACCGGGGATGCCCGGAAAGCCTGTTCCGTGTCATGCGGAGACTGGGCATGTTTCCTGAATCGAAGCCGAAGAAAAAATATATCCCCAAGCCCTACCGGCAGATGACATATCACCGTCCCAACAATTTCCCGATGCGTCCCCTCCACTGGTTTTTTCCTCTTGAATTCCTCCGCTTCCATACTGTCCAACATCTTTGACAATCCTACAGCGAAGAAAGTTTTTTGATAAAAGCGCGCGACGTGTCGTTTCCGGAGATCACGCCGGTATAGGTCACTTTGATCTTGCTGCCGATGGTCAGGCTTTTCAGGCCGGAGGTGTCGATCCCGAGCCTGCGGATGGAAAGCTCCCGGCCGTCGCTCGTTTTGATCAGCACGCTCATCATCGCCGCGTCCTTTACGGTGCCGGTGACGGTGTGCTCCGTCTTGTCGAACGCCTTGTCTTCCGAGGCCGGTACGGGGGCGGAATCCGATTCGGTCCAGGTATAGACCTTCCCGCCGTCCGGATCGACGAGGATCGCGGGGCCGACCTGATAATCCTCGTCCCACATCAGGTAGGTCTGGTATTTTTTGCCGTTCACGGTTTTCTGCTCGCTCTGGGAAGCGGGTTTTACGGTGTATTTTTTCCAGTCGACGGGAACGGCCTTCTGGATCTGCTCGACCGCCTGCGCTTTCGGGATGCCGGAAGCAGCGGAGGACGGCGCTGCCGCCGCGGAAGAGACTTCGGGCGCCGACGAAGGCGCGGAAGAGGCGGGCGCGCTGGAGGAGGGGACGGAAGAGGCGGTTCCGACCGCCGACGGCACCGTGCCGTGCTGCCTGACGAGCAGATAGCCGGCCGCCGCAACGACGACTACGATCAAGACTGCAAGGATTCCCTTTTTCATAAACAGAGCCTCCCTTCAAAGGTTTGTGCTGTTTCCGTCTTTACTATACCGCTTTTTCCGGAAAACCGCAAGGACGTTCCCCCCGGCGCGATTGAAAAAAGTCCCCCCGCTTGGTATAATAGGGAAAAGGCGCGGCGAACGGTCCGCGCTCCTTTTGATACGGGGAGGGTAAATGAAACAGACAAGACCATATCCGAAGATCACAGTCACGCCGAAAGCGGAGCGCAGCATCCTCGCCGGTCACCCGTGGGTCTACGACACGGAGCTCACGGATGCCGAGCCCTGCCCCAACGGCGGGCTGGCGGACGTGCTGAGCCGGAAGGGAAGCTACCTCGGCACGGGTTTCCTCAGCGAAAAATCGAAGATCCGCATCCGGCTGATTTCCCGCAGCGCCAACGACGTTTTCGACGAGGCGTTCTACGAGCGCCGCCTGCGCTATGCCTGGGAGTACCGCAAGACGGTGATGGGCGGCGACGTGTCCTGCTGCCGCATCGTCTTCGGCGAGGCGGACCAGTTCCCCGGCCTGACCGTCGACCGGTTCGGGCCGATCCTCGTGACCCAGACGCTTTCGCTGGGCATCGAAAAGATCAAGCCCATGCTGTTCCGGCTGCTGTACCGCATTCTCACGGAGGACGGCCAGAAAATAGACGGCATCTACGAGCGCAACGACGTGGGCATCCGGGCGCTGGAGGGCCTCCCGCAGAACAAAGGCTTTTTCCCGCTGGAGGGGGTCCCGGTTCCGCAGAGCACCCAAACCGACATCACGGAGAACGGCATCCGGTACGCGGTGGATTTTGAAAACGGGCAGAAGACGGGGTTTTTCCTGGACCAGAAATACAACCGCCTCGCCGTCTCGCGGCTCAGCGCGGGCCGCCGCGTGCTGGACTGCTTCACCGACACGGGTTCCTTTGCGCTGAACGCCGCGAAGGGCGGCGCGCAGCGGGTGCATGCGGTGGACGTTTCCGCCGGGGCGCTCGCGCTGGGCACGGAAAACGCCCGCCGGAACGGCTTCGACGGGGTGATCGATTTTGAGGAGGCCAACGTGTTCGACCTGCTGCCGCGCCTGGCGGAGGGCAGCCGCGGCGCGTACGATCTCGTGATCCTCGACCCGCCCGCGTTCACCAAGTCGCGCCAGACCGTGCGGGGCGCGGAACGCGGCTACAAGGAGATCAATTACCGCGCCATGAAACTCCTGCCGCGCGGAGGATACCTCGCGACCTGTTCCTGCTCGCATTTCATGACGGACGAACTGTTCCGCAGCGTGCTGCGGTCCGCCGCCGCGGACGCGCAGGTCTCCCTGCGGCAGGTGGAGGCGCGCCAGCAGGCGCCTGACCACCCGATCCTGTGGAACGTGCCGGAGACGGATTATCTCAAATTCTATATTTTCCAGATCGTGTGACCGGAGGATGACGATATTTTCCGCGGGTTGATTTTCCCCCGCGAAGGCGGTAAAATAAAAGCGTCCTGTAAAAAATCGGGGAGAATTGTCATGAACCGTTTTTCCGCCATGTTCTGCGCGACCGCCCTTGCGTTGCTCTGCGCCTGTTCCGGAGCGAATCCGCCCTCCTCTTCCGCCGCTCCGTCGTCGGGGGTTTCTTCGGCAGCCGCTTCTTCCGCGGCGCGGAGCGGACCCGCGCCGTCCTCTCCGGCGGCTGACGTTTCTTCCGCGGCGCCGGCCCCCGCGTCCACGGCCCCGAAAGCGTCGTCGTCGACGGTGCCGGGGCAGGATACCAAGCCGGAAACGGCGCAGACCGTGACGCTGACTTTTCCGGAGGGGTTCACCCTGTCGCAGATCGGGGACCGGCTGGCGGCCCACGGCGTCTGCAAAAAGGCGGATTTCGTCAAGGCGGCCCAGACCTACGATTTCCGCTATTATTCCCTCGTGAAAGCGATCCCCTCCGACCCGCACCGCGCCTACAAGCTGGAGGGGTATCTCTACCCGGATACCTACGAGCTTTACACCGGCATGAAGCCGCAGGACGCGGTGGGGCGCTTCCTGCGCAACGCGCAGCAGAGAATCGCCGGCTACGGCTATTCCGGCATGACGACGGATCAGGTCGTCACGCTGGCGTCGATCCTCGAGCGGGAAGCGGACAACCCGGACGACATGAAAAAGGTTTCGGCGGTGTTCCACAACCGGCTGAAACAGGGGATGATCCTCCAGGCGGACTCCACGCGCGACTACTGCAACGAGTATCTGATCCCCGTGTTCGGCGACCGGTACAAATACTATTACAATACTTACCCCGACCGGGCGAAGGGCCTGCCCGCCGGGCCCATCTGCAACCCCGGCGCGAACGCGCTGCGGGCCGCGGCGAACCCGGCGAACGCCGATTATCTTTATTTTGCGACGGGCACCAACCATAAATATTATTACGGCAAGACGCAGGCCGAGCGCGACGCGCAGATGAAGGCCGACGGCGTGACGCCGCTTTACAAGGACTGAGCAGGCTGAGCCCGCACGCAAGTTTGCATGCAGTTCATTCTGTGCGTTCCCAAAGCCCCCGGAGTTTTTCCGGGGGCCTTTTTTGCAGGATAAAACCGGTCTTTTGGGAAAACTGATAAACAGAACGATTGCGGATGGGAGCCGGGCGGATGGAAGAACGGGATTCGGAAAAGCAGCTTGCCAGGATGACGGGCACTCCCGTCCCCGGGCTGGTCGGCTCTCTCGCCGCGCCGGCCATCGCCGGCATGCTGATTTCCGCGGCCTACAATCTGGTGGACGCCTACTATGTCGGCCGCGTGGGCACCGACGCGGCCGCGGCCGTGGGGGTCGTCTTCCCGCTGGAGGCGTTCCTGCAGGCGCTGGGCTATACGCTCGGCATGGGCGTCGCCGGGCAGCTTTCGCGCCAGCTCGGCCAGAAAAAAAACAGGGAGGCGGACACGGTGCTCTCCACCGCCGTTTTTTCCGCGCTCGGCGCGGGGGCGGCGGTCGCGGCGCTCGCGCTGCTTTTTCTGGCGCCGCTGCTGCGCTTTCTGGGCGCCATCCCGTCCGTCCTGCCGTACGCGAAAGCATATGCCGGGTATCTGCTGCCGGGCGCGCCGGTGATCTGCGCCTCGTTCACGCTGAATTGCTCCCTGCGCGCCGAGGGAAAAGCGAAATTCGCCTTGGCCGGCGTACTTTTCGGGTGCCTGATGAACGTCGCGCTGGCCCCGCTGTTCCTTTTTGCGCTCCGGATGGGCATCGGCGGCGCGGGCCTCGCCTCCGCGCTGAGCCAGGCGCTTTCGTTCGTCGTGCTGCTTTCCTGCTACCTGCGGGGGAAGACCATCGCGAAGATCCGGGCCGGCAGCTTTTCCCTGCGCGGGCGGGTGCACGCGGCGATCTGGAGGACCGGCGCGCCCTCCTTCATCCATCAGGGCCTGAACAGCGCGTCGTCGGTCGTGCTGAACATCGTCACGTCCGCGTTCGGCGACACCGCGCTGGCCGCCATGTCGATCGTCAGCCGGTCGTTTTATTTCATCATGGCCGCCCTCATCGGTTTCGGGCAGGGATTTCAGCCCGTGGCCGGGTACAATTACGGGGCGAAACGGTTCGACCGGGTGTATAAGGGGTTCCGGTTCTGCATCCTGGCGGGAACCGCCGGGATGCTGGCGCTGTGCGCCGCCGGATTTCTGTTTGCGCCGCAGATCGTCGCGCTGTTCCGCCGCGGCGACGCCCGCGTGATCGCGGACGGGGCGCTGGCGCTCCGCGCCCAGTGCGTGACGGCCCCGTTCCAGACGTTCGTGGTCCTGTCGAACATGCTGTTCCAGTCCATCGGCCGCACAAAGCGCGCGTCGCTCATCGCCGCCCTGCGGCAGGGCATCTGCTATCTGCCGGCGATCCTGATTCTGCCGCGCTTTTTCGGTTTTCTCGGGGTGCAGCTCGGCCAGTCCGCCGCCGACCTGCTGTCGTTTCTGCTGTGTCTGCCCGCGGCTCTGCCGTTTCTCCGGCGCCTGCGGCGGACGGGGTCCGCCCCCAAGCCGCGCCGTTCAGCGGAGTGAAAATGCAGGCCTGCGGCTGGCGTGAGAGTCAGAGACAACTCCCGGATGTTTTGTCTGCGGGAGCAATTCCCCAGACTGTCCGGGCATGGAAAGCCCGAAGATTCGCTCATCCCCACGCCCGGCCTTGGCCGCGGCGACACGCCGCAAGCCCCTTTTCCGCCCCGGCGCGGTGTGATATAATGAAAGACACGGAAAAGGGGATGACACGGGTGTCTCTCAGCGGGAAGGAACTGGAATTTCTGAAAAATGCGCTGCCGTTCTGGAACGGCCTGACGCAGCCGCAGCAGCGGATGCTCGCGGCCGGCTCCTATCGGAAGGAGTATCCCGCCGGAAGCCTGCTCCACAGCGGGCCGGAGGGGTGCGAGGGGCTTTTCGTCATCATGAGCGGGCAGGTGCGTTCCTACATACTTTCCGAATCGGGGCGGGAGATCACCGTGTTCCGACTTCGTGAAGGGGAGGCGTGCATCTTTTCCCTTTCCTGCATGCTGGAGAATATCCGCTTCGACATCTACATGCAGGCGGCCGTCGATTCCCGTACGATTCTGGTCCCGACCCCGATCTACCGGGAGCTGAACCGGACTTCGCTGGCGGTCTCCGCCTATACGAACCGGGAACTCTCCGCCCGCTTTTCGGACGTCGTGTGGCTTCTGGAGCAGATCCTTTTCATGAGCTTCGACCGCAGGCTGGCGATTTTTCTGTCGCGGCAGTCCGCGCTTTCCGGCGGCGACACGGTGGCCCTCACGCATGAGGAAATCGCGCGCGACATGGGCACGGCGCGCGAAGTGGTCACGCGCATGCTCCGGTACTTTCAGTCCGAGGGCATTGTCCGGGTCTCGCGCGGCTGTGTCAAAATCCTCGACCGGGCAAAGCTGCAAAAGCTCGCCGGGGAAAGCGACAGCCAAAAGACGGGCGATGCCCGGTGATTTTCTCATCCGGCGGGCGGCCTGCCTTCCGTTCCGCCCTGTGGCAGGGAAGGGGCCGATGCGGCACAGATCGCATCGGCCCCTTTGCTGTGCCCGGACGGCGCGGCCGCCGGGTGTGATGACTATATGGAATATCATAATTTTATTTTACAATCTGTATAGTACTTCCCGCCATCCCGCGCCTGACCACCACCTGTTTGTCGATCTGCTCTTTCAGCTCCGAAACATGGGAGATGATGCCGACCAGCCGGTTCCCGCGGGCGAGCCTGTACAGCGTGGCGATCGCCTGTCGGCGGGATTCGTCGTCCAGCGAGCCGAAGCCCTCGTCGATGAACATGGTCTCGATGCGCACGCCGCCGGAGCGGTTCTGCACCACGTCGGAGAGGCCGAGGGCCAGCGAGAGCGAAGCCTTGAACGATTCCCCGCCGGAAAGCGATTTCACATCGCGGACGCGGCCGGTGTAATGGTCCAGCACGTCGATGTCCAGGCCGAAGTGCGTCCGCAGATCGCTGGCGGCGTCCCTGCGCAGCAGCACGTAGCGCCCGTCGGTCATGTCGGAGAGGCGCAGGTTCGCCTGCGCGAGGATCTCGCCGAAATAAGCCGCCTGCACGAATTGCTCGAAATTCAGCCGCTGGCGTCCCGTCGCCGCGCCGTTCGCCGTCCGGTCGAGGTCCAGCGCGGTCTCGTAGGAGCGGCGGAGCTTTTCGTGCGCCGCAAGGCCTTCCGCGATGCGCCCGGCGGCCCGGCGGTTGCTTTCCAGCCGGACGGAAAGGTCCCGCAGAGCGGTTTCGCATGTTTCCTCGCGGCGGCGCGCCTCCTGCCGCGCGGCCGTGAGCTTTTCCGGATCGGGCGGGGTTTCGCCAGCCGTTTCCCGCGTCAGGCGATCCTTTTCTTCGCGTGCGCTCCGCCTCGCCATCCGGTATTCGTCCAGGCTCTCGGTCAGCGAAGCGAGCGCCTCCGGTTCCATCCGCGCGGAAAGGTAGGCCGTTTCGTCCGCAAAGCCCGCAAGGCCCAATTTCTCTTTGTATGCCTGCTCTGCCCGCCGCGTTTTCTGTTCCGCAAGATCGAGGTGCCTGCCGTTTTCCGCCAGCACCGCGCGCAGGGCGACGAGTTCGCTTTCGCCGGAGCGGCGCGCCTGTTCCGCCTGCTCGAGCCTTTTTTCCATGCCGTCGAGATCCGCGCTCCATTGCTTCAGCACCTTTTGCGCCTCGTCCGCCGTCGCGTAGGGCAGCGTTTCGGCAAGCGCCCCGGCTTCCGCTTTCTTCGCTTCCGCCTCCGCCTGTACGGCCGACTTTTCCTCCCCAAGCCGGACCGCCTCCGCGTCTTCGTCTTCCAGAAGACGCCGCGCCTCTTTGAGGGAGACGGCGAGGGCGGCCTTCCGCTCGCATCTGCCCTGCAAAATGGCTAGCTCCTCCCGGAGCCCGTCGCGCCGGCGTCTGGCGAGGGCCAGGGCGTCGGAGGCCGTTTTCCGCAGGGCGAGCACGCTTTTGCAGGCCGTCAGGTCGCCCAGGACGGCGCCGGCGGCCTGCAGCAGATCCGCCTTTTCGGTTTCCAGCCGCGCCTTGTTTTCACGCACCGTCAGCCCGGCCTTCTGCAGTGCTTCGCGCAGGGAGTCGCGCTTTGCCTTCAGGCGGTTGAGTTCGTCCTCACCCGGCGCGGAGGAAGGCGGGGCCGGATGCGGATGGGCGGTGGAGCCGCAGACGGGGCACGGCTCGCCGTTTTTCAGGGAGGCGGCAAGCAGGCCGGCCTGTCCGCGCAGAAAGGCGAGGTCGGCGTCCTCGGCGGCGAAATTCGCTTCCTTGTAGCGGACCTCGGCGTCGAGATACCGGTCTTTGGCCTGTCTGGACTGCGAAGCCTCCGCAAGGATGCGGGAGGTGCCGCGGAGGATCTCCTCCAGTTTTTCACAGGTCTGGGACAGCATCCGGTCCCGGCCGAGGCGGTCGACGCGCTCGGCCTCCGCGTTTGAGAGGGTTTCCAGCTCCTTTTGCTGCGCCTGCAGGGCGTCCCTGCGGTCCGCCTGCTCCGCGGCGACGGCGGCGTGCCGTTTGAGCACGGCGTCGAGCCGCTTTTGGAGCTCCGCCGTTTCGGCTCCGAGCTTTTGCGCCTTTTCATATTTCGGCAGATCGGCTTTGAGGGCGGCTGCTTTTTCTTCCAGCGCCGCCCGCCGCGGCTCTTTGGCCCGTTCCGCCTCCGCCGCGGCCTGCAGCGCGGCGAGCGATTCCTCTTTCCGGGCGATCTGCTCCCGCGTTCGGGCGATTTCGCCTGCGAGCCGCGCTTTTTCTTCCTTTTCCCGCAGGTATGCCGTATAGGCCGGCGTGACGGCGCTTTCGGCGCGGGCCGCGGCGTCCGCCTTCCCGGATTTTTCCGCCATTTCCTGCGCGCGGGCGTCCAGCTCCGCAAGGCGCCGCGCGGCTTCGTCCAGCGAACGGAACGCGCGGCTCAGTTGCTGCGCCGCTTCCGCCTGCGCCGTCAGCTTTTCCGCGGCGCCGCGGGCCTGTGCGCGCCGCTTTTCGGCTTCCGCGGCCGCCGTTTCGTCGGCCTTGACGGAACGGCGCAGCTTTTGCAGCAGAAAGGGGGCCTGGTTGACATTGCCTTCCGCCGCGAAAGAGGCCAGATCCTCCGGGGTCAGAAGGGTCCCGTCCGGCCGCAGGGCGGCGGCGTCCTGCAGGACCGCCCGGGCGGTTTCGTCCGTCTGCGTCCCCAGTGTTTTGGCGCGGTCGTGCAGGCGGTCCTGGATGCGGCGGAAGATGCCGGTGTCGAACACCTTCCGGAAGATCTCGGAGCGTTCGCCGCTGTCGGCCAGAAGCAGCTTCAGAAATTCCCCCTGCGCGATCATCGAGGTCTGGCGGAACTGGCGGCAGTCGATCCCGAGCAGCCGCCGGACCCTTTCCGTGACGGCCGTCGCGCCGGAGCAGACCTCGCCGCCCGGCAGCGTGAGGGTGGCGTCCGCGCCCTCCGTCGTTTCGCCGCCGCCGCGCTTCGGCCTTTTGTAGCGGGGGCTGCGTTCAATCCGGTAGGTTTCGCCGCCGTGGGAAAAAGTCAGCACGACGAACGGCTTTGCGCCGACAGGGGCGAAGTCGCTGCGGAGCGTGTCGGGCGTGCGGGTCGATCCGCTCGCCTCGCCGAACAGGGCGAAGGTGATGGCGTCGAAGATGGTGGTCTTGCCGGCGCCGGTGTCCCCGCTGATCAGGAACAGGCCGGCGGACCCGAATTCCGAAAGGGGAAGCTCCACCCGGCCGGCGTACGGGCCGAACGCGTTCATCACGAGATGCAGCGGTTTCATGTTCCTTCCTCCTGAAGCGCGGCTTTCACGGCTTGTTCCAGTTCGCGGCGCTCGTCTTCCGGCAGCTCCGCCCCGCTCTGATTCCGGTAGAATTCCTCGAACAGCTCCACGGGGGTCCTGTGCGCCACGTCGCCCGAGGCGGCGGATTTGGAGGGTTCCGCCCGCTCGTCGCGCGCGTTTTCAAAGTTGACCTGCATCAGGTTCGGGTAGACCGCGCGCAGGCGTCCCACGGCGTCCGAAACCTCCCGCCCGTCGGTCAGAACGGCGCGGATGTAGTCCCGGCAGTCGCCGAGCGAAGAAACCTCCGGGCGGGTGAGCCCGGCGATGGGGCCGCGGATTTCCCGCATGTCGCGCAGGGGGGTCAGCGGCTCGGCGGAGATGCGCACGCAGCCCTTTGCCCCCAGCTCGACGACCGTGGCGGACTTGTTCTCGCGCACCTCG
Organism: Caproicibacter sp.; assembly: GCA_036741535.1. Lineage (GTDB taxonomy): Bacteria > Bacillota > Clostridia > Oscillospirales > Acutalibacteraceae > Thermocaproicibacter. The sequence goes on along the minus strand of DAINSB010000007.1, from coordinate 11,993 downwards.
GCGAAGGAGTATTTGAGCGGCGAGCCGCAGTAGCGGACCTCCGGCCGGCCGATGGACTGCGCGCCGTGCAGATGGCCGAGGGCGACGTAATCGAACGCGGAGAAGACGGAGGCATCCACGTTGTCCGAGCCGCCGACCGACAGGATGATCTCCGATCCGCTGACGGTGGGGCCCCTGCTCCCGTTCACCACGAACTGGTGGGCGACGAGCACGTTCCTCGCCGTCGGGTCGACGGGCTGCGAATCCATCACCATCCGCACCGCCTGCTCGGTCGTCTCCGCCTTCTGCGGGAAATAGGGCCCCACCGAAGCGGGCCTGAGGAACGGCAGAAGATAGAAATTCACCGGGCCGAACGCGTCCCGCAGCACGACGGTTTCCATATGCCCCCGGAAGGTCCCCGCGATGGTGATGCCGTTCCGGCTCATGATGCGGCTTCCGAAATCCAGCCGCTCGGGGGAATCGTGGTTTCCGCTGATCGCCAGCACCGGCACCCCGCGCGAAGCGAAGGCCGTCAGGAAGTCGTCCAGCAGGCCGACCGCGTCCCCGGGCGGGACGCCCCGGTCGTACAGGTCGCCCGCGATCAGGACCGCGTCCGGCCGGACACGGTCCGAAACCGCGACGATCTGCTCCAGAATCCGCCGCTGGTCCTCCGTCAGATCGGTTTCGCACACGCGCTTGCCGATGTGCAGATCCGAAAGATGCAAAAGCCTCATGGCGGCTACCTGTCCAGAATTTCGATCCAGTATCCGTCCGGGTCGTTGATGAAATAGAGGTCCATCTTTTTGTTTTCAAAGCAGATGCATCCCATTTTTTCGTGCAGCTCGTGGGCGGCCTTTTTGTCGGGCACGCGGAACGCGATATGGAACTCGTTGTCGCCGAGGTTGTACGGCGTTTTGCGGTCGCGCATCCACGTCAGCTCCAGGCGGAAATCCGTCTGCCCGTCGCCGAGGAAGACGATGATGAACGAGCCGTCCGGAGCGGTGATGCGCCGGGCCTCCGCGAGGCCGAGCGCCTCCCGGTAGAAGTCGATGCTTCTTTGCAGGTCGAAGACGTTGAAATTGGTGTGAAGATACCTTGACTGCATAAAAATCCCCCCGCTTTCCTTGTTATGATACCATCATTATAACATGGAAGCGGGGGAGATTCATCAAAAACATGGATGGCTCCGGAAAAGAATCAAGCCCGGTCGTTCAACACGGCGGATTGGGTGCACGGCACCTTTACCCGCCTACGGCGACCACGATTGCGGTCTCTGCGAAAAAGAAACATACTTCTCGCACGGGGCACACTTTTTCCGGGCTATTCTGTAAAATCGTTTTCGCACCGGGACGCACTCGACCGAATACGGTAAACTCAAGTGTGCAGTTTCTTGTGCCTTGCAACCGGGAACGCACCCGATTGGCTGTGTGTAAACTTGCGCGCAGGCTCAGCCTGCCGACACGCCGGCAATGTCTTTGATCACTTCGCCGGCGAGGATCATGCCGGCCACGGGCGGCACGAACGACACGCTGCCCGGGATCGCTCGGCGCACCGCGCAGATGCGTTTGGTCCCGGGCGGGCAGACGCAGTGCTGGCGGCAGAGGGCCTTCTGGCCGCCGAAGGGGGAGAGGGGAGGCTCTTTCGAGTACACGACCTTCAGGCGGCCGATCCCCCTCGCGCGCAGCTCGCGCCGCATCACGCGGGCGAGCGGGCACACGCTGGTCTGGTAGATGTCCGCGACCTCGAACCGGGTGGGGTCCAGCTTGTTGCCGGCGCCCATGCAGCTGATGACCGGCACATGGGCCTTGTAGGCGCGCTCGATCAGCTCCAGCTTGGCGGAGACCGTGTCCACGGCGTCGATCAGATAGGTGTACCGGTTAAGGTCGAAATCGTCCGCGTTGGCCGGCGTGTAGAAGCACTGGTGCGCCTCCACTTTGCATTCCGGGTTGATGTCGAGGATGCGCTCCTTCATGACCTCCACCTTTTGCCGGCCGACCGTCGAGTGCGTCGCGATGATCTGCCGGTTGATGTTCGTCAGGCAGATCTTGTCGTCGTCGAACAGGGCGATGGAGCCGACGCCCGCGCGGGCGAGCGCCTCCGCCGCATACGAGCCGACGCCGCCGATGCCGAAAACGGCTACGGCGGCGTTCTGGAGCTTTTCGATCGCGCCGCGGCCCATCACGAGCTGCGAACGCGAAAATTCAAACGGAACCGTCTGCATACCGCCCCTTCGTCATACCAGATAGTCCGGCGTGGAAAGGTAGCGCATCCCGGTGTCGGCCACGAGCGCCACGATCAGCTTGCCGCTGTTTTCCGGGCGCTGTGCGAGCTGCTTCGCCGCGAATACGGCCGCGCCGGAGGAAATGCCGACCAGCAGGCCGTCCAGGCGCGCGAGCTCCCGGCCGGTGCGATACGCGTCCTCGTTGGAGACCGGAAGCACTTCGCTGACGACCTTCATGTCGAGCGTATCGGGCAGAAAACCCGCCCCGATGCCCTGGATCTTGTGCGGTCCGGGCTTGCCGCCGGAAAGGACCGCCGAGGAGGACGGCTCGACCGCAATAATTTTGACCTTCGGATTCTTTTCGAGCAGATACTGCGCGACGCCCGTCACGGTGCCGCCGGTCCCGACGCCCGCCACGAAGATGTCCACCTTGCCGTCGGTGTCGTCCCAGATCTCGGGGCCCGTGGTCTCGCGGTGGGCCTTCGGGTTGGCCGGGTTCACGAACTGGCCCGGAATGAAGGAATCCGGAATCTCCTTCGCGAGCTCGTCGGCCCTTTCGATGGCGCCCTTCATGCCCTTCGCGCCCTCCGTCAGCACGACCTCGGCACCGTAGGCCTTCAGCAGGTTCCTGCGCTCGATGCTCATGGTCTCCGGCATGGTCAGGATGACGCGGTATCCCTTCGCGGCCGCCACGGCCGCCAGGCCGATGCCCGTGTTGCCGCTCGTCGGCTCGATGATGACGGAGCCGGGCTTCAGCTTCCCGCTTTTTTCGGCGTCTTCGATCATCGATTTGCCGATGCGGTCCTTCACGCTGCCGGCGGGGTTGTAGAATTCCAGCTTTGCGGCGATCGTCGCTTTGAGGCTGTGCTCTTTTTCATATTTGGTCAGTTCCAGCAGGGGCGTTCTGCCAATCAGGTCCAGGATGCTTTTTGCAATCATAAAAATCTCCTCCAAACCTTTTTTGCAATGCGCCGCCCGTCCTGCGGCGCTCTGATTTCTGCCGATGATTTCATTATAGGCGTGGGGCGGGGCGGTTGTCAACATCCCGATAATATAGATAATATATATAAATACTATATAAAGTGCGAAACGGACTTGACTTCTTTGCTGCTTCTGGATAATATTATATTATGCGATCGTTTACTAAGCAGATCGAAAAAATGATGATTCCTTCAACGGGGATTGATTGTAGAAAGGATTTGCGGCACGCGATGAGGATTTCTTCAAAGGGGCGCTACGGCCTCGCCGCCCTGATCACTATGGCGCAGAACTACGCGAACGGCGCCTGCATGACGGTCATCAGTCTTTCCGAGCGGCTCGGCATCTCTAAAATCTATCTGGAGCAGGTGTTCGCCCTCCTGAAAAAGGCGGAGCTTGTCAATGCGGTCAAGGGCGCCCAGGGGGGGTACCGGCTGGCGAGGCCGCCCGAGCAGATCAACGCGTTCGAGATTCTCTCCGCGCTGGAGCTTTCCCTGTTTGAAAAGACGGTCCCGTCCGTCGCCCACAAGGCGGAAAATATCGAAACGGCCATGCAGGACTGCGTCTTTTCCGTGTTGGACAACGCCCTGGAAGAGACGCTGGCCCGCATCACGCTGGCGGACCTCTCCGCCGAGGCGGAAAAGAGGGCCAAGGCGGGCTATATGTTTTATATCTAGCGAACGGCGTTGAGGAAATCTTTCGGGGCGTTTGCCCGCATGATTGTCTTACGCAATTATAGCGTACGCAAAATCCGCTATCATAGGGACAAATAGAATCGCAGCCCGTAAAGGGGAGTAGCTTGTATCCGGTCGGTCAACAACCGTTGCGAAAGCTTCTGGCCGCCGCTCCATACTCGATGTGGAAAGCAAGACCTTTAACAGAATTTTCTGTTAAAGGCCTTTTTTAGGTTCACAATAAAACCAGCAGGAGGCGTTTGTCGATATGGAAGATTATCAGAAAAGTGCCGAGACGGTTCTGCGCGACCTCGCAAGTTCCGCGCGGGGTCTCCCCGAGAAAGAGGCTGCGGGCCGCCTTGCGCGCTACGGCCCCAACCGCCTCGCCGAGGCGAAGAAAAAGTCGCTGGCCCGCCGCCTTTTGGAGCAGGTGACCGACCCCATGACGATCGTGCTGGTCGTGTCGGCGGTGCTCTCCGGCGTCGTGGGGGAGCTTGCGGACATGGCGGTCATCCTGCTCGTGGTCGCCCTCAACGCGGTGCTGGGCGTCGCGCAGGAGAGCAAGTCCGAAAAGGCGGTCGAGGCGCTGCAGAAGATGACCGTCGCCCATGCGCGGGTTCGCCGCGGCGGCGAAGTGGTGTCGCTGGATTCCCGCCGGCTGGTCCCGGGGGACGTCGTCCTGCTGGAGGCGGGCGATTCGGTGCCGGCCGACCTCCGCCTGTTCGAGTCCGCGAGCCTGAAGACGGACGAATCCGTCCTGACGGGCGAGTCGCTCCCGGTCGAGAAAGCCGTCGGCGCCCTGGGCGCCGATGCGGGACAGGCGGTCCCGCTCGGCGACCGGAGGAACATGGCGTACCTCGGCACCAGCGTCGTCTACGGACGCGGGTCCGGCGTCGTCACGGCGACGGGCCTTCACACCCAGATGGGGAAGATTTCCGACACGCTGGCGAAGGCCAAGAAAGAGGCCACGCCGCTGCAGCAGAAGCTCAACGGGCTCAGCCGCATGCTCAGCATCGGGGTCCTCACCATCTGCGCGTTCGTCTTTGTCTTCAGCCTGCTCCGCGGCGGGGATTTCAGCGCGGTCGCCGTGCTGAACACCTTCATGCTCGCGATCAGCCTGGCCGTGGCGGCCGTGCCGGAAGGGCTTTCGGCCGTCGTCACCATCGTGCTGTCCATTGGCGTCACCAACCTCTCGAAGCGCAAGGCCATCATCCGCAGGCTGACCGCCGTGGAGACGCTCGGCTGCACGCAGGTGATCTGCACCGACAAGACCGGCACGCTGACGCAGAACCGCATGACCGTCGTGGATTCCTACGGCGACCGGCAGCTTCTCGCCCGCGCGGGGGCGCTGTGCAGCGACGCGCAGATCTCGCACGACGGGAAGATCATGGGCGAGCCGACGGAAAACGCGCTCGTCGCGTTCGCGCGGGAGCGGGGGATCGACAAAAACGCCCTCTCCGCTCAATATCCGCGCGTCGGCGAGGCGCCGTTCGATTCCGTGCGCAAGATGATGAGCACGGTCCACCGGAATCCGGAGGGGGGCTTCGTGCAGTATACGAAGGGGGCGCCGGACGAAGTGCTCCGGTTCTGCACCGGCATCTGGACGGACGGCAAAACCGTGCCGCTCACCGACGACCTCCGCCAAAGCGTGCTCGGGGAAAACAGCCGCATGGCGGCCGGGGCGCTCCGCGTGCTGGCGGCGGCGTTCCGGCTCCACCCGGAAAAGCCGGCGGATTTTTCGCCGGGGGCGCTTGAAAACAATCTGGTCTTCGTCGGGCTGTTCGGCATGATCGACCCCGTGCGGCCGGAGGCGGCCGCGGCGGTGGAGGAGTGCCGGAAAGCCGGCATCCGCCCGGTCATGATCACCGGCGACCACCGGGACACGGCGACCGCGATCGCAAGGGAGCTCGGGCTGATCCGCTCCGGCGAGGAGGTCGCGACGGGCGCGGACCTCGAGGAGATGTCCGACGAGGAGCTGCTGGCCAAGGTGCCGGAATACGGGGTCTATGCCCGCGTCCAGCCGGAGCATAAGGTGCGCATCGTCAAGGCGTGGAAGGGAAGGGGCATGGTGACGGCCATGACCGGCGACGGCGTGAACGATGCGCCCGCCCTCAAGACCGCCGACATCGGCACCGGCATGGGAGTCACCGGCACGGACGTGGCCAAAAACGCGTCCGACATGGTGCTGGCCGACGACAATTTCGCGACGATCGTCTCCGCGGTCGAGGAGGGGCGCCGCATCTACGACAACATCCGCAAGGCCATCCAGTTCCTGCTCTCCTCCAACCTCAGCGAGGTGGTGGCGGTCTTCTGCGCCACCATGGTCGGCTTCCAGCTCCTGCGGCCGATCCATATCCTCTGGATCAACCTGATCACCGACAGCCTCCCCGCCGTGGCGCTCGGCATGGAAGCGGCGGAGCGCGGCATCATGCGGCGCAGCCCGCGCGGCAGGGAGGAGGGACTCTTCGCCGGCGGGGTCGGGTACGACATCCTGTACCAGGGCGTCGGCATCGCGGCGCTCACGCTGTGGGGCTATTTTCTCGGGGCGCGGGACGGAACGGCCTCCGGCATGACCATGGCGTTCCTCGTGATGTCGCTTTCCGAGGTCTTCCACGCCTGCAACATGCGGTCGCAGCGGGGGTCGATCTTCACCCTGCACACCGAGAACCGCTACCTCATCGGCTCGGTCCTGCTCGCCGTGGCGCTGACCTTTGCGATGGTGGAGTTCCCGCCGGCCGCCTCTGCGTTTTCGCTCGTCGATCTTCCGGTCCCGCAGTATCTGGCGGCGCTCGGCATCTCCGCCCTGATCGTCCCGGTGGTCGAGCTCATTAAAGCCGTGCAGCGGCGGGCAGGCTGAGCCTGCCCGGCATTGGCCGCGGCGACACGCCGCCTTGTTTTTCCTTCGCCGGGGTGGTATCATGCGGGCATGGAGGCGTTTAGGGTGAATATCAAAGTTACGTATCTGTATCACAGTTCGTTTGCCGTGGAGACCCCGTCCCGTTTTCTGATCTTCGACTACTATCAGGACACGCCGCGCGGGGCGGGCCTCTCGGAGGGCGTCGTCGACCCCGCCGAGCTTGCGGGGAAGCAGACCGTCGTTTTCGCTTCGCACCGCCACCCGGACCACTACAGCAGCGTCGTGTTCGACTGGCGGGAAAAGATCCCGGACATCCGCTATGTGCTCTCCGACGACATCCCCGCGGACGGCCCGGCGGAGCGCATGCGCCCCGGCGAGACCCGCAGCCTCGACGGCCTGACCGTCCGCACGCTGCAGTCCACCGACGAGGGCGTCGCCTTTCTTGTCAAGGCCGACGGGTTCTGCGTCTATCACGCCGGCGACCTCAACTGGTGGAAATGGGAAGAGAACTCGGACGCGGAAAACCGACGGATGGAGCGAGACTACAAACGGGAGGTCGAAAAGCTGAAGGGCGAAAAGATCAACCTCGCGTTCCTGCCGGTGGACCCCAGGCAGGAGGAGGACGCGCTGCTCGGGATCGGCTTTTTCATGGAGACCGTCGGCGCGGACCACGTGGTCCCGATGCACGCGTTCGGGCATCCGGAATTCTTCGACCTGCTGAAGACCGACCCGAGGGCGGCTTCCTACCGGGAGCGGGTCTGGTTCTACCGCCGGCGCGGGGAAGAGGTGTCCTACACGCCGGCGCGCAGCACCTGTTCCGCTTCCTCCACCGGCATCGGCCGGTAGTAGTAATAGCCCTGCACCTCGTCGCACATCCGCTGGCTCAGGAAATCCAGCTCCGGTTTCGTTTCGACCCCTTCGGCCGTAAGGCGGAGGTTCAGGCTCTTCGCGAGGGTGATGATGACTTTGGTGATGGCTTTGTCCCGCTCGTTTCCCTCGATGCCGCGCACGAACTGGATGTCCATTTTCAGGCTGTCGACGGGCAGTTTCCGCAGGCGCCCGAGCGAAGAGTACTCCGTGCCGAAGTCGTCGATGGAGAGTTTCACGCCGAGGGCTTTCAGGCGGGCGAGGATCTCGGCCATGTTGTCGAGGCAGCTGTTCGCGACGCTTTCGGTGATCTCCAGCTCCAGCAGCCCGGCCGGCAGCCCGGACTGCTCCAGCGCCGTGGCCACGACCGTGCAGAAATCGGGATTGCGAAGTTGCAGAAGGGACACGTTCACCGCCATGCGGATGCTCGGGAGGCCCATGCCGCGCCATTTCTGGCCCTGCAGGCAGGCCTGGCGCAGGACCCATTCGCCGATGGGCTGGATCAGGCCCGTCTTTTCCGCCAGGGGGATGAACACCGCGGGGCTGACCAGCCCGTCCCGTCCGGGGAGATTCCAGCGCAGCAGCGCCTCCATGCCGACGATGGCGTGCGTGATGACGTTGACCTGCGGCTGGTAATACAGCAGAAGCTGATCCCTTTCCTGCGCCCGGTAGAGGAGGTTGGTCAGCTTCACCTGCTCCAGCTCTTTTTCCTTGATCGCCGGGGAGCAGAGCGCGTACCGGTCCTTGCCGAGCTTTTTCGCGGCGTACATCGCCATGTCCGCATAGCGGATGAGGGAGTCGGCGTCCTTCCCGTCGAAAGGGAACATCGCCGCGCCGGCGCTGGAGGTGACGAAAAATTCCTGCCCGTTCAGAAAGACGGGCCGGTGGATCAGATCGATCAGCTTCTGCAGCACCGGCGGGACCTCTTCCGGCCCCGCGAGCCCGGTCAGCAGAAGGACGAACTCGTCGCCGCCGAAGCGGGAGACCGTATTCCGGCCGCCCACCGTTGTGGTTATTTTTTTCGCCACTTCGGCCAGCAGCCGGTCGCCCATGTCGTGGCCCAGCGTGTCGTTGACCGACTTGAACGAGTCCAGGTCCAGGAACACCACGCCGACCATCGTGCCGTCTTTTTCCGCCGCCCGGAGGGCCTGTGTCAGCGCCTCCCGGAACAGCAGGCGATTCGGCAGGCCGGTGAGCTGGTCGTGATAGGCGATGAAGCGGATCTCCCGTTCGGCATGCAGCTTCGCCACGGCATCGGCAACCGTGTTCGCGATGATCTCGAGGGAAGAGAGGGCGTGCAGGTTCCATTGCCGAATGGGGCGGGACGAGCCGAACGCCAGAAAGCCGACGAGGTCCCCCTCCCGCTTGATCGGCAGACACACCGCGCTTTTGACGCCTTTGCTCAGCAGGTTCTTTTTCAGGGCGGCCTGCGCTTCGGTCAGCTTTTCCGTGTCGGTCAGCACGTACATGCTCTTGCTGCGGAACTGCCGCGCGAAAAACGCGCGTATTTCCGCGAAACCGCGCTTGAACTCCTCCGAGGAAGTGTCCGTCCCGGCCGGCGGGCACGCCCTGAAATAATCGACCGATTCGCCGTCCGCGTCCATCAGGATGCCGAAGGACTTGTCGCAGCGGATGTGGAGGCTGCATTGCCGCAGCATGTCCTGAAACAGGGCGTCGAAGTTATCCGCGTTGACGGAGATGAAGCCTTTCGAGATCCTCGCGATCAGGGCGCGGGATTCCATGTAGGCGGAATTTTCCCGCAGGCGCTGCATGTAGACGCGGTTGACGTAGTACGAAAGGCCGCCCGCCGCGCAGATGAGGAGGGCCCTGATCAGATAGGACCAGCCGTCGGCCCTGACCGTCGCCGGTTGCATCGCGAACAGGAGGGCCTGCGTCAGGATGGACATGAAAATTACCGTCGTCAGGATGATTTTCCTGTTGAACAGCAGGCAGAGGATGATCAGGGGAAAGATGACCGCCCACAGCGCGCCCCGCACCGAGATTGTCAGCCACCAGGTCGCGGCGGGGATCAGAACGGTCAGAACGGCGGCGACGAGCGTCTCTTTCAGGGCCTCGTCCCGCTTGACCCGGCTGACGAGCCGGGTGTAGATCCCGAACAGGATCAGCAGGAGCGCGAAGAGAAGCGTCAGGCGCCGTTCCGATCCGGCCGCGAAGAGGTTCCTTGCCAGCGCGGCCGCCGTGCCGCCGAGGAGGCAGGCGATGCTCAGATAGCGGTAGAGGTCCTTCCGCCTGCTGTCTTTCAAAATGATTTCGTCGCCGGCCGCGGAGCTTTCCCGCATCAGACCGTAGTGCTCCACGCAGTATGCGGTCGCAAAGATCGGCGGGAGCGTGAAGAGGGCCGAGATCTGCGGCGCGGTCCTGTGGAAGATCCGGGGGATGCCGTCCAGGCAGATTTCAAGCACGGCGAACAAGCCGACCGCCAGAAGCAGGATCCGCGCCTGGCTGTCCGCGTCTTTCGCGCCGCTTTTCCCCCACCGGGCCAGCAGAACGGCCGTGCAGAGCAGGAACACGGCGGCGTAACAGCAGAGAAAAACATGCCACGGGCCTGCCGCCGTGCCGACCCATCCCAGATTGGTCCGGACCGGACGGTCCTCGTTGAGGCCGAAGAGCGGCAGGACGGAAAATGCGGCGACCGTCGCGATCCCGGGCAGATAAAGGAGGGCGCACAGCCGTTTTTTCGCGAGGAGTTTCTCTTCCCCCGTCAGAAGGACGGCGTAATGCAGCAAGAATCCGGGCGCGAGCCCCCAGCCCACGGAGGCGATGCGGCGACCGGCCAGACTGACGGCCTGCGTCAGGGCGGCGAGCGCGACGGCGGAGCCGACCGACCAGATCGCCAGGCACAGCCCGAGCGCGGTGAAAAGCCGGTTGATCGGCGTTTTGTAGTTCCCCCTCGTCGCGTACATGTTGCAGATGAGCGTGCAGCCGCAGACGGCGGTCAGCAGGATTCCGTAGAAGGCGGGAAAATTCAATGGGGAGCATCTCCAGATTTTCAGGATGATTTTGGCGGAATACAGGATAGAGAGATAAAAAAATCTATCTGCGTCTTATATAACAACATCTCGGCTGAAAATATGGAAAATTGAGATTTTCAGCCGGACGGTCGAAAATTTAGCTTCCGCCGGAGAGGGATGGCCGAGGCGTTCCGGCGGGTGGGCCACTTTCGCCGGGGTTCGTTTTCGCTTATTTTACGGTGATCAGCTCGTAGTTCCGGGTGCCGAGGCCGATCTTCTCCGCGTGCTCCAGCGAGGTGCGCCATTCGGAGTCGGGGGCGGAGTTGAGAAAATTGTCGTGCCGGTCGACGAAGCCTTTCTTTGCCAGATGGTCGGTCAGCTGGCTGCCCGGCAGCGGCTGCGCCTTCAGGCAGGCGTCCACGCATGCCTGGTCCAGCGCCAGCGGGTCGAAAGACGCGAACATGCCGACATCCGGCAGGATGGGCGCGTCGTTTTCCCCGTGGCAGTCGCAGTTGGGGGACACGTCCACCACGAGGGAGATATGGAAATGGGGGCGGCCGTCCACGACCGCCTTGGCGTATTCCGCCATGCGGCAGTTCAGCAGTGTGGTGGCGGCGCTGTCGCCGAACGAGATCGCGTCGAAATTGCACGCGCCGAGGCACCGGCCGCAGCCCACGCAGTTTTCCCGGTCGACCGTCATTTTTTTGGCGTCGGCGTCGAACACCAGGCCCCCGTTGGCGCATTCCTTCTCGCACCGGCGGCAGCCCCGGCACAGCCGCGGGTCTATGCTCGCCTTGCCGTTGCTGTGCTGTTCTTTTTTTCCGGCGCGGGACCCGCAGCCCATGCCGATGTTTTTGAGGGTGCCGCCGAAGCCGACCGTCTCGTGCCCCTTAAAATGGGTCAGGCTGATGAACACGTCCGCGTCCATGATGGCCCGGCCGATTTTGGCCTCCTTCACATATTCCCCGCCCGCGACGGGTACCGCGATGTCGTCGGTGCCCTTCAGCCCGTCGCCGATCAGCACGGGGCATCCCACGGTCAGCGGCGTGAAGCCGTTTTCCCACGCGCATTCCAGATGCTCGAGGGCGTTCTTCCGGCTGCCGGGGTACATGGTGTTGCAGTCGGTCAGAAAGGGCTTGCCCCCCAGTTCCTTCACCACGTCCACGACGGCCCTCGCGTAATTGGGACGCAGATAGCTGACGTTCCCAAGCTCGCCGAAATGCATCTTGATGGCGACGAACTTGCCGTCCAGATCCATCTGCCCGATGCCGGCCTTTTTGATCAGCTTTTTCAGCTTGGTGGGCAGTCCGTCGCCGAAAGGAATCGTGCGAAAATCTGTAAAATAAACCTTTGCGTTCTCCATTTTTCTTCACTCCTAATTCTGAAATCCATCCTCGTCATGGTCGTCTGCCGAAATCCGGTTCTCGTGGGATCTCTTCCCACCG
>DAINSB010000006.1:0-32398 GCA_036741535.1 Caproicibacter sp. | reverse complement strand
CACGGCGCCCTCCCCGCAGGCGACGTTCGCCCCGCAGGCGACGTTCGCCCCGCAGAACCGGAAAAACGCTTCGAGCGCGTCTTTTTCTTTCGGTGCGCCTTTCACCATGTCGTCCGTGATGCTGGTGAGCTGCGTGATCTTCTCCGGGATCGGCCGCTCCGGGTCGACGAAGGTGTCGAACGAGTCGGCGATTTTGCCGTCTTTCAAGCGGACCGCGCCGATTTCGGTGATGCGGTCGCCGGCCGGGCTGAGGCCGGTCGTCTCGAGGTCGAACGCGATCAGCTCGTCGTGAAGGGACTTGTCCGTTCTGCCCTTGACCGCCGGCACGAGGTCGTTGACGAAATAGGCCTCCATGCCGTAGAGCACCTTGATCGGCTTCCCCTTTTTCGCAAGGCTCTCGGCGGCGTTCATCGCGTCCGGAAACGCCTGCGCCACGCCGTGGTCGGTGATGGCGACGGCGCTGTGGCCCCATTCCGCCGCGCGATCGATCAGGTCGGCGGCGGGGCTCACGCCGTCCATCGCGGACATGCTGGTGTGCATGTGCAGTTCCACGCGCTTCTTTTCGGCCGTATCCGCCACTTTGACCTGCTCCACCGGCGCGATGGATCTCGGGCGGAGCACGATCTCATGGTCGTATTTGTCGTATTCCACGTCCCCCCGCGCGAGGACGGACATCCCCTTCGCGAGCGTGTCCAGCATCCTGCAGCGGTCCACCGTCTCGATGATCTTCAGGGTGATGGAGCCCGTATAATCCGTGATGCTGACGGAGTAGATCTTTCTCTGTCTGTCGCGCGTCTCCCGCTGCTCGGCGGAAAAAATTTCGCCCCAGATCGTGGCGCTGCCGATGTCCGGCGTGATTTTGGAGATTGGAATCGTCTTGTCTTTCGGGACCCGCCCGTACAGTTCCCTCGCGCTGCCCGGGACGAAAGCGGGAAAGAGCGTTTCGTCCTTTCGCACGCTGATGGTGCGGGGTGCGGCCCCGGGTTTCCTCCCGGCGGCTTCCCCGGCCCCGGCGGACTCGGCGGCCGCCCGCCTGCGGAGCTTTTCCTCCTGCCGCTGCTTTTTTTCGATGTAGACCCGGTCCTCCTCCCGGACCGCCGTCACGCCGTCGAACCGAACCGGAAGGCGCAGCCCGAATTCCTCCCGGATCAGCCGGGAAAACGCCTGGTCCGCGTGGCGGGCCAGAAGCACCTCCAGGCCCCCGTGGCTCAGCGTGATCACAAGGCCGTCGTCTCCGTCGAGGCGCGGCGCGGAGTCCTTCAAAGTCCCGTTGATGCTGGCGTCGCGCCGTCTGAGCTCCATGACCAGGCTGGGGTAATAAGAGAGGGAAAAGCAATCCTCCGGGAACCTGGGGTGCACCAGGGCGCGCGCCAGGCGGAGGGATTCGCACTCCGAAAGGCGGCTTTCCAGATTGTAGAGCTGCGGACGCTCCACCAGAGAAGAAAAGCGGACCTGCGTCGTCAGGGCCCGGCTGTCGGTATCGATATGGAGCGAAAGGATCTCTCCGCTGCGGATCTTTTCCGGCAGGTCGGATGTTGTTATGTAGGAACCGAAAAAATCGCCGAAGTTTTTCACGCAAAGGCTTCCTTTACAGATTTTGGATCTCTTCGAGCAGGCTTTCGACCAGTCTGTCTTCCGGCACGCGGCGGACGATCTCCCCTTTCCGGAAGATCAGGCCGCAGCCGTCGCCGCCCGCGATCCCCACGTCCGCCTCCCGCGCTTCTCCCGGCCCGTTCACGGCGCACCCCATCACGGCGACCGTGATGTCCTTTTTGCAGCCGGCGAGGCGGCGTTCCACCTCCCGCTCGATCGGGATCAGGTCGATGCGTGTCCTGCCGCAGGTCGGACAGGAAATGATCCGGACGCCCTTCCGCAGACCGAGCGCCTTGAGGATGTCGATCCCGGCCTCCACCTCCCGCACCGGGTCCGCCGTCAGGGAAACGCGGATGGTGTCGCCGATGCCCGCGCGCAGCAGGGAGCCGATGCCGATCGCCGACTTCACGACGCCGATATGCTCGCTCCCCGCCTCGGTCACACCGAGATGGAGCGGATAGTCGCACCGCTTGGCGATCATCTCGTTCGCGGAGATCATGGCGTTCACGTCGGAGGACTTGATGGAGAGGACCAGACCGGTAAAGCCGCATTTTTCCAGCAGGAACGCGTGGGAAAGCGCGCTTTCGGCCAGGGCCTGCGCCGTGGGGCCGCCGTATTTCGCGAGGATGGATTTCCGGACGGAGCCGGAGTTGACGCCGACGCGGATCGGGATGCCCCTTTCGCGGCAGGCGTCGGCGACGGCCCGGACCCTCTCGCCGGAGCCGATATTGCCCGGATTGATGCGGATGGCGTCCGCCCCCGCTTCGGCGGCGGCAAGCGCCAGCCGGTAGTCGAAGTGGATGTCCGCGACGATCGGGATGCCGACGGCCCGCTTCAACGCGGGGATCAGCGCGACGGCGGCCCGGTCCGGAACCGCCGCGCGGAGAATGTCGCAGCCGGCGGCGGCAAGCGACTGCGCCTGCCGGACGCCGGCCGCGATGTCGTCCGCCGGGGTATTCAGCATGGACTGGACCGTCACGGGGGCGCCGCCGCCCACCGGCACGGAGCCGACCATGATCTTTCTGGATTTCCGCATCATCCGCCCAGCCCCTTTCCGGTGAACAGGCGCAGGATGTCGCTGTAGGTGATCACGACCATAAAGCCCATCAGCAGACAGAAGCCGATGGTCTCCACCATCCCCTGGTACTGCTCGCGGATCGGCCTGCGGCGCACGGCCTCAATCAGAAGAAACAGCAGCTTGCCGCCGTCGAGCGCCGGGAACGGCACCAGGTTCAGCACGCCGAGGTTGACCGTCAGCATCATCATGATGTTCAGCACGTTGTTCAGGCCGGCGACGAAGCTCTCTTTCAGGCCGGCCGTGATGACCTGCCCCACGGCGTCCGCCGCGCCGACCGGGCCGGCCATATCCTTGAAGCCGAACCGGCCCGTCAGCATCCCCACGAGGCTGTACCACACGAGCCGCACGGTGGAGACGATGTCCTGCCCGGATTTTGCGATCAGCGAGCCGAAGTTCTTCTGGATCGGCTTCACGTAAAAATCCAGCGTGATATACTCCTTGCCGCTCACCTGCTGCATATTGAACTTGACGTTCGGGAACGAGTGCAGCGTCCCGTTCCGCATGACCTCGATATCGACCGACGCGGGGTCCGCCGTCGCCAGCGCAAAAGAGAGGTCCTTATCCCCGTAGATGCGGTAATGATCGACCGAAACGAAGGTGTCGCCCTTCTGCAGGCCGGCTGCCTGAAGCGCGGAATTCGGGGCGAACTGGGAGATGGTGGTGGAGGAAAAGGCCCTCTGCTGGCCGAGCAGCAGCATCATGAGCACAAGGCCGAACAGCAGGTTCATCACGCCGCCCGCCACGATGACGAGGATCCTTTTCCAGACCGGCTTGTTGCTGAAAGCGCGGGAGTCGTCGCTGCCCTCATCCTCGCCCTCCATCGAGCAGAAGCCGCCGATGGGCAGGAGCCTCAGCTCGTAATCGGTCTCCCCCTTCTGCCTGTGAAACAGGATCGGCCCCATGCCGATGGAAAACTGGTTGACGCGGATCCCGCAGAGCTTTGCCGTGAAAAAATGCCCGAATTCATGGATGAAGATCATGAATCCAAACAGAAGAACCGCGATAACGATCAGAATAACCCGGATAATCACAAATCACCTCAACATTTGCCGGCGCTTTTCAGCACAAAGCTGCGCGCTTCGGCGTCGGCGGCTTCAATCTCTTCGACCGACAGGGGCCCCTCCGCGTCCGGCTGGCGCTCCATCGCGGACGTGACCAGGCGGCCGATGTCGGGGAAAGAAATCTCATGGTTCAAAAAGAGCTTCACGGCCGCTTCGTTCGCCCCGTTCGCCGCCGCCGGGGCGAGGCCGCCGCGGGCGAGCGCCTTCTTGCACGCGGCGAGGCAGAGGAACGTCTTTTCGTCCGCTTGCGCAAAGGTCAGGGAGCCGCACGCGGCGAGGTCCAGCCGGCCGACCGGCGACGGAAACCGCTGCGGCCAGGTGACGGCGTACTGGATCGGAAGGCGCATATCCGGAACGCCGAGCTGCGCGATCACGGAATTGTCTTCGTACTCGATCATGGAATGGACGATGCTCTCCCGCTGGACGAGAACGTCGATCTTCGACGCCGGTAGATCGAACAGCCACGACGCCTCGATGATCTCGAGGCCCTTGTTCATCATGGTGGCGGAATCGACCGTGACCTTTTTTCCCATCTTCCAGTTGGGGTGGCACAGGGCCTGTTCCGGCGTCACCGTGCGCAGGCGCTCGGCGGTCCAGCCAAAAAAAGGTCCGCCCGAGGCGGTCAGGATGATCCGTTTGAGGGCCTTCTTTTCCGGGCATCCCTGCAGGCACTGAAAAACGGCGGAGTGCTCACTGTCCACCGGAAAAATGGTGACGCGGTTTTTCCGCGCGGCGTCCATCACGAGCGCCCCGCCGGCCACGAGCGTCTCTTTGTTGGCGAGCGCCACGTCTTTGCCGGCGCGGATGGCCGCAAGCGTTGGCTTCAGGCCGACCATACCGACCACGGAATTGCAGACGAGGTCCGCTTCCGGCACGGATGCGGCCTCGCACAGGCCGTCCATGCCCTGCACGACCCTGACCGGAAGGCCGGCCACGGCGGTCTTCAGCCGTTCCGCCGCCCGCTTGTCGTAAACCGCCGCCAGGGAGGGCCGGAACTCCCTGATCTGGCGCTCCAGAAGATCGACGTTCCGGTTCGCGGCCAGCGCGCAGACGCGAATGCCGAGGCCCCGTGCCACGTCGAGCGTCTGCGTCCCGATCGAACCGGTCGAGCCCAAAATGGATAAGGATTGTTTCATTAGTATTCACCGTTTTAACACAATATTGCGGAAGACGGCGGGTCGCCGTCCGTCATTTTACGATCGGAGAAACCTGCACCAGAAGAAAGACGAAGGGCGCCTCGAAGATCACGCTGTCGAAGCGGTCGAGGATTCCGCCGTGCCCCGGGATGATCTCGCTGAAATCCTTGATATGGCAGCTTCGCTTGATGAGCGAAAAGCTCAGGTCGCCGAGGATGGAGAGCACGGTGCCCCCGACGCCGACGACGATCAGCGTCGGGAAGGAGACTTTGACGCTGTTCGCGTAAAAGTGCTGAAACAGCACCCCCGCCAGCAACATCGCGGCCGTGTTCAGCACGAAGGAACCGGCCGCCCCCTCGACCGTCTTTTTCGGGCTGACGTTCGGGCAGAGCGGGTGCCTGCCGAACAGGTGCCCCGCGAAAAAGCCCCCCATGTCGGAGACCCACGCCGAAAAAATGCCGATCAGCACATAGAACATGCCGTGCGGCCCGCCCAGGGCGCGCAGTTCCACCAGCGTCTCGAGCGCCGTGGGGATCATCAGCGACATGCTGTAGACGACGCCGACTTCGCGGAACGTCACCCTGGAATGGTAGACGATCAGCCCGGCGAACAGGATCGCGGTGTATAAAAAATATCCCGTTTCTCGCAGCAGAGACGTTTCCAGAAACGGGAAAACAGCCGCAAAAGCCAAGGACGGCACCATCAGAATATAATTTTTCAGGAAACCGAGCGCGGTCAGAATCTCGTAAACGCCGAGAAAAGAGACGACCGCAATCGCGATGTTCAAAGCGAGGGGAAAAGAGCTGTTGAAGACGACGATCGCCAAAAGAAAAAAAGCCAGCGTAAAGGCGGAAATAACCCTCGCTTTCAAATTAAATCCCTCCAAAGCGCCTGTTTCGAGTGGCATAGTCGCTCAGCGCGCGTTCAAGGTCTTTCGGTTTAAAATCCGGCCACAGCACATCCGTCACGCAGAATTCCGCGTAGGCCGACTGCCAGAGCAGGAAATTCGAGATGCGCCTTTCCCCGCTGGTGCGGATGATGAGGTCAGGGTCCGGCTCGCCCGCCGTATACATCCGGTCGGAGAGGGCCTTCTCGCCGATCGCGTCCGCCGAAAGCGTGCCGCTGCGGATGTCGTGCAGCAAAAGCCCGACCGCGCGCACGATCTCCGCCCGGCCGCCGTAATTCAGCGCGATGTTGAGCACCATGCCGGTCCGGTTCTCGGAGACGTGTTCCACCTTTGCGATCAGTTCCCGCAACTGGGGGTCGAAGGCGGTCGTGTCGCCCAGAAACCGGACCTTCACGTTTTCATCCAGAAAATTGATCAACGCATCCTGCAGGTATTGCTTGAACAGGCCCATCAGCGCGAGGACTTCCTGCTGAGGGCGCCGCCAGTTTTCCGTGGAGAACGCATAGACGGTGAGGTACGGAATGCCGATCCGGCTGCAGTAGCGCGTGATGGTTTTGAATACGGCCGCTCCGGCCGCGTGCCCCGCCGTGCGGGGCAGCCCGCGTTTCTTCGCCCAGCGGCCGTTTCCGTCCATGATAATGCCGAGATGCCTGGGTAAAACCCTCTCTGTCATTTGCTTATATCTCCAGAATTTCCTTTTTCTTGGTCTCGAAAGCCTCGTCGGCTTCCTTGCAGTACCGGTCCGTCAATTCCTGCGTCTTTTTCTCGGCCTGCTTGAGTTCGTCCTCCGTGATTTCGGAATTCTTCTTCTGGGCCTTCAGTTTTTCCATCGCCTCGCGGCGGACGGAGCGGACGGCCACCTTGCATTCCTCCGCCATCTTGCTGATCTCTTTGACGAGGTCCCGCCGGCGCTCTTCCGAAAGCGGCGGAAAGGCCAGGCGGATCACCTTGCCGTCGCTCTGCGGATTGATGCCGAGGTCCGAAGTCTCGATCGCCTTTTCCACGGCGCGGCAGGACGAGATGTCCCACGGCTGGACGGTGAGCACGCGCGCCTCGCTGACCGAGATGGCCGCGAGCTGGTTGATCGGGGTCGGCGTGCCGTAGTAGTTGACCCGGATTCTGTCAAGTACGGCGGGATTCGCCCTGCCCGCCCGCACGGCGCCGTAGTCCCCCAGAAGCACGCGGATGCTCTTCTTCATGTGGTCTTCCGCGCCCGTCAGGATCTCTTTCATTGCAATTCCTCCTTCACAATCGTGCCGATCTTCTCTCCGCAAACCGCCCGGACGATATTCTCCGGGTCGGAAATACTGAACACAAGGATCGGGATGTGGTTCTCCCTGCACAGGGCCGCGGCCGTGCTGTCCATGACACGCAGGTTCTTGTTGAGCACGTCGAGGTACGTGATCTCGTCGAACTTGACGGCGTTTGGATTCTTTCTGGGGTCGCTGTCGTACACGCCGTCCACCATCGTGGCCTTCAGGATGATGTCCGCGTCGATCTCCGCGGCCCGGAGCGCGGCCGCCGTGTCCGTCGAGAAAAACGGATTGCCCGTGCCGCACCCCAGAACGATCACCCGGCCCTTTTCCAGATGGCGGACGGCCCGGTTGCGGATATGCGGCTCCGCGATCTGCTGCATGGCGATGGCGGTCTGCACCCGCACGTCGAGGCCCAGCTGCTCGAGGGCGTCCGCGACGCCGAGGGCGTTGATGGTCGTCGCCAGCATGCCCATGTGGTCCGCGCGCGTCCGGTCCATCTTTCCGCTGGAACGCCCCCGCCAGAAGTTCCCCCCGCCTACCACAATGCCGATCTGGACCCCCATGCGGGACACGTCCCGGATCGGCCGGCAGATGCTCAGGACCGTATCGAAGTCGATCCCGTGCGTCCTGGTTCCGGCAAGGCTTTCCCCGCTCAATTTCAGCAGGACCCGTTTATATTTCGGCTGCAAATTTCAAACACTCCCGTTCCATTCAGGCTGTGGATCAAGCCGCGCGATTTTTCGGCGCCCGACAAGTTTTTTCGGCACTCTCCGATTTTTATATTTTACAATAACATCCGGGCAAAGTAAAGTCTTTCGGCCTTTCCAAACAGAGGATTGACACTTTTTACAGTGCGGAAACATGCCGTACATAAATTCGGCAGACCGCCGCGGGCAAACCCCGCCGTTCAGCGCGGAGGGCACCTGGCACCTTAAGCGCCTGCGGCGGGCCGCAACTTTGGCTCGTTTACGCCGCCCGCAAAAACAGCCGCCCGGTGAAAAGGCGGCTGGCAGAAGACTGCGACCCTACGGATCATTTTCTGTTCTTCATCAGGCGGCTCAATTCCTCCATGAACGTGTTGATGTCCTTGAACTGGCGGTAGACCGAAGCAAAGCGGACGTAGGCCACTTCGTCCACGTTCTTGAGCTTTTCCATCGCGTATTTCCCGATCAGACTGGAAGGCACCTCCCGGTCGAGCGAATTCTGGAGCATGCCCTCTATCTCGTCCACGATCTGCTCGAGCACCTCGATGGAGACGGGGCGCTTCTCGCACGCGCGGAGCAGACCGTTCAGCAGCTTGTTCCGATCGAAAGTCTCCCGGGATTTATCCTTTTTGATCACGACGATCGGGACCGTCTCGATCACTTCATAGGTCGTGAAACGCTTCGAGCATTTCAGACATTCGCGTCTTCTTCGGATCCGTTCTCCCTCGTCGGTAGGGCGGGAATCGATTACCTTGCTCTCTCCATAGCCGCAATACGGGCACTTCATTTTCTCAATCCCTCCAGCCGATCTTTATTATACAAATATAACATTTTATGGTAAAAACATCAAGTGAAATCTGTAGCTTATGAAAAAAAATACGCTTCCGGCGCGGGAAAATCGAAAAGCTGCGGGGATGAAAACAAAGCCGAAAGACGGTCAGCCGCCGGAAGAGGGTCCGGCAAGATTCTGCACCACTTCGCGGGCTTCCAGAATTTCGTGCAGCCCTCCGAAGCTCTTGCGGTAGACTTCGATGATCAGACTCCCGTCAAACCCGAATCCGCGCAGCATCGACATCAGCCTTTCGTAATCCATCCGCCCGAAGCCCGGAAGCAGGCAGTCCGAAGAGGGGCTGTTGTCGTTGATATGCACGTGGACGATGCGCTCCCCCATCGCGGCGCAGACCGCATAGGGGTCCACCCCGCCGCGCACGGCCTGCTTGATGTCCAGAACAAAAGCGCAGTCCCGCCCGCAGGCGCGCCTCATCCTGCGCAGAAACGACGGGTCGTCGCTACTGAAAAGATTGACGTTTTCCTGGGCCACGGTCACGCCGAACGACCGGCCCAAAGCGAACAGCCCGGCATATCGCTCGAAAAATTCTTCGTCGGAAATGGTGCACCGGTCGCTTCTTCTGCCGTGCAGGACCAGAATATCCGCGCCGAGGAAATTGCAGGCGCGGAAATATCGCTTGTAATATTCGAGGCTGTCCGCATACCGCCGCCGGTACTCCGAAAACAGCAGAAAATTCTCAAACCCCGACGTAAAAGGATGGACCGAGCGGATCACACTTCCGCTGCTGTCCGCCATCCGGCGGATCCGTCTGAGATACGGCTCCTGGAGCTCGCTGTCGGTATTGATAAAGACCTCGAAGCAACGGAAGCCGAGAGAAACCAGTTTGGCAAACGACTCCTCCAGAAGCATCGGGTACAGACACGCGGTGGAAATGCCGGTCTGCATAGAATCACCTCCTGACAATTATATTCCCGGACCGCCGGATTGTCCAGATTAAAAAGCGGCGAACCGGGCATGACTAAAATGGACGGTGCTGTCGTCCAACGGGAGGGACGCGCATGCGGGAAAGCGGGCGAAAGCCGAATATGCTGAATCAGCTCTACCAGATCTCGCGGATGGGAATGGAAGCGGCCGAGATCGTCCTGCCGAAGATTCAGGACCGGGAGCTCCGCAGCCAGATCGAGCGGCAGAACGAAACCTACCGCAGCGCCATGCGGCGGTCGGAAGCCCTGCTGCACCGATCGCAGAGGACACCGGGGAAAGTCAAGCCCTCCGCCAAGAGGGCCCTGCACACCGCCTTCCGCGTGGGGTCCGGAATCCGCCGCGGCTCCGACCGTTTCGCCGGGCTGATGATCAGCGGAGCGACGGCGGGGATCAACACCCTTTCCAGATCCCTGAACAACTCGCCCGACGAAGACCCCGAAGCGCGCTGGCTCGTGGAACGGTATATCGAATCGGAAGAGCGGAACATCGACTCCCTGCGGAGATTCCTCTGAAGCGCCCGGCTTGATTTCACGGCCCGCTTTCGCTATAATAGCGAAGAGCAGGCGATGCTGCATGCTTTTGGCACATAGCCGCGAGAGCGGGCGCAGCCCGCCGGCGATTACATACGAGGGGTATCATCATGGCTTTGCTCAGCGCGAGCGGCATCTGCAAATCGTACGGCGCGGATGTCGTTCTGCAGAATATTTCTTTTGAAGTGCAGGAAAACGACCGGATCGGCCTGATCGGCTGCAACGGGTCCGGCAAAACGACTCTTTTTGAGATCCTGACGGGGGAACTGCCATCCGATTCGGGCGAGATCAGCCTTTCGGGAAAGGCGAAGCTCGGGTATATGCAGCAGCACGTCTGCCGCAATCTGGAGCGCAGCGCCTACGACGAGGTGCTGACCGTCTTCTTTCCGCTGCTGAAAACGGAGGCGGAGCTGGAGCAGACCGCGAAGCTACTGCAGAAGCGGTCCGGCGACCAGGACGCCCTCGTGGAAAGGCAGGCGGCCCTGAACGACTTCTATGCGCGGGAGGGCGGGCTGACCTTCCGCAGCCGGACCCGCTCGGCCCTTCTGGGCCTTGGATTTGCTGAGGGCGAACTGGCGGCCCCGGTCTCCGCCCTCAGCGGCGGCCAGCGGGCCAAGCTGCAGCTCGCGAAGCTCCTCCTCGGCGGCGCCGGGCTTCTCCTCCTCGACGAGCCGACCAACCATCTCGACCTCTCGAGCATCGAATGGCTGGAGGAATACCTTCGTTCCTTTCCGGGCGCGTACATCGTCATTTCGCACGACCGCTTTTTCCTGGACCGCACCACCGGCCGCACGTTCGAGCTCCGGAACCACAGGCTGACCGCATGCGGCGGGAACTACACGGCTTATCTCGCCCAGCGGGAGGAGCGGCTGCTCTCCGCGAAACGCCGGTACGACGGCACCAAAAAAGAGATCGACCGGCTGAACGGGATCGTCGAACAACAGCGCCGCTGGAACCAGGAGCGGAACTACAAGACCGCCAAAAGCAAGAAGAAGGCGATCGTCCGTCTGGAAGGCACGCTGGAAAAGCCGGAAGAAGAGGACCGGACGTTCCGTTTCCGCTTCGGCATCCGCCAGAGGGGTGGCAACGACGTGCTCAGCGCCGAAAACCTGGCGCTCGGCTTCAACGGAAAAACGCTGTTCCGGAACGCGAACCTGGAGATCCACCGCGGGGACCGCGTCTTTCTGCTGGGGCCGAACGGATGCGGCAAGACCTCCCTGTTGAAGATCCTGCTCGGGGTCTATCCGCCCGACGAGGGCTCGTTCCGGTTCGGGGCGGGGATCGACGTGGGCTACTACGACCAGTTGCAGGCCGGGCTGCGGGAGGACAAAACCGTGATCGACGAGATCTGGGACTCCTACCCGCAGATGACCCAGACCCAGGTGCGCAGCGCCCTCGCTGTCTTTCTGTTCCAGGGGGAGGACGTGTTCAAGCCCGTGGCCGCCCTCAGCGGCGGAGAGCGGGCAAGGGTCCTGCTGCTCCGCCTGATGCTTTCTGACAACAACTTCCTGCTGCTCGACGAGCCGACCAACCATCTGGACATTCCCTCCTGCGAGGCGCTGGAAAACGCGCTGCAGAGCTACGAGGGGACGCTGCTGATCGTCTCGCACGACCGCTATCTGATCAACAAGCTGGCGAGCAAGATCTACGCGCTGGGCCCGTCGGGCACCCGCCTGTGCGGGTCGAGCTACGAAGAATACGCCGAAACCGCGCAACAGCGCCCGGCGCAGCCCGCAAAAGAGCGCCCCTCCGGCAAGAACGAATATCAGAAGCGGAAAGAGCAGCAGGCCGCCCTCCGCAAAGAGAAAGCGAAACTCGGGCGGCTGGAGGAGCGGATCGACTCGAACGAAAAGGCCCTGCGGGAGCTGGAGAGCCGGCTCTCCGACCCGGGCACGGCCTGCAATTACGAATCCGCGCTCGATCTTTCCGCGCAGATCGAGGGGCTGAAAAAAGAAAACGACGGGCTGCTCCAGCGGTGGAGCCGGCTTGCCCAGGAATACGAAAGCCGCTGAAAATAAAAAAAGTCCGGCCGACGCCGGACGTTGCGCCTCACGGATGGGTGGCCGAAGGAACAAATTTAAACTGTTGCAGCTGCCGCACGAATTCTTCCCGATCCGTTTCCGGGGCCGTGTCGGAACCCACTTCGATCTGGAGCGGCTTGGACAAATCCATGCTGAAAATACCCATGATCGATTTCGCATCGATCGTCCCTCTGTCTGTCGTCAGACTTACCGGAAAACTATAACTGTTGGTCAACGTCACAAATTTTTTGACTGCCTCGATACTCGACAAAAGTATGGATGTTTTATACATGGCAATTCCCTCCGTGTTTAACCTGGTTTTAACAGTCTGCCTCGACCTTACAAGGATAGTTCATTTGCGGCTGTCGGTCAATGTGTAAAATATCTATAAGATTTTCGTCATTTCGGCAACAAAATATCTAATTTTTAGGTGAGGCCTCCATGAAAGTTTCCGTGATCACGCTCGGATGCAAAGTCAATCAATACGAATCCCAGGCCATGCTGGGCGATCTTTCGGCGGCGGGCTACTCCCCGTGCGACGGCGCGGCGGGAAGCGATGTCGTCATCATCAACTCCTGCACGGTGACGGCGGAAAGCGACCGGAAGGTCCGGCAGGCGCTGCGCAGGGCCCGGCGCGAAAACCCCCGGGCCGTCGTCGTCCTCGCGGGCTGCATGCCCCAGGCGTTCCCGGAAGCAGCCGAACGCCTGACGGAAGCCGACATCGTCCTCGGCAATTCCAACCGCTCTTCCCTGGTCCCCGATCTTCAGGATTTTTTAGCCACGCGTCGTCGTGTCGTCGACATCACTCCCCACGGGAATCTTTTCGAGCCCATGCGCGTGGACCGCTTTTTCGAGCGGACCCGCGCCTTTGTGAAAATCGAAGACGGCTGCAACCGTTTCTGCACCTACTGCATCATCCCCTTCGCGCGCGGCAGGGTCCGTTCCAAGCCGATGGACGATCTTATGGCCGAGCTCGAGCAGATCGCCGCAAACGGATACCGGGAAGCCGTGCTGACCGGGATCAACCTTTCCGCCTACGGGCAGGAGACCGGCCTCACGCTCTGCGACGCGGTGGAAACGGCCTGTAAAGTAGAAAGCATTGCCAGGGTCAGGCTGGGCTCGCTCGAGCCGGAGCGCCTGGACAGCGCCGTCATCCGGCGGCTCAGCCGTCAGCCGAAGCTCTGCCCGCAGTTCCACCTCTCGCTGCAGAGCGGGTGCGACGCCACGCTGAAGCGGATGAACCGCCACTACACGGCCGACGAATACCGCGCCATCGTGAAAAACCTGCGGGACGTGTTCCCCAACGCGGCGATCACGACGGACATCATGGTCGGCTTCCCGGGGGAGACGGAGGAGGAGTTCCGGCAATCCCTCGCGTTCGAGCGGGAGATCGGCTTCGCCAAGGTCCATGTGTTCGTTTATTCCCGCCGGCCGGGAACCGCGGCCGCGAAGATGGAGGGGCAGGTCGCGCGGCGCGTCGGCGAAGAGCGCAGCGCGGAGATGATCCGGGCGGCCGAACGGACCCGGCAGGCGTTTCTGGCCCGCCAGGTCGGGCTGACGGAACCCGTGCTGTTCGAGCGGAAGCATCCGCAAAACCTCTACGAAGGTTACACGGCCAACTATACGCCCGTCCGCGTCCCCTCCGGGCGCGACCTGTGCGGCCGCATCCTCCCCGTGCGCATCACGGGGGCGGAGAAGGATTTCTGCGCGGGCGAAATCGCCGCGGGATCAGTTTAAAAGCCTGACCACGTTCTGCACTTCCTCTTTCGTCCGGTCCCCCGTCAGATAGTCGCAGGAATAGAACATAAAGCCGTCGCAGGCGATCTTCCTGCCGTACTGGACCTGCGAAGCGAGGATGTCGGATGATTTCTGCCACGTCCCGCTGTCCGCGTCGGAGCCGGCTTTATAGACCGCCAGACCGAAATACAGCTTTACGCCCGTGTTTTTGACCAGAGCGCGCCAGCTTTCGGCGGCGGTGTTGTACGGAAGGATGGGGTTGTCGAAATTGTAATACAGCTGCGGGCAGATATAGTCCACATAGCCGCGCGCGGCGCACCACGCCGTGACGTCCGCCCCCATGCCGAGGTCGTTCTGGATGTTCCCCTGCGGCGCGATGCCGAACGGGACGTTTTTCCCGGTGGCCTTCACCGCGCGGTAGACCTCGGAAACGAGCGCGTCGATATTGGCGCGGCGCCAGTCCGCAAGCGCGAGGGGCGTCCCGGTTTTGGAAGCCTGCGCGCGATAGGCGGCGTAGGCCGTCTGATCGAACGCGGCGTCCTGCGTCGGGTAAAAATAATCGTCGAACTGCACGCCGTCCACGCCGTAGTTTTTCACGATCTCCCCCACGCCGTCGGCAATCAGCTTCCTCACCGGGGCGTAGGCCGGGTTGTAATACTTCCCGTTCTGGTAATCCACGACGTAATCGGCCTGCGAAGCGTTCGCTCGGAATTTATAGTAGGGGTTCCCGGTCGCGAGGATGGACGGTACGCCGCTGACCTGGATTCTCAGCGGATTGACCCAGGCGTGGATCGCAAGCCCCGCCGCATGCGCTGCCGACACCATGTCCTTCAAGGGATCGTACCCCGGGTTGACACCCTGCGTCCCCCCCACCACATGGCTCCACGGGAAGAGGGAGGAGGGATAGAGCGCGTCGCCGAACGGCCTGACCTGCACGACCAGCGTGTTCATGCCGCAGCTTTTCGCCGTACTGACGATCGCATCGAATTTTTTCAGGAAAGCCTGTTCGCTCTTGTCGCTTTCCCCGCTCATGGAAAGGCTCATATACGGCACCCAAACCGCCCGCATCTCCTTTGCGGAGGTATTCGCGGCGGCCGGCGCCTTGGAAACGGAGGAGGCGACGGAGGCGGACGACGAAACCGCTCCCTGGGAAAGCGCCGACGCGCTTCCGCGGTTGAAATTGACCGCCATCGTCACCGCGATGACGGCGACCAAAAAACACAGGCAGACAAAAAGGCTGTGGCGGGTGAAAAGCCGGATGACCATATTTTTTCTTCCTTTCGGGGGCATTAAAATGCCTTACGCGCCTACGGCGATCACGACTGCAGTTGCTATTGAAAAGGCGCTTACTCTTCGTACCGGGTACGTTTTTCTTTCCCCCGCTGCAAATGAAGGCGCGGCTTAGCTGCGGCGACACGCCGCAAGAATCGAGGTCTTGAATATGTTTTTCTTTTTCGCCGTTACCAGCGGCACCCGCGAGCTCGGCCGACGCAGGTGCCGATATTTCCCCTGCTGCGGGACCTACGGGGCGGAGGGGGTCGTCACGTGCGCCTACCGGCAGTTTATTTTCTTTTTTATCCCGCTCTTCCGCTTCGGCAAGCGATATTTCGTGTCCTGCGCGAACTGCGGCGCCGTCTTCGAACTGACCCGCGAAGAGGGACGGCGGATCGAACGCGACCCCTCGGCCGAGATCGACCCCTCCGCCATGTTCCGCGTCGCCTCCGGGACCGCGCCGCATTTCTGCCCGCGGTGCGGCGCCCGGGTCACTCCCGGCGACCGCTTCTGCCCGAACTGCGGGGAAAGGCTGTAGTACATGCCTTTCTATATATACGGTCCGATCTACCTGATTATTATCAATCTTGTCGCCGCGGCCCTCACGATTTCCGACAAGCGGAGGGCGATCCGCCGCCGGAGACGGATCCCCGAGCGGACGCTCCTGCTCGCGGCGGCCCTCGGGGGGTCCCCGACGATGCTGGCCGTCATGCTGGTCATACGTCATAAGACCAGGCATCCGAAATTTATGCTCGGCCTCCCCGTCCTCCTGATGCTGCAGGCGGCCGCCCTCTTTCTGATCCATTCCATCGCGCCCTGAGACGAAAAAACAAACGGACTGCGCCCCGCTGTGTAGCCGCCTATTGCGGCCGCATCAGCGGGGCGCAGTCCGTTCTCTCTTCCGGCTCTGCCTTCAGGTCGAATTTCAGCCCTCTTTTTTGAACCCGAGGTGTTCTTTCGCATTTTTCTGGCCCTTCGCGGCGGCTTTCTGCCAGAAGACGCCGGCCTGACGATCGTTCCGGGCGACGCCGAAGCCGCGGGAACAGCACTCCCCCAGCTTGTTCTGCGCATCCGCATTGCCGCGCTCCGCCGACCGCAGGAACCAGCGGACCGCGATGTCCGTCTCCTGCGCCGTGCCGACGCCTCTTTCATAGCAGACGCCCAGACGGAACTGCGCATCGCTGTTCCCCTGCACGGATGCCTTTTCATACCAGGAAACGGCCTTCGCCGCGTCCTTTCGGACCCCGAGGCCGAACTCATAGCATTCGCCGAGGTTGTACTGCGCGGTCGCGTGGCCCTTCTCCGCCGCCTTCGCGAACCAGTAGGCCGCTTTGGTATCGTTCCGCGGGACGCCCAGCCCGTTCCGGTAAATCACGCCGAGGTGGTTCTGCGCGTCCGGATGCTCCTGCTTCGCCGCCCGCTCGAACCAGTAGGCGGCCCGCGAAGGATCGCGCTCCGTGCCGAGGCCGTAGCTGTAGCGCACGCCGAGGTTGTACTGGGCCAGCACGTGGCCCTGCTCCGCCGCCGCGCGGAACCAGTATTCGGCCAGCTTGTAGTCCTGCGGCACACCCCGTCCCGTGTAGCAGAACAGGCCGAACCGGTGCTGGGCATCCGCATGGCCCTGTTCCGCCGCGCGGCGGTACCAGAAGGCCGATTTCTCGAAATCCCGCGGGACCTCCCTGCCCTGTTCGTAAAACACGGCGAGCGTGTACCGGGCGTCGGCGTCTCCGCTTTCGGCCGCCGCCTTCAGCGCCCGCAGGTCCCGGCTCCCGCCGGAGGTGCGGGACTCCGATGCCGGCCGCATCAGGGCGAGGCAGCAGTCCACGACAAAATCGGACTGCTCCGGGGTCCAGCAATATTCCGAATCGAAGCGGATGCGGTACCGCGCGCGGATCTCTTCGCAATCTTCCGGGCTGGCCTTCAGCTCGCTGTAAAGGCCGGACGCGACGGCCAGGCTGATCAGATGGAATTCGCCCTTGTAGCGCCCTTTCGCATAATCGGCGAACAGGGAGCTGAACAGGGCCCTGTTGTTCAGGACATCCTCGCCTCTGTCGCGCCTGATCCGATCCAGGATTGCAACGACGCCCTTATCCATGCCCTTCACCCGGCGCAAGATCGGAGGATCCGCCCCGAACGTCCGCGGCGGCCCGCGGGTCCCCAAAGGATCCGGCGCTGACGACGCCCGCGACGGAAAGGTCGTCTCCGCTGCCTCTTTCCGTCATATCCTGCAGAAAGGATTTCAAAAAGCGGCGGGTCCTGCCGCCCGGCTCCGCAGAAAATGCCGCCGCGACCTTCCGCATGAATCTCATGTAGCTCTCCCGGCTGTCGAAGGAATTCCGGACCCCGTCGGTGGACATCAGGACGGAAACGGGCCTCTCTTCGCTGTAGAGATGGAGGAAGCTGTCGATCGCGTCCGGTTCGCACAGAGACGTCGTCACGTTGGCCACGAGCCCCGGCCGTCGCGGCACGGCTTCCAGCGTGCCGTCCGCTTTTTCCGCAAAACAGTCCCCGTCCCCGATCTGCATGCCGAACCAGAAGCCCGGCGCCACGGCGGCGGCAATCAGCGTCGTCCCGTAGGCGGATTCGATCTCACTGCCCTGCCTCAGGCGGCCCCGCCGCGCTTCCGAGAGGGGAGCCAGCTCTTCCTCCCGGAAAGGATGGCGCCTCAGGTGGCCGCCGACCTTCCGGTTCCAGTTCAGAATAATGTTTTTTTTGAGCTGCGTCATTTTTTCTTCCGTGCCGTGGACGGAACGGGTTCCACCCTCGTTTTCGCGCAGGAGGAACTCCCGGATCGCTTTCAGGGCGGCTTCCACCGCCATGCGCGACCCTTCGGCGCTGCGAAAATACCGGGCGTCGCCGTGCCCGTCCGCCACCGCCGCGGCGGCACAGTCGCCGAACCGGACGGTTCTGGAATAATCCTGGCAAGCGGCGCCCTTCCGGATATGGGCGGCGCCCCGCACCGTCACATGGAAATCGAGGCGGGGGGCCGCCCCACCGCCGCCGGGGCCGCAGCAGCCCTTCAGTTCCATCCCTCGTCCGCGTCCTCCGTGGAATTGACCGGCTTCCACTCCTGCTCCTGACGGTTCAGTTCCTCGGTGAACGCTTCCTGCCGGCTGCCCTGGCCGACCGTGCTGCTCCGGCTGCCGATCTTGGAGGCCGTGACGGACACCAGGCGGATCATCTTGGCGAGCGCCTCCGGCGTGTGCGCGCGGAGAACGGCCTCGGGCGTGCCGGTGAACTCCACCAGCACGTCGTCGTTGACGTCGCTTTCCTCGCCGATCGCCACCGCCACCTTGACGGCCACATGGAACCATCTGTTTGCTTTCAACGTCTCCAGCTCCCGTTTGTAATCGTCCGTCGGCTCGCCGTCCGTCATCAGAAAAATGGCGGGCGCATAGGAACCCTCCGCGTTCTTCATGAAAGCGTTCCGCGAAAGTTTCTGGTTCAGCATCTTGTAGGCTTCCCCCAGATCGGTCACGCCGTCCGCGTCGACGTACGGCCACGTGAAATCCTTCGCGGGCTTCGGTTCTTCATAGAGCCATTTCGCGCCCGAGGAAAACGTGAGGGCGGCGATTTTGATCTCGGCGTCCGCATTGTCTTCGGAGATGGTGCGGATCTCCGGCAGAACGTTGAAGATCGCGTCGTTGACCGCCCCGATCTTGGTGCCGGCCATGCTGCCCGACGTATCCACCACGAAAAACAGGACCATGGTGCGCTTTGTGATACCTTCTGTGCTTTCAAACGGATTCGGCATATGTTCTCTTCCCTTCAGACAAGATTCGGATTTTCTAAAAAGCGGCTACACGATCTGCGCGGGAGCGATGCCGCCGAAATCCACGGTCACGTTTCTGAAAGCGGGCAGCACGGAATTCGGCGCGATCGTTTTTTTGTTACCGTCCGGCAGGGCCGCGTACCACGGAGAACCCGACAGATTCCGGATTCCCCACAGATTTCGCCTGTTCTGGTTCCGGACCACCTCTCCCACCGCATGGCGGAAATCCGTGCTCCCGGCCGAGACGTGGCAGGCGTAAACCCGATTCCCCGGATAAAGCGCCACGGAATATTTCTGTACGCGCAATCGCAGGGGCTTGACCATTTCGGCTCCGCAGCCCAGACATCGAACGGCGTTTTTGCCCGGGATCTCGTTGACGCAGGAGAAGTTCTCGCAGCCGCAGCCGCAGGTGATGATCTCGTCCCGCAGCCGGATAAACAGCCGGATCCATTCGCTGTCGGGGAGGCGCTGCTCGCGCGACCGGATCCCCTTGGTGAACGATGTCACGAAAGCCTGCCGCACGAATTCGGGGTAGAGCGGCCACAGGGTGATCGCGTTGTTATGGACCCCCCGGACCGGTTTGTTCGCGCGGTTGGACGGGTCGAAGATGAAGATCGGGTCGCTTCCGTAATGTCTTTTCTCATGCTCGTCGGTCAGGCAGACGCTCTTGATGACCTTTTCCCCTTCAAACGGATGCGACAGGAAAAGCAGCAGGAAGAGCATGACGGCAAGCGAAAAATAATCCGACTGCATCCCCGGCTTCTCCCCCATCACCACCTCGGGGGCCATGTACCGGCATTTCCCGGCGATGCCGAGATTGACGCCGTAAGGCGCGACGTTGTCGTTGTCGCAGATGAGCACGTCGCCGTCCGCCGGGTTGATGAAGAAATTGCCGTCGTTGAGGTCCTGATAGGATTTCCCCTGCCGGTGCAGCGCGATAAAGCTTTCCACCACCGTCAGCGCGGCGTTCACCCGCACGGAGTGCTTCACGATGCGGACCCTGGCGTTCAGAACGTCGGTAAAACTTTTGTACTCGGGCGGGCGCAGATCCATCAGGTAGCCGAAAGAGCCGTCCGGTTCCTCGGCCACGAGCTTCGGCCACAGGAAATGTTCGGTCGGCGGACCGTCGGCGATGTTGCGGTTCAGATTTTTCAGAAACGCCGTCTTTTTCTTCAGAAGATTCGGGAAAAACCATTTCAGCGCGTACTGGCCGCCGCGGTATTCCGCGCGGTAGACGACGCCCTGGCCGCCTTCGCCCAGTTTTTCCAGCACCGTGACAAAGCCCTCCGCATTTGCCGCTTTGATCTTCTGACCTTTACGAAACTCCATTCTCTTGCTCTCCTTTTTCCGCCCGCGGGGAAAGCCGTCTTTCCGAACGCTCCGGCCCGCCGGCCGGTCGAAAAGCGGGCGAAAAAGTTCCAATCAAAATCCAGCCATTCACCAAAGATTTTCCAAAATTCCACATATTGCAATCATAGCACGATCCCGGTCAAATGTCGAGGGCCCGGACGCGGCAGCGGATGTGTCCGCTCCGCCACGATTTGACTGCGCAGGCACCGCGCGGTCAGCGGACTCCGCCGCCCCCGCCGCCGAAACCGCCTCCGCCGCCGGAAAAGCCGCCTCCGCCGAAGCCTCCGCCACCGAATCCCCCGCCCGAACTGGGCGGGTGCGCGAGGCGCGTCGCGGCGTTTCCGATCTGCCCTATCGCGCTCCCGAGCGCCGCGCCGAAATCCGCCCCGCCAAAAGCCGCGCCCATGCCGAAGCGGCCGTAACGCGGCCCGAACAGAAACGGCAGATAGCTGCAGCCGGGGTACGCGTCCCAGAAAGAAGCGTCGCCGACCTGCGGGTAGACCAGCTTGAGCTGTTTGCACACCTCTTTGGAGATCCCCATCATGGCGGCGTAGACCAGGTATTCCTCCCAAAGCGTCAGCTCCGGGACGCCGTATTCTTTCATCCTGGAAAACTCGAGCATATACTTTTTGAGGCCCTGCCAAACGGCCAGATCGTACTCGCCCTTTTCGCTCAATTTCAGCTTCGAGCGGCCGGCGACCAGCAAAAGGATCCCCCCGACCAGCATGGCGAGCGGGATATAGACCAGGGCCGTCCCCGCCCCGACGCTCGCGGCCAGAACGGCGACGGCGAGCACGAGGAGCAGGACGCCCGCAACGGTGAGCGCGCCGAACAGGCCACGCCGCTTGCGGTAATATCCCCGGCCGGCGATCTCCCTCTTCCCGGCGGAAAGGAACTCGGACATCCGGTCGTCGATAAAGCTGCTGTGCTCCTCCGCATATTTCCTCAGACGCCGCATCGTGAAAGAGCCGCCGCATTCCTCCGAAGCCGTGGAGATCATCTCGTAAAAGATCTGTTCGCTTTCCGTCAGCGGCGTCCGCCCCGTTTCGCCCGTGACCGAAACGGAGATTCCCTTGCCCCCCGCGCCGTTTTCAAAGCGCAGGCATCCCTTTCGCGCAAGGCTCAGCATCGTGGCGCTGTAGACCCGCTCCTTCTCTTTTTCCCGGAACCCGCTGTAAAAATAAAACAGGTTGGCGACGCCCGCCGGGCTGTTCCCGGGAGGGATGTCGTGCGTGTATTCCGGCGCGTCCACGCGAAACCTGCGGTTCTTTTTTTTCGCGTAAACGAACAGGGCCGCGCAGAGAAGGACGATCAGGACCCCGCCCCCCGCGTCGATGATGCCCGCGTAGTAATCCCGCTGTTTTCTGTCCCGGTCCGCCTGCGCTTCCTTATTTTCTTCGGCTTCGATGGAGGACATCGCGGCCGTGCCGTCCCTGCGCTTCGCCTGCGGGAACAGGTTCTGAGGCATCAGGACGCGGACCTCGACGGAGGTCTTCGCGGGGATCGAATCCGCGGAAAAGCTGACCTGTTTTGCGGAATCAATCGCGATCCGGCTGTCGGAAAGATCGGTGTGCAGCCAGGCCCTGACATCCTTTTTCGCGCCACCGGACGGGAACTCCACCGTCCCGCTCAGGCGGGCGACCGGAAGGGAAAAATCGGCGGGGAGGAAGATATGGTACAGCTCCGCCGTGTCGCGGTAGACATGGACCAGATTTTTCACCGTGTAGGTGACGGAAAAGCGGCGCGTCCCCGTCTCTATGGGCGGCATGAACCAGCCGATCTCCGTCTCGTCCGCGGTCACGTGCAGATAGCATTGGTCCTGCATTTCGCCCGCGGCGACCTGCTCCGGGTCCACGTCGCCCGCAAACCGGTCCTGCACGCGGCGGTCCTCGTCGTACACCGAAAGATTGGAAATCCCGTCCGATTTGGAAGGATCGTTCAGAAAAGTGCGGTACAGATTGCTGTACGGCTTGTTCCTGTCGTCCAGCCGCACCTGCCACGTCTCCGTGACCGTCATGTCGCCGTTTTTGGCGAGGACGGCGTGGAAGCCCAGATTTTCCATCACCTGCTTGGAGCCGCCGGTGTAATCCGCGCTCCAGCCGCCGAGGAACAGCAGCCCCGACGCGGCCACGGCGGCGGAAAGGGCGGCCGCGAGAATTTTTCTGCGGAATCGACCGTGCATAGGGCCCTCCTCGAAAATCAGAACTTGACCTGCGGAGCGGCTTTGTCCGTCTCGGCGGCCTCGAAGTAATGCTTCAGCCCGAAATGGAAAGAGGCAGCGATGAGATTGGACGGAAAATGCATCACGTACTCGTTGAACTTCATCGCCGTATCGTTGTAGAACTGGCGGGAGACGGCGATCTTGCCTTCGATGTCCCGCAGCTGGTTCTGAAGGTCGAGAAAATTCTGGTTGGCCTTCAGGTCTGGATATTGCTCCGCCGTGGCGAACAGATTGGCGATGGCGCGGGACAGCCTGTTGTTGTTCTGCATGGCTTCCTCCGGCGTTTTGGCGTTCATGGCCGCGCTGCGCCACTTGGTGACCTCTTCAAACGTGCTCTTTTCGTGCGCGGCGTAGCCTTTGACCGTCTCCACAAGGTTGGGGATCAGATCGAACCGTTTTTTGAGCTGTACGTCGATCTGTGCCCAGCCGTTGTCGACCCTGACGGAAAGCGACACCAGCCTGTTGTACGCGGAGACGACCCACAGGATCAGCAGAACGATCACGACGAGGATGATAAGTCCGACCCAGTTCATAAAATGCACCTCCTGGTAATTGTGTTGGCAGGCTGACGCCCGCCTTCTGTCAGAGCCGCGCGAAGACGCCCGAAGCTACCGTTTGCCGCCGTCGGAACCGGAATTGGAAATCTCGTAGCAGAGCGTCATGAGGCTGTCGTTCAGATGGACGTTTTCCACAAGCGCGTCCGGGTACTGAAGCGCGATGTCGTAGTGGCTGAAATTCCAGAAATTGCGGATGCCAAGATCGTAAAGCTGCTTGGCAAGCTGTTCCGCGGCGCCGCGCGGAACGCAGAAGGTCGCCATGACCGGCTTCACCGTCCGGCAGAAGGAATCGAGTTCCGCGACATCCCGAATCCGAAGGCCCGCGAGCGGAGTCCCGATTTTTTCGGGGGCGCTTTCAAAGATCCCGACCAGTTGGAACCCCTCCGAGGGGAAGCACATATGGCTGGCAATCGCCCGCCCGAGATTCCCGGCGCCCAGCAGAATCGTCTTATATCCGCTGGAAAGCCCGATGATTTTGCCGATTTCGTCGCAGAGCTGACCGACGATATACCCGTACCCCTGCTGGCCGAACCCGCCGAAGCAGTTCAGATCCTGCCGGATCTGCGAAGCCGTAAGACCGAGCTTTTCAGACAGCTCGGTCGAAGAAATTCTCGTGACTCCGCTCACCTTCAGATGGTACAGGTAACGGTAATAGCGAGGCAGTCTTCTGATGACCGACATGGAAATATTTTCACGTTTTTGCATAATCAAAAAATCCTCCCGACTGAAATCTGCGGTTCCAGATTCATAGCAATTCTTTCAGCCTTTTCCCCACATCGTGTAAAAAGGTTTCGGTGTCCACCACCGTTCTGCCCGGCAGAGTCGAAATGGCGGCCAGATCCCCCGTCATCACTCCGCCTTCGATCGTTTGGACGGCGGCTTCCTCCAACTTTGCCGCAAAGCGGGAAAGCTGCGGCGTTCCGTCCAGCTCTCCCCTCTTTTTCAGAGCGCCCGTCCAGGCGAACAGCGTGGCCATGGAATTGGTCGAGGTCGTCTCCCCCGCGAGATATTTATAGTAATGGCGCTGAACGGTTCCGTGCGCCGCCTCATACTCGTACACGCCCTGCGGCGAGACCAGCACGCTGGTCATCATGGCGAGGCTGCCGAAAGCGGTCGCGACCATGTCGCTCATAACGTCGCCGTCGTAATTTTTACACGCCCAGATAAAGCCGCCATGGGACCGGATCACGCGCGCCACCGCGTCGTCGATCAGCGTATAGAAATAAGTAATCCCGGCGTCCTCGAACTTTTTACGGTAAACCGTCTCGTATAGCTCCCTGAAAATCTCCTTGAAACGGCCGTCGTACGTCTTGGAAATCGTATCTTTCGTCGAAAACCAGAGGTCCTTCTTCACGTCGAGCGCATACTGAAAACACGACTTCGCAAAATTCGCGATGCTCCGGTCCGTATTGTGCTGGCCCTGGATCACTCCGGGCGCGTCGAACGCATGGATCAGCGACCGCTCCTCGCTTCCGTCCGCTCTTGTGACAAGCAGTTCCGCCTTCGCGCCGGCGGGCACCGCCATCTCCACGCCGCGGTACAGGTCGCCGTAGGCATGGCGGGCGATGGTGATCGGCTTTTTCCATCCCGGGATCAGCGGCGTGACGCCTTTCACCAGGATCGGCGTGCGGAACACCGTCCCGTCCAGCATGGCCCGGATGGTCCCGTTCGGGGACCTCCACATTTTTTTGAGGCCGTATTCCCTCACCCGGTCGGCGTTCGGCGTAATGGTCGCGCACTTTACGGCGACCCCCCGCCTTTTCGTGGCCTCCGCCGCCTCCGCGGTCACGCGGTCGTCGGTCTCGTCGCGGTGTTTCAGTCCAAGATCATAATATTCCGTTTTCAGGTCTATATACGGCTCCAAAAGAATTTCTTTGATCTTCCGCCAGATCACGCGCGTCATTTCGTCCCCGTCCATCTCGACGAGCGGAGTGGCCATTTCGATTCTGTCCAATATAAGTCAGCCTCCTAACATTCAAATCCAGGCACGGATGAGTCCAATCGCCAGCAGATGGGCCGGGTAGAAAAGATAGAACGCCCATTTGGAGTACCGGCCGCCGCCCCGGCCGCCGTTGTACCGCGCCAGGACCGGCAGGCACAGCAGCACGCCGAGCTGAAAAAGCTGGGAGAACACCGGGGCCCCCTCCGCAGCCGAAGAAAACAGAAAGCAAAGCTGTTCCACGACCGCGGCGAACGAAAACCAGAACGCCTGCTTTCTGAAATCGCCCCGGTAGACCCAGAAAATCAGGCTGAACAGAATATCGAAGAACATCCAGTCGCCCGGCAGAGAGAGCAGGCACAATCCGGCGACGATCAGCCCCCGGAGCGGGCGGCTTTTCACCGAATCCCACGCCCACACGGCCAGCAGGCTCAGAAAAAGCGTATAGATCACACTGAACGTCTCGCTGCCCGCGCTCCAGTCGATGAACAGGAATTTCCGGGATTCAAACAGGGTGAAGGGGAACTGCGAGATCACGGCGAAAACCCCGAGGCGGAACGCATATTTTTTCACGCTGCGCGTGTGGGCGTATCCCTCCGCGATGAAGAAGCACATCGTCGGCGCCGTGACCCTTCCGACAAGATGCATCGTCTGCCCCGCGACGGAAAAAAGCGGCACGAACGCCCAGGCGATATGGTCGATGAGCATGCAGGCGATCGCGATCCACTTGATCTGGTTGCCGGTCAGTCCTCTGCGCGCGGCGAATTCCACAGGCTACCCCTTCCCGCCCTGCCGGCCGGTGTAAGCCAGCAGGCCTCCGGCGAGGACCATCAGCCTCTGGCGCTCGCTCAAGACGGCTTCGACCTCAAATTCGGTCCCCTTGGTCCGGTCCCGCACAAAAATCGGCGAACGGTCCCGAACGGCGCTGCGGATGTCCGGCAATTCCAGGTCGTCCATCTGGTCGACGCCGTCGTAATCGGATTCTTTTTTGAAAACCAGCGGCAGGATGCCCGCGTTGGCGAGATTCGCGCAGTGGATGCGGGCAAAGCTCTTCGCCAGGACCGCCTTGATGCCGAGGTGCAGCGGAACCAGCGCCGCGTGCTCGCGCGAAGAGCCCTGCCCGTAATTGGAACCGCCCACGATGATGCCGGCGCCGTATTCTTTGCAACGCTCCGGGAACGCTTTGTCGCAGACCGCAAAGCAGAAATTCGACATATAGGGGATGTTGGAACGGTACGGCAGGATCTTCGCGCCCGCCGGCATGATATGGTCGGTCGTGATGTTGTCGCCGACCTTCAGAAGCGCCTTGGCGGAGATGTGCTCCGGCAGCGGCGCCGTCTTTGGAAATCCCTTGATATTCGGCCCGCGGATGATTTTGACGTTCTTCGCCTCCTCGGGCGAAGCGGGGGGAAGGATCATGCTGTCGTCGATGTCGAAACGTTCCGGCACCGCGATCTCCGTCTCCTCCCCGAGCGAGCGGGGGTCCGTCAGAACGCCGGCGACGGCCGAAGCGGCCGCCGTTTCGGGGCTGACCAGATAGACCTGCGCGTCCGCGGTCCCGGAACGCCCGGGAAAATTGCGGTTGAAGGTCCTGAGCGAAACGCCGCCGGAGTTCGGCGACTGCCCCATGCCGATGCAGGGGCCGCAGGCGCACTCCAGCACCCGCGCGCCCGCGCCGATCAGGTCCGCCAGCGCCCCGTTGCGCGCCAGCATGTGATAGACCTGCCGGGAGCCGGGAGAAAGGGTCAGGCTGACCCCGGGGGAGACGGTCTTTCCTTTTAAGATGGAGGCGACGCGCATCAGGTCCCGGTAGGAGGAATTCGTGCAGGAGCCGATGCAGACCTGGTCGATCTTGACGGGGCCGAGCTCCTCCACGGTCTTCACCGCGTCCGGACTGTGCGGGCACGCCGTCATCGGCGTAAGGGAAGAGAGGTCGATGCGGACGGTCTCGTCGTAGACGGCGTCCTCGTCGGGGGAAAGCTCCGTCCAGTCCCGCTCCCTGCCCTGCGCCGCCAGGAATTCCCTCGTGACCTCGTCGGAGGGGAAAACGGAGGTGGTCGCGCCGAGCTCCGCCCCCATATTGGCGATGGTGGCCCGCTCCGGGACCGAGAGGCTTTTCACGCCGTCCCCCGTGTACTCCACGATCTTGCCGACGCCGCCCCGCACCGTGAGCAGGCGGAGGATCTCGAGGATCACGTCCTTCGCGCTCACCCACGGGGAAAGCCTTCCGGAAAGCCGGATCTGCAGGATTTTCGGCATCGTGATGTAGTACGGGCCGCCGCCCATCGCAACGGCGACATCGAGGCCGCCGGCCCCCATCGCGAGCATCCCGATCCCTCCCCCGGTCGGCGTGTGGCTGTCCGAGCCGATCAGCGTCTTGCCGGGGATGCCGAAACGCTCCAGATGCACCTGATGGCAGATGCCGTTGCCCGGGCGGGAAAAATAGATCCCGTACTTCCTGGCGGCGGACTGGATGAATCTGTGGTCGTCCGCGTTTTCAAAGCCGCTCTGCAGGGTATTGTGATCGATATAAGCGACGGAGCGTTCCGTCTTCACGCGCGGAATGCCCATGGCCTCGAATTCGATATACGCCATCGTTCCCGTCGCATCCTGCGTCAGGGTCTGGTCGATCGAAAGGCCGATCTCGGTCCCTACTTCCATCTTGCCGCTGACGAGGTGTCTTCTTATGATTTTCTGCGACAGAGTATCCCCCATGTTGAATCTCTCCTGTATGCAAAAGTTATTCTGCAAAAAAGCGTGGACCCGCGGCCGGACCGGATCTTCGCCCGGGCGGCCGCTGAAACGCGCCATGCTCCTTTGTATATTTTTAAATGTATTATCTAATAAAATCTGCATATTGTCAATCTGTTTAACTCAGCCGGCGGGAACGACGGCCCCCATTTCTGCGCCGATTCCTTGATGAATCAGGCAACAAATGCTATAATTACTGTATATCCCTGCCGGTTTTTCTTCGCCGGGCCGCCGCGCGGCGTATGTTCCCGCCTCCTTTTGGCAGAATAAAGCCATACGGAGGTGTATCGCGCTATGAAATGCGACACGGAAAATGAAGAAAAGCCCGCGGAAAAGGAGACGCAGCCGACTCAACAGAGGATCGTGGACACGGGTTCCATCGTCACCAGCGACGGCAAGCATGTGATCCACTGCCTGACCATCATCGGCCAGATCGAGGGCCATACGGTCCTGCCCCCCCAGAACAAAACGACAAAATACGAGCATGTGATCCCGCAGCTCATTGCGATTGAAGAATCACCGGAGATCGACGGCCTGCTGATCATCCTGAACACGGTCGGGGGCGACGTGGAGGCCGGGCTGGCCCTTGCGGAGCTGGTCGCCGGCATGAGAAAGCCGACCGTCTCGATTGTCCTCGGCGGGGGGCACTCGATCGGCGTTCCGCTGGCGGTCGCGGCAAAACATTCCTTTATCGTCCCCAGCGCCACGATGACGATCCACCCGGTCAGGATCAACGGCCTGACGCTCGGCGTTCCCCAGTCCATGGATTATCTGGAGAGGATGCAGGAGCGCATTACGAAATTCATCACGCAGAACTCCCATATCTCGGCCGAGCGGATGGATGAGTTGTCGATGAACACCAACGAGCTGGTCCTCGACATCGGCACGGTGCTGGACGGGCCGCAGGCCGTCCAGGAAGGGCTGATCGATTCGCTCGGCAGCCTGTCGGACGCGCTGGACTGCCTGTACGGCATGATCGACGCGGCGAAAAAAAAGGAGAAGCACAAAAAAGAGGGAAACGCAAAACAGCAGCATCTGAAGCTGGCGAATAAAGCGTGAGTCCCGCGGCGCAAAACGCCGCGATACATAAAACATCGATTCCTGACAGAAATTTGGGTGATACGATTTTGGCAAGAAAATACGCTGCGCAAAAAAAACGGCCGGCGGGGAACGCGGCCCGCTCCCGGGCCTCCGCAAGGCCGGAACACAGGATCCGGGACGAGAAGCAAAGAGGGCAGATCGCCGCCGTCCTGCTGTTCGCCGCCGCGATCCTGACCGGCTGCCTGGTGCTGATCGCGGGGGACAATCTCTGGCGGTGGTGTCACGGCGCGCTGCTGGGGCTGTTCGGAAACTGCGCCATCCTCTGGCCGATCCTGCTCCTTTACATATCTATCATGCTGACGCTCGAAAAATACGCCCCGCACCCCGCGGGCGAGACCGCCCTGACGGTGCTCGTCATCTTTCTGCTCTGCGGGGCGGTGTACGCGTTTCTGGCCCCGGAGAAAGTGACGCTCTCTTCGTTTTCTCAAAAGCTCGGGACGCTGTACGGCGACGGCGCGAGGCATACCGGCTCCGGGCTCATAGGCGGCCTGGTCGGCATGCCCGTCGTCGCGGGGCTGGGGCCGCTCGGCGCGAAGATCTTTCTGGTCCTCGCGCTTTTCATCGCCCTGATGATCCTGACCCGGACAAGCCTGTTCCAGCTTTTCCGGACCATCAAAAGGCCCGCCGACGCGGTGGCTTCCGGCCTGAACGCGGCGCGCGAGCGGAA
This sequence comes from Caproicibacter sp., assembly GCA_036741535.1. GTDB lineage: Bacteria > Bacillota > Clostridia > Oscillospirales > Acutalibacteraceae > Thermocaproicibacter. The sequence continues at coordinate 2,971 of DAINSB010000006.1, read as the reverse complement.
AATAGAGCGCAACCGCCGCGAGGCCCAGATCGACATCCCGCTCGACGAAGACGGCCTGCCGCTGCACCCGGTCCGCTCCCCCGCCCCGAAGCCGGAGCCCGCCAAAAAGAACGACAAGCTGGAACGGCTGAAAAAAGTCTTTTCCATCGAGCCGGCCGAGCAATCCGGGAAGGTCCCTCCGGCGGAGCCGTCTTCCCCGCTCCCGCCGAAGAGCCCCGCCTCGCCGGAACCCCCGGCCGCCGTCCCGGCGGAGGCAAAACCGGCGGCATCGCCGGCAAAAGCCGCGCAAGCGGGCGAAGACGCGCCGCCGGAAGACGGCGAGTACCATCTTCCCCCGATCTCCATGTTGGAAACGACCAAAGGGCAGAGTGAAATGGACATCGTCAGCGAGATCCAGACCAACGGCCGCAGGCTGGTCGACACGCTGAACAGCTTCGGGGTGCAGACCTCGTTCGTCGGCTACAGCCGCGGGCCCGCCGTGACGCGCTACGAGCTGCAGCCGGCGGCCGGAGTCAAGATCAGCAGGATCACGAACCTCTCGGACGACATCTCCATGAACCTCGCGACCGCCGGCATCCGCATCGAGGCGCCGATTCCCGGCAAGGCGGCGGTCGGCATCGAAGTGCCAAACAAGAAAGACACCATCGTCCGCATGAGGGAGCTCGTGGAGAGCAACAGCTTCGCCTCCGCGAAAAGCCGCCTGACCGTCGCCCTCGGCCGAGACATCGCCGGCGACGTGGCCGTGGCCGATCTCTCCAAAATGCCCCACCTGCTCATCGCGGGCGCGACGGGCTCCGGCAAGTCCGTCTGCATCAACTCCATGATCATGAGCCTGCTCTATAAATCCACGCCGCGCGAGGTGCGCTTTTTGATGATCGACCCCAAGGTGGTGGAGCTCGGCATCTACAACGGGATCCCGCAGCTTCTCGTGCCGGTCGTCACCGACCCGCGCAAAGCGGCCGGGGCGCTCGGCTGGGCGGTGGCGGAGATGCAGAAACGCTACAAAACCTTCGCCGAAAACAGCGTGAGGGACCTCAAAGCCTACAACGCGCTCGCGGCCTCGCGCGGCTACCGGCAGGAAGACGGTCAGCCGATGGAGCACATGCCGCAGATCGTCATCATCATCGACGAGCTCGCCGACCTGATGATGGCCGCGCCGAACGAGGTGGAGGACTCCATCTGCCGCCTGGCACAGATGGCCCGCGCGGCCGGGATGCACCTCGTCATCGCCACGCAACGGCCTTCCGTGGACGTGATCACCGGCATCATCAAGGCCAACATCCCGAGCCGCATCGCGTTCGCCGTCTCTTCGCAGGTGGATTCCCGCACCATTCTCGACATGGGCGGGGCCGAAAAGCTGCTCGGCCACGGCGATATGCTGTTTTCGCCCGTCGGCTCGCAGAAGCCGAAGCGCATCCAGGGCTGCTTCGTCAGCGACAGCGAGATCGAGTCCGTCGTGGGATACATCAAAAAGTCCAGCGAAGCCGACTACAACGACAGCATCGCCGAAGAGATCGAGAAAAACGCGGTGGAGGAAAAAGGCGGCGACGCGGGCGGTGGCGACGATTCCGACCCGATGCTGCCGGACGCGGTCAAATGCGCGATGGACAACAAGGGGCAGGTTTCCACCTCGTACCTGCAGAGGCGGCTGCGCCTCGGGTACGCCCGCGCCGGACGCCTGATGGACGAAATGGAGCAAAAGGGCATCGTCGGCCCGCCGGAGGGCTCCAAGCCCCGGCAGGTGCTCATCACTTACCAGCAATGGCTTGAGATGAACATGCGCAAAGAGGACGAAAAAGCGCAGCCGGAAGCGGGCGGGAACCGGACGCAATGACCGAAAAGCGGAAAAAGCGCCTTTTCGCCGCCGCGGTCGCGCTGTGCGCCGTCTGCGGCGTCGCGGCCGCCTGTTTCCCCGGCGGCGCGGCGAATACGTGGCGGAGCGTCTTCACCTTTTTCGGGCTGCGCGATTTTTCCGCCGCGGCCGACGCCGCTCCCCTCTCCGTGCACGTCCTCGACGTGGGGAAGGCGGACAGCATCCTGATCGAATGCGGGCCGGACGACCTGCTGGTGGACGGCGGGACCGCCGACCGGGGTGCATCGGTCGCCGCCTATCTGAAACGACGCGGCGTCACCGCCCTCACAGCCGTCGTCAACACGCATCCGGACGAGGACCATATCGGCGGCCTCGCGGACGTGCTGCGGTCGTTCCCCACCGAAAAGTATCTCTGCCCCGACGTTCCGCAAAGCCTCATCCCGGACACCGAGGAATACCGGAACGTGCAGGACGTCTTAAAGCAGAAAAAAATCCCGCAGGAGCATCCTGCGGCGGGAACGTCGTTTTCGGCCGGCGGGCTGCTGGTGCAGGTGCTGGGGCCCGTGACGCCGGGCTCCGATACCAACAACTGTTCCATCGTCCTGAAGCTGACCTATGGAAAAGTCCGGTTCCTTCTGATGGGAGACGCCGGGGCGCCGGAGGAAGAGACCCTCCTCACCGCCGGGCGCAACCTTTCCGCCGATGTCCTGAAGGTCGGGCACCACGGCAGCGACACCTCCTCTTCGCAGGAATTCCTCGACGCGGTAAAGCCGAAATACGCCGCGATCTCCGTCGGCTACGACTCGAACAAACTGCCGAAGCTCGACGTGCTGCAGCGCCTGACGGACGTCGGCGCCTCGGTCTTCCGCACGGATGTCAGCGGCACGCTGATCTTCCTGACCGACGGAAAAAGCATCACCGTGAAAACGGAGAAATAAATGCGCATCTTTCCTTTCGCTTCCCGATCGGCTATAATGTCACTATGCGGCGAAGATGAAAAAAATTTGGTATTTTGAATTGCGGATTATTTATAGAACTGGAAGTGAATTGATAAAAGGGATTGCTTTCTATATATATACTTATTGGCTCGTGCATATCTTTGCTATTTTTGGCATTGACTTTAGCCTTCGGACTGCTCTAAAAGAAAATGCAGTGATG
>DAINSB010000005.1:7300-33165 GCA_036741535.1 Caproicibacter sp. | reverse complement strand
TGCGGATGCCGATGCGCCAGCCGCCGTACTGGTTCCAGCCGAGCGCCTCGACGATGCCGGACTCGACCGCGACCACGGGCGTGCCGGTCTGCGCCATCATGTCGTGGCCGAGGTGGGGCCGCGTATAGCCGTAAGTCCGCTGCGCCCCGAAATCGTCGCCGTCGGAATAGGGAAAGGTCTTCGCGATCGGCGAATATCCGATCAGGCCGTATTTTTCCTCGCCGTTTTCGCGGTATTTCCCCACAAGCCCGCCGAGGACCGCGGAGTACGCCTCCCGGTAATAGGAAAAATATTTCATCCCCCGCGTCGTCGCCTCCACGCCCTGCGCTTGGATCTTTTTGGCAAAGGAATCCATGTCCGCGCTTTTATAACGGTCGAATTTTCCGCCGTATTTGGAGGCAAGGCAGGCCAGCAGGTCGATCCAGCTCAGGCTGCCGCCGCTCCGGTGCGACTCCACGTCGAGGTTGAGCGCCTTTTTCAGGGCCAGGTACGGCACGTCGAATTCCACCCATTTGATATAGCCGTCTTTCGCATTGGACGACGTTCCGTCGGAGGCCGCAGGCTGCGCGGCGGTCTGCAGCGGGACCGGATGCCCAGACGACACGGCCGCCGCCGACAGCAGGACGGCAGCGAGCACGACGGCCGCCGCAATTCGTTTTGCACGCAACACCAGACACGCCATTACACATCCCCCGCAATTCCAGTTCAATAGTATGAACCGCGGGGAAAAAATATGGCTTTCCGGGCTCAAATTACGGCGGCCACCGTCTGGAACAGGATCTTGATGTCGCCCGGAAGGGAGATCTCTCTGAGATATTTCAGGTTCAGCGCCATTTTGGGCGGCAGGATCTGTTCCACATAGACGCGCTCCGGGTCCTCGCTCGAGCGGAGGATCTTTTCCTCGTCCTTGAACGCGATGCTCGACGGCGCCGTGACGCCCGGGCGGATCAGCAGGGTCGCGAGATACTCCGGCGCGTAGGCGTCGACATAGCGCCGCACCTCCGGCCTCGGGCCGACGAGGCTCATGCTTCCCCCGAGGACGTTCAGCAGCTGCGAGAACTCGTCGAGCCGGCACCGGCGGATCATCCTGCCCACGCGCGTCACGCGCGGGTCCTGCCCCATCGTGAGCGGCGGGCCGATTTGGTCCGCGTCCTGCACCATGGTGCGGAATTTGAAGATCCGGAAATCCCTGCCGTAGCGGCCCACGCGCACCTGCCGGTAAAAGACCGGCCCGGGCGAATCCAGCTTGACGGCCAGCGCCAGCAGGAGCATCAAAGGCGACAGGATCAGCAGGATCACCGCCGACGCCGCGACGTCGAACAACCTTTTCGCGGCGAGCGCGGCTTTCCGTTTCTCAAGCTCCTGCCAGCAGCGCAGGGTGTATTCGTTTTTCATGTTTTCAGGCAACTGGGCGTATGTCACTTGTCATCCACCATTTCCATCGTGTTATGTTCCGGGGTCTTCTCCTTTATTTTACCATCTTATTCCGGCGTTTAAGCAGCCGAATATTTTTATTTTCCGCTGTACGCATATTTACAGCGCCGGTTTTCAAATGTTATACTGGGGTAAAAGCAAAAGGGGAAAGAAGGAACCGCCTCATGTATTTTCTCGGGATCGATCTCGGGGGAACCAATATTGCGGCCGGCATCGTAGACCGCGACTACCGTCTGACCGTGAAAACGAGCCGAAAGACCCGCATCCCCTGCACCCAGGAAGAGCTCTGCGGCCAGCTCGCCGAAGCGACGGCGGCGACGCTCGAAAAGGCCGGACTGTCTCTCGACGACATTCCGTGGATCGGCATCGGTTCCCCCGGAACGGTGAACCGCAGGACCGGCACGATCGAATTCGCCAACAACCTCCATGTCGACCATTTCCCCCTCGGCGACATGCTGGAAAACAGGCTGCGCAAAAAGGTGATCCTCGAAAACGACGCCAACGCCGCCGCATACGGCGAATACAAAGCGGGCGCGCTCCGGGGCGCGCGCAACGCGCTGGCCGTCACTCTCGGGACCGGCGTCGGGAGCGGCATCATCCTGGACGGCAAAATCTACGCCGGCAGCAACTGTGCGGGCGGAGAAATGGGGCACATCGTCATCGTCGCCGGCGGGCGGCAATGCACCTGCGGCCGCCGCGGCTGCTGGGAGACCTACGCCTCCGCGACGGGGCTGATCGCTTCCACGCTGGAAGCGATGGCGCTGGAACATACCTCCGCTCTGTGGCAGATCGTCGGCGGCGACCTGAACAAGGTGGACGGGCGCACGGCCTTTCAGGGGATGCGGGCCGGCGACGCGACCGCCAAAGCGGTCGTGGACCGGTACGTCGAGTACCTCTCCTGCGGGCTGACCAACTGCATCAACATCCTGCAGCCGGACATCGTCTGCATCGGCGGCGGCATCTCGAACGAGGGCGAGACGCTTTTCGCCCCGGTCAGGGAGCTGGTCCGCCGGCACGTCTATTCCAAATATTCGTCCAAACAGGCGGAAATCTGCAGGGCCCGGCTCGGCAACGACGCCGGCATCGTCGGCGCCGCGCTGCTCGGAGAATAAAATTCGCCGTCTCATCAGGGAAAGGTGGAAGGGAAATGAGCATCGAAAAGCTTGAATTCGGAAAGCTGGCCGACGGATCGTCCGTCGACCGCTGCGTCCTGAAAAACAAAAACGGAATGACCGCCGAACTGCTGACGGCCGGCTGCCGCATCGCCAGGCTGTGCGTGCCCGACCGCACCGGGAAAATGGAAAACGTGGTGCTCGGCCACGACACGCTGGCGGAATACCGCGCGCCCGGCGACGTGCTCGGCGCGGTGATCGGCCGCTATGCGAACCGCATCGCGGGGGCGGAGTTCCAAATCGGCGGAAAAACCTACCGTCTCGCAAAAAACGAGGGTGTCCACTCCCTGCACAGCGCGCCCGGAGGGTTCCAGGACCGCGTCTGGAGCGTCCGCGGCGTCAGGGACGGCGGCGGACCCGCCGTCACGTTCGCCTATCGCAGCCCCGACGGGGAAGGCGGTTTCCCCGGGAACGTCGAGGCGGAGGTCACGTATACGCTGACTGAGGACAACGCGCTGGTGATCGAATACGCCGCGGAAACGGACGCGGAGACGCCCTTGAACATGACCAACCATTCCTATTTCAACCTGACGGGCAGCCCCGCGAACGATATCCTCTCCGAAGAGATGCAGATCTTCGCCGACAAAATCACGGTGACGGACGAGGAACTGATCCCCACGGGGGAATTTCTTTCCGTGGAGGGAACCCCGTTCGATTTCCGCCGCCCGAAGCCGATCGGGCGCGACATCGGCGCGGACGAGCCCTCTCTGCGCCGGTGCGGGGGCTACGACCACAATTTTGTGCTCTACGGCCCCGCCGGCTCCAAAGAGGCGGCGTGCCTGTACGACCCGGCGAACGGCCGGCGGATGATCGTCTTCACGGACCGGCCCGGCGTGCAGGTTTACACGGCGAACCGCTTCGGGCCCGGCGAAACGGCCCGGGGAGGCGTCCCCCTGCGGGCGCACCATGCCGTATGCCTGGAGACGCAGTATTTCCCCGATTCGCCCCACCATCCGGAGTTCCCGTACGGGAACCTGAAGCCGGGCAAAACGTTCCACAGCACAACAGTTTACCAGTTTACGACAGACTGAGCTTTCAATTTGCCCGCAGATACTCCATGGCATTCCCGGGGCAAGAGGCAGAAAGCCACGCTCATTTTCAGTTTGTGCCGCAGTCGTGGCCGCCGTAGGCGCAAAAGGCATTTTATGCCCTCAGCTTTTGCAGCACCTCCGGCAGGACGCGCAGGATCGTTTCGACCTCTTCGCCCGTGTTTTCCGGCCCGAGCGACAGCCGCAGCTCGCCCCGGGCTTCCTCGGGCGAAAAGCCCATCGCCAGAAGCACGTGGGAAGGCTCGAGCGCGCCCGCCGAGCAGGCCGAGCCCGACGACGCGCAGATGCCGCGCTGGTCCAGCAGCAGGACGAGCGTCTCGCCCTCCACCCCGTCGAACACGAACGATGCGATGCCGGGCAGGCGGCCGGCGCCCGGCTGGCGGCCGGCGTCCGGCTGGCGACCGGCGTCCGGTTGGCAACGAATCGGCTCGCCTGTCAGCCGGGCGCCCGGCAGTTTCAGCACGCCGGCGATCAGACGGTCGCGCAGCGCGGCGACGCGGGCAGCGGTCTCCCGCATCCCGCGGCAGGATTCCGTGAGCGCCGCGGCCACCCCGACGATACCGGCGACGTTTTCGGTCCCGGAGCGCAGGCCGTGCTCCTGCCCGCCGCCGTAAAGCCCCGGCGGCAGAGGGGTCCCTTTGCGCACATAGAGGCCTCCGACACCCTTCGGCCCGCCGAATTTATGCCCGGAAAAGGACATCATGTCGAGGCCGAGCTCCGAAACATCCAGCGGGATATGCCCGAGGGCCTGCACGGCGTCCGTATGGAAAAGGGCGCCCGCGCCGTGCGCGATCTCCGCAAGCTCCGCAAGCGGCATCAGGGTACCGACCTCGTTGTTCGCCGCCATGACGCTGACGAACGCCGTCCGGCTGCCTCCCCTCGCCCCGTCCCGCACGGCCCGACGCAGCGTCTCGGGGGAGAGCCTGCCGCATCCGTCTACGCCGAGGACCGCCGTGTCCCTGCCCGCGCGCCGCAGCGCCTCGAACGTCCGCAGAACGGCGTGGTGCTCGACGGCGGTGGTGGCGAACAGGCCGTCCGGGTTCGTTTCCGCCGCGGCGCGGATGGCCCAGTTGTCCGACTCCGTTCCGCAGGCCGTGAAATAGATCTCCCCCGGCGAAGCGCCGACGGCGGCCGCCACGGCTTCGCGCGCCCGCTCCACCGCCCGGCGCGCCCGGCGGCCGGGGGCGTAGAGCGACGACGCGTTCCCGTACTCTTCCGTCAAAAACGGCATCATCGCCTTCAGCGCATACGGCGAGAGCCGTGTCGTCGCGGCGTGGTCGGCATAGATCATGGTGCGTCTCCCCCCTCGTTTTCTTCGATCGTCCCGCCGCCGAGCACGAGGTCGCCCTCGTAGAACACGGCGGCCTGCCCCGGCGTGACAGCCCGCTGCGGCCGGTCGAAGCGGACGCGGATCCTGCCGTCGGCGAGCGGGCACAGCACGGCGGGGGCCTCCGTCTGGCTGTACCGGATTTTGACGCCGGCCCGCTGCGGCTCCCGCAGGCGTTCGACGGAGATCAGATTCACGTTTCCGGCGAGGAAGCCGCCGCTGTAGAGCTCGCTGCTTTCACCGAGGACCACCGTGTTGTCCGCCCGGTCCTTCCCCACCACGTAGCGCGGCGTCGGAAAGCTGAGGCCGATTCCCTTCCGCTGGCCGATCGTGTAATGGATCAGCCCCTTGTGCCTGCCGAGGACGTTCCCGTCGCGGTCCACGAAATTTCCCGGCTGCGGCCGCACCTTCTCGACGCGCTCCAGAAAACCCGCGTAGTCGCCGTCGGGCACGAAGCAGATGTCTTCGCTGTCCGGCTTGCGGGCGTTGGCAAAGCCGCGCTCCCGCGCAAGTTCCCGCACCTCGCTCTTCAAAAGCCCGCCGAGCGGGAACAGCGTGCGCGCCAGTTCGTCCTGCGTCATGGCGTACAGCACGTACGTCTGGTCCTTGGAGGAATCCTTCGCTTTTTTCAAAATCCACCGGCCCCGCTTTTCGTCGTACTCCACGCGCGCGTAGTGGCCCGTGGCGATGCGGTCCATGCCGAGCAGCCGCGCGCGCTCGATCAGCTTGCCGAACTTGATGAAGCGGTTGCAGTCGATGCAGGGGTTCGGGGTGCGCCCGTTCTTATATTCCTCGACAAAGCGCGCGACGACGTCCCGCCGGAACTCCCTGCCGAAATTGAACACGAAATGCTCGATGCCGAGGCGCAGCGCGACGCCGCGCGCGTCCTCCACATCCGCGAGGGAACAGCAGGTGCGGCTCCGGCTGATGCCGGCCTCTTCGTTGCCGAACAGGCGGAGCGTCGCCCCGCAGACGTCGTACCCCTGCTCCATCAGCAGGGATGCGGCGACGGAGCTGTCGACGCCTCCACTCATGGCCACCATAACTCTTTCGCTCATAAATCTACGAATCTTCTCCTTCAAGAAGCGCGTACAGCTTTTCGATCTCTTCCTCGTTGGAATAACGGCCGCGGGCAAGCGCCCGCGAATACGACTCCCGCAGGCCGCCGTCCGTCAGCAGGCGGCGCAGCCCCGCCTCCACGCCTTCGGGCGTCATCGGGACGATCAGCCCGTTGACCCCGGATTCGATCTGGTCGGCGGCGGTCGAAAAATCCGTCAGAAGGATCGGGCGGCACAGGACCATCGCCTCGTCGACGGCGATGGATTTGCCCTCGAACCGGCTGGGCTGCAGATAGACGTCGCACTGTCTGAGGAAGGGATAGGGGTTCGCCCGCTCCCCCAGAAAGGCGACGTGCTCCCCGAGGCCGAGCTCCCGCGCCATGGCTTTCAGCGGCGCTTCCTCCGGGCCGGCGCCGATGATATACCACCGGAACGGCAGCCCCTCTTTCGCCAGCGCGGCGGCGGCGGGCATGGCGATGTCCAGGCCCTTCTGATGCGAAAGGCGCGCGATGGAAAGCACGCGCAGGCCGGAAAAACCGTCGTCGAATCCGTTTCCCCTCTCCGCGAGGGAGCGGATGAAATCGGCGGAAATGATATTGTAGACGACATGGCAGCGGCCGGCGTATTCCGGAAACACCCGCCGAAGCGAAGCGAGGCACGACTCCGACACGGTGCAGAGCGCGTCCAGCCTGGCGACGTACCCGCGGTCGAAATCGGCCCGAAGTCCCATCGCCTCGTAGTCCCCGTGGATGAACCCGATCTTCACCCGGCTTCTGACCTTCTCCACATTGTAGTAGATCGGCTGCCCCTCCATAAAGGCGACGGCGCAGTCGTACTCCCGCGCCGCAGGGCGGGCGAACCGCCGCTCGACCTTCCACATCCGCGACAGGCGCTCGCCCATCGTCCCCCGCAGGCCCGCGAAAGAGACCAGCAGGCGGCACAGGGCGAGCAGCGGGCGCCCCGCCTTCAGGAGCGCCGGAACCGCCCGGCGGACATTCAGCCGGTATTCCGCCGGAAACAGCGGCTCCAGAAGGCGCACGTTTTCCGGCACGCGTTCGAGGAAGAGGCCCTCGTTTGCGAAAAGCTGCAGGTCCACGCGGTATCTGTCGAAGTCGAACAGAGAGAGGACCGTCACAAGGCTCTTTTCGATTCCGCCGCTGTGCAGGCTGTAGTTGATGAACAGGACGCTTTTTTTCCGGGGCATGGGCAAATTCTCCTCTTATCTGCGCGCGACGCTCCTGCGGAGCACGGAGGAATAGACGCGGTAGAACAGGTACACCAGCGGCGGGAAGCGCGTTTTGAGCACCCGCCGGACGATGCGGTCGGCGCGGGACGCATGTTTGAGATAGCCGGATTTCACGGCCTCTTTGAGCAAGGGGTTTTTGAGGATGCCCGCCACCTCGCGGTAGCGGCCGGCAAAGCCCGCCGGGTTGCCCGCGCTGAAGCAGTTGACGAGCGACGAATGGGCGGCCGAGCGCAGGAACCACGCCAGGTGCCTCTGCCGGTACTGCTCGTAAAGGCCGTTCTCCTCCAGCACCTGCCGCACGGCGGTGAAACACTCCGTCAGCATCTCCATTTTGTGCGGACGGTAGCGCGTGCTGAGCGAATCGGGATTGTAACGGTAGTGGTAATAGGCACCCCCCACGACCAGCAGGCGCTGCGACAGGCAGTGCGCACGGACGGACGCCGGAAGATCCTCCAGCATGATCTTCCTCTCGTCGCCATAGCGGATGCCGGAATTCACGTACCAGGCGCGCAGGTACATGCGCCTCCACGCACATCCGAGCATCTCGACCCGGCGCCACGGCCCGTCCGAGCCGTCCGGTCCGACGAGCGCGGAGAGGATGCGCTCCTGCACCTCCCGGCCGAAATCCGGGTAGAAGACCGGCAGGCGGCATTCGCGGCGCTCCCTGTTCGCGAGGTCCTCGCGCACGAAGTTGAAAAGGACCAGATCCGCCCGATACGCTTCGGCCAGGGCGTACAGGTCCCGCAGCATGTCCACTTCGACCCAGTCGTCGGAATCCACGAACAGAAGGTATTTTCCGGATGCGCGCCCGACCCCGTAATTTCGGGTGTCGCCGAGGCCGCCGTGGGGCTTATCCAGCACCCTGACGCGCCGGTCGGACCGGAACCCGCGCGCGATCTCGGGGGAACGGTCGGTGGAAGCGTCGTTCACAAGAAGAAGCTCAAAATCGGAAAAGCTCTGGGCAAGGATGCTTTCGACGCATCGCTCCAGATATTGTTCCACATTATAGACAGGGACAATCACGCTGATCTGCGGCAAAATGAAACCTCCCCTAGTCCGGCCACCCGAACCGGGAATCCGCGCACGGACACGCGCCGGCCCGGGACCGCGTTCTGCCCGGTTTCCGCCAAAAAGTTTCGCGCTTATTATAGCATTATGCAAAATCAATTACAAGCGGGGCGCAGCCCGCGGCCGGTTGAATTATGCCGCGCCTTATGATATGCTGGGAAGACGAAAGGATGGATCAAAGTGATGAAAAGCTGCCTGGTCATGCTGACCAAGACGTATCCGTTCGGCTCCGGCGAGGAGTTCATCGAAAACGAACTGCCTTTCCTGGCGGAAGCGTTCGGGAAAGTGATCCTGATCGCGACTTCCGTCTCCGACCGCCCCGAACAGACCCGCCCGGTGCCCGGAAACGTGGAGGTGCATTTCATCCCCGCCTCCCGGATCAAAAGGTCGATCCCCGCGGCGGCCGCGCGGAATTTCGCGTTTCCGCCGCAGGATCTTTTCGGGGCGGCGGAGCGTTCCGCCGTCGGGCATGGCCTCAGAAGGCGCGCGTTTTTCGCTTACTTCCTCGCAAAAAGCCGCCGAATCGCGCGGGAGGCAGCCGGCCTTCTGGAAAATACGGACGCTTCGCGGTCCGATCGCGTGACCTTTTACAGCTACTGGTTTTTCGACACCGCTTTCGCCGCGCTGGAACTCAAAAAAGCCGCCGGATCGCGCGGCGGCATCTGCGTCAGCCGCGCCCACCGGTACGACCTCTACCCCGAGCGTAACAGCCTTTCCTATCTGCCGCTCCGGCCCTACCTGCTGGAGCACCTCGACGCGGTCTTCCCCTGTTCGCGGGACGGCGCCGACTACCTGAAACGGACCTACCCGGCGTGGAAAAGCAAAGTGCAGACGGCCTATCTCGGCACGCGCGACTTCGGCCCCGGACCGCAGCCCGCCGCGGACGGCTTCCGGTTCGTCAGCTGCTGCCACATCCTGCCGTTTAAGCGCGTGGGCCTGCTGGCGCATGCCCTGAAACTGCTTCAGGGCAGCGGCCTGAAGATAGAGTGGACGCATTTCGGCGGGGGCGACGGCCTGCAGGGGCTGAAACAGTACGCAAAAGAAAACCTCGGCTTTCTGCAGGTCCGTTTTCCGGGCGAGGTACGCAACGCCGAGCTAATGGAATTCTACCGGAAAAACCCGGTGGACTGCTTTCTCAACACCAGCTCTTCGGAGGGGCTGCCGGTCAGCATCATGGAGGCCTGTTCCTTCGGCATTCCGGTTCTCGCGACGGATGTCGGCGGGACCTGCGAAATCGTGAAGGACGGGGTCAACGGCCTGGTCCTACCCGCGGACCTGACGGCGGAAACGCTGGCGGAAAGGATCCGGGCGTTCTGCACCCTGCCCGCCGCCCGCCGGGAGGCCATGCGCGGCGCGGCCAGAAGCATCTGGCAGACCGATTTTTCCGCCGACAGCAATTACCGCCGTTTCGCGGGGTGCATAGCGCCTTCCGCGCCTACGGCGGACCACAACTGCGGCTCTCGGTAGGGTGGCTTTCTTATCCCTTGCCCCGGGAACGCACTCGATGAAACTTCTGCAAAAAACGGCGGGAGCCGCAAAAACACCGCCGTCCCCGTTTCGCGGGGCGGCGGTGTTTTTCTAGAAAATATTGCGGATATTCGGGACCTCGGCCTCACTGAGGTAGCTGACCAGCGCAAGGCTTTTGTCACATTCCGAAAGAAAGGCGTCCTTCGCCCCGTTCTGGCAAAGCTCCGGCATCCCCGCGAGCGACTGGTCGATGGCGTCGAGCTTGGAGTGCGGCATATAGGCGTGCAGGACGGAGTCGGCGTCGTGCCACTCCCGCAGGGCCTGACGGCTCAGACGCAGCGCCGACGCCGCGTCGTCCTTCTCCTGCGCCTGCTTGGCGGCGGAAACCGTCTGCGAAAGCCGGTCCGTCACCCCGTCGGTATGGACGACGCCGAACACGCAGGTGACAACCGCCAGGACCAGCAGGACCAGGACCGCCCACATGCGCTTCATTTGACCGCATCCTTTTTCACGATGAAATAGTCGCCCGCCGTGTTGGCGGTCATGAGAAAGATGTCCCCGAGCACCAGGCTCTGGTTGTGGAGCACGCTCTCGAGCCAGGCGCGGTCTTTCCTGCACAGCGAAAGGGAAAAGTCCGAGATGACCCCGTCGCTGACCACGACGGTCTCGAACCCGCGGTCCGGCTCCGCGACCTGCAGCGCGCCGGCTTTCGGCTGCTCCTGGTCCGGCTTTTTGATCACGCTCAGCTTGCCGTTCGTCTCCACGATGGCATAGGCGATGTCCTGGATATGGAACACATCCTTCTGCCGGAGCTCCTCGAACAGATCCTCCGTGGTCATGCGCAGACGCTTCATTTCGTCCTGCTGGATCTTCCCGTCGTAGATGACGATGATGGGCCTGCCACAGACGGCACGCCGGAAGACCGCGCTTTTGAGCATCAGGCCGGAGGCCGAGATCTCGCATATCACCAGCACCGCAATGGGGATGAGGCCGCTCACAAGCGGCTGGCCCGTGTCCTGCATCGGCACGGCGGCGAGGTTCGAAATCAGCAGCGTCACCACGAGCTCGCTTGTCTGCAGCTCGCTGATCTGCCGCTTGCCCATCAGTCTGACCGCCGCCACCACCACTATGTAGAGCAGCAGCGTGCGGATAAACGAAATTGCCATTTTCATCACCGGGTTTTAGTATGGACAGCAGTCCGATGATTTATGTACGCGGGGTGCCCCCGCGGCCAATCCCCGCCGTTCAGCCCGGCAAGTGAGATAAGACCGCCATACGCCTAACCTGCGGGAGCAGTTCCACAGACTGTCCGGGCAAGGACAGCTTTTTATTTTCACCGGGCCGCACGCCCGGCCGTGGCCGCGGCGACACGCCGCCGCTCAGGTGTCAGCGGTGACGAAACCGGCCACGCTGCCGCCCACGGAAGAGACGGTCAGCAGGGATTCTTTCAGCTGCGCGAACGGCGTGGACCCGTAGCGCGCCGTGAGGATGGTGGCCTGTGCGGACGCCGCGATGGTGTCGGCATCCGGGCAGACCGCCTCCGGCGGGGCGGAAACCACCACGTAGTCATAAGCGGCGGCGGCCTCCGACATCAGCTTCCGGAATCCGTCGCCGGCAAAGGCGTCCGCCGGGTCGCCGTTCTCCAGCCGGCCGGCGGTCAGCAGATACAGCCCGGGATGGGACGGGACGGCCACCGGCGCGTCCGCTATGCCGCAGTCCCCGCCGAGCGCGCCGGCAAGGGATTTTTCCGCATGCGCGTCGAGCAGCGCGGAAAGCTTTCCCTCGCGGAGGTCGGCGTCGACGGCCAGGACCTTCCTGCCCGTCCGCGCCAGCGCCTCCGCGAAGCCGGCCGCCGACGCCTCCCCCGCGTCGCCGCCGCAGACCCCCGCCACAAGGAAGGTCTTCGCCCCTTTCGCCTGATGCAGCGCGGCCGCGCGCATCTTGCGGAAGGCGTCGTCTTTCCCGGAGGCCCCGCCGGCGTACGGAATCTCCGCCAGCAGTTTGACATGCAGCTCCTGCTCGACAAAGCGGCTGTTGCGCACCGTTCTGTCGCAGAGGACCGCGATGAGGCCGTAGCAGACGTAGAGGATGAAGCCGAGGATCATGCCCAGCAGGCCCGCCTTGGCCATGGAGAGTTTTTTCGACTGCGCGTTCTGCGGGATCGGCGGGTCCTTGACGGAAACGGTCAGCCTGGGCGAGGGGAACTGCTGCTCGAGTTCCCGCGCGAGGATATCCGTGGCGGCGGCGGCGGCCGGCGCGGTCTTGGCCGCGTTCGTCGTGCTGACCGTCAGCTTGACGACCGGGGCCCCGTTGACCTGATCCGCCGCGATCTTGCCGATCTCGGAGGGATCGACGCCTACGGCCGCCGCCGTCTGTTTCACCAGGTCGTTCGCCTGCGCGAGGGCGATCACGGTCTGGACGCGGCTGTTCAGGATGCTGGTGAACTGCAGGCGGTAGTCGGTGTCCGCGTTCTCCGGGATCTCGCAGGAAATGACAAACGTGGTGTTGGTGTTGTAGGTCGGTTTGGCGAATTTAAGCGGCAGAAGCCCGGCCAAGACGCCGAAAATCAGGACGACGAGAATGAATTTCACGCGGGTCCTTTTGAAAAAATGAAGGATCTCAGAAAAGCCAACATAGAGTTCCATCGAACGGCCTCCTTAATTTTTATCGACAGCGGCGCCGGCAAACACAAGCACCCGCTTCATGATGTTCTTCCAGTCATAGTGCTCCCTGGCAAATTCGCGCTCCCGCGCGGCGAGACCGCCGTTTTGGCGGCAGCTTTGCACGAAGCGCACGACCGCCTCCATATCGACGGGAGAGGGGTCGTTCGGGACGCGCAGCGCGAAATCGACGTTTTCATCCTGGATGGAGTCTTCGCAGGTATAGAGGAACGGCAGTCCCTTCGCGCAGTACTCCCGCGCCTTGAGCGACGAGCACGATTGCAGCCCGCGCCGGTAGCACCCCAGCTTGGAGACGCCGAGGTCGGCCCGCGCGTAGATGGCGTCCAGCTCCGCGCCCGTCTTGAAACCCGGGCACTCCACCGCGTCGTCTAGCCCGAGCCGGCGTACCTGCCCGAGAAAGTCCGGCATCTCCTTCGCGTCGCCGCCGACCATGACAAAGCGGAGGCGCGGCCCTTCCGGATGCGCCTGTCTGTAGGCGTGCATCCCCTCCAGCACGCGGTCGTACGCCTGCCACCAGAGCGTGCCCGCGACGCCGACGAGGACGATCTCGTCTTCGTTCCGCTTCGGCGGGACCTGCGACATGGCGTCCACGTCGACGCCGTTGCTGATATTGACGGCCGGGATGCCGAAGTAGCTCTCCGCCGGGTTGCCGATCAGCGCCACGGCATCCACAAGGCCTTTCAGGCGCGGGGCGGCCAGACGGTCCGCGGCGGCCGTGGCGAGCACCTTCGCGCGCAGAAAAGCGCGGTGCGGGAAAGGCCGCACGCCGTCCACGCTGTGGAGATAATCCATCAGATAAGGGTAATTCGGGAACTCGATGACGACCGTCTTCGCGCCGTTCGCGCGCGCGGTCCTGCAGAGGGCCACCACGTCGGGGCTGACCCGGTCGAGGCGCAGATAAAGCACGTCGAACGGGTGGGACGCAAGATACTCCTGCGCCACCCGCGAAAAACGGTGCATCAGCCCGCCGCCGGGCGGGACGGTGCGGGTCTCGACCCGCTCGCCGGTCACGAAACGGTACGTAAGGCCCTTCCAGAGCGAGTACGTCACGTCGTACCCCAGCTTGCGGAACGCCTGCGCCTGCCAGCCGATCTTGCGCACGACGCCGACATAGAGCAGCGCGTCCTCCTGAAAGGTCAGATACATCAGTTTCACGTGCCAATCACCTCATAAAATCGCCTAAAATTCTCCTCCGCCCTGAACTTTCCCTCCCAGATTCTGCGGGAGTTTTCGCACAGGCGTTCATATTCCTCCCCGTCCATCGAGCGCAGCAGGCGGAGCTTCCCCAGAAGGTCCTGCGCGGAAAAATCCGCCGGCAGCAGAAAGCCGTTCACGCCGTCCCGCACGATCTCCGACGTGCCGCCGACATCCGTCGCGACGACCGGGATGCCGCAGGAGCACGCCTCCATGA
This sequence comes from Caproicibacter sp., assembly GCA_036741535.1. Taxonomy (GTDB): domain Bacteria; phylum Bacillota; class Clostridia; order Oscillospirales; family Acutalibacteraceae; genus Thermocaproicibacter. The sequence continues at coordinate 19,252 of DAINSB010000005.1, read as the reverse complement.
CGGAGACCGGGATGCCCTCGCTCGAACTGACGTTCAGAAAGACGGATACCCCGTTCTGTCGGTAGTATTCCGGAATTTTCTCGTTTTCCATTTGGCCCGCGAACTTCACGCGCACGTTCGCGGGAAGGTCCCGGGCTTTCCCGCGCAGCTCCCCCTCCAGCGGCCCGGAGCCGATGTGGATCCACTCGACGGGGAAATCCGCCTTCCTCAGCGCGCCGAGAATGAGGTGGATGCGCTTGACCGGCACCAGATAGGCGCAGGAAACCGCCCGGAACGGTTCCCGGTGGCAGGCGGCGACCCCCCGGTCCCGCGTGCCGAGATAGGCCACGCGGATCTTGGAAGCGCTCTGCGGAGATTGCGCCGCAAGGCATTTTGCGCCGTCGAGCGAGCAGGGATAAATGCGGTCGACATGGCGGAACAGGAAGCGCCGCATGGGCAGATACCCGTATCTGGCCCGCTCGGCGTGGATGTCGAAGCCGTGCGCGCGGGAAACGCAGACGGCCCGGATCCCTCTTCCGCGCAGCCGGCGCGCGTAGAGCGAACCGGCAAGGGCGGCATCGTAAAACCAGTAGCTGTAGACGACGACATCGTCCGCGCCGCGGGCGATGTCCGATATTTTCAGCCCCCTGTAGATTTCGCGCGCGTTCTTTGCAAAGAACAGGAGCTCATGCGCCCTGCCCGCCAGCTTGCCCGAAAAGAGAAGGCGGAGCAGCTCGGCCGCGACGCCCGGCAGGAACAGCGCGGCGAAATGGGACGCGGCGCCGCCCCTCTTTCTCGGCACGGGGCGGCACTCGGTCCCGGCGGGAAGCGCCCGCGTCCGGACGGAGCCGGGCTTCGGGCTGCACGGGCAGACGAGGACGCGGTCGAACCCGGAGGCTTCGCCGAGTTCCGCCGAGAGGAATTCCTCCCCCGTGCCGAGCGGAAACGAAGAAGTCAGCAGCAGAAGCAGTCTCACGTCGCTTCCTCCCCGGAGGGCGCCTGCGGGGCGAGCGTCGCCTGCGGGGCGAGCGTCGCCTGCGGGGACATCCTCCGCGCGGGCGCGGCGCGGACGGTCCGGACATGCGTGCCGATGCTAAGAAGCAGCAGCGCCAGCAGGTACACGGCGATATAAAAGCACAGATAAGTCAGGTTGAACACGTCCGGCACCCAGGAAAAAGCAAAGTTGCGGGGAATGTAGACAAAATCCTTCAGCGCGATCAGCCCACATGCCACGATGACCCACGAGCGGGTCAACATGGAGCCGAAAAAGCGGAGGACGACCCCGACCATCGCGCTGACGGCCGCGACGCCGCAGAAGCCGTAGGCCACATACCCTTCCGCCACATAAGACGTGCCGAATCCGCCGCCGGCAAGGTAGCGCCCGGGGTCGACCAGATAGGTGATATAATGCGCGAAGTTGTGCGTCGTCTGGACAAACGCGGCACTCTGCGTTTCGACGATGGGCGTCAGGCCGAAGGCCGTGCGTGTGAAGGTGAAGTTGTGGAAAAACATCTCGAACGGATAAAACAGGAACTGCCAGGCGGTGCTGTGGTCGATCATGTCCCAGTTGTTGACCGTCTGGATCACCACGCGGAAGCTCGCCCCCTGCGAATAGACGAACGAGACCAGGGACGAAAACAGGTCCTTGCTGCCGACCGCCCACCCGGCGCGCAACTCCGCGACGAGCTCAAGGACGTACATGGCGGCCAGCAGGGCGATCACGGCCCAGAAAACCGTGTGCTTTTTCAGCAGACGCCTGTCCTTTTTCCGCAGCGTGTCGCGCAGGACGAAATAGATCACGATCATCAACGCTTCGCAGACAAAAGTATTCCGCCGCCCGGTGAACAGCGAGGCCAGCATGTAGATGCCGTATACCGCGAGCGGCAGCTTCATCTGCTTCCGGTCGGGCAGCGTCGCGAGGAACACCGCGAACGACGGCGTGAAGAACATCGACAGGCGGCTGAGCAGGGCGGGCACGTTTTTGTCCTCCGTCTGCGTGAAGGAGCCGAGATAGCCGTATCGGTGAACGTCAAGGATCGTGTGGGCCAGCATGTAGAAAAACGCGAGGGAGCTGACGAGCAGCACGGCCACGCTGATCTGCCGGATGATCGGGACCGTCGCGCTCCGCCGGACGGCGCCCCTTCCCTTTTCCTTCAGGGCGTTTTCGCGCCTCAGGAACAGCGGCGAAGAGAGGTGGTACGCGGCGCAAACGCACAGAAACGCCAGCGTGACCGCAAAAAGCGCCGTATACAGATTCGGCAGGTCGTTTGCCTCCAGATCATACAGCAGATGATGATAGTCGCCGAAGTCGCTCACAAACGCCACGTACACGCGCCCGAGCAGGAGCAGGTCGAACGCCCCGGCGAACACCAGAAACGCAAAATCCCGGCGGATGTGGACGCAGGCGTCCCAGATCGCGGCGACGTTCAGCGCGACGTTCGCCGCAAGCAGGGTCTGCACGGCCGCCTGCATATAACAGCTCCCGAACAGAAAAAGCAGAAGCGAAATGACCATCAGGATGCCCGCCGCGCCGAACAGCACGGTGTTCCGCAGGCAGTTTTTTACACTCAGGTATTCCGCAGTCATGGACAAACCTCCGATCGGCGGCGTATCGCCGCAGCCGAGCCGCGTGCGGTGCCCGCGCTGTCAAGCCGCGCCGTTCGGCGCGGCGGAAAGAAGCAGTTCGGTTTGGCGCGAGGGCGCACGGCGGGCCGGAACCGGCCGTGCCGGCAGGCTCGGCCTGCTTATTATATCACGGTTTCCCGGATTTGCCAAAAGTTTCCGGGCTCTTTCACCGCAGTCTCATCTTTTCCGCCGCCTCAGGGTCCGGCGACGCGAACACGGTCTTGAAATCGACGTAGATCACCATGCCAGGCTTCGCGCCCTGCGGTTTGCTGACATGGCGGACCTGCGTGTAGTCCACCGCGACGTTGGAGGAGCTCTTCCCCCGGCTGAAACTCGCGGCGAGCATGGCCGCCTGCCCGACCGCCTCGGCGGTCGGGGCGCGCCCCCCGAGCGAAAGCACCACATGGGAGCCGGGGATATTCTTCGTATGGAACCACAGGTCGGTCTTGCGGGCCTGTTTCAAGGTCAGAAAGTCGTTTTCACGGTTGTTGCGGCCGACCAGGATCAGAAAGCCGTCCCCGGACCGGAAGCGCATGGGGCCGAGAGAAGCCCCCTGTTTTTTATATCCCCTCTGCGCCCGGATATATCCCTGCTCCGTCAGTTCCGCGCGGATTTCGGAGAGCTCTTTCTCGTTGGAGGCGCGGCTCAGCTCCTCGAGGACCGTGTCCAGGTAGAGAAGTTCCTGCTGCGCCTGCCTGATCTGCACGGCCAGGACCTCTTTCGCCGTCTTGGCCTTTCTGTATTCTTTGTAATACTTCTGCGCGTTCTGCGACGGCGTGAGCGCGGGGTCGAGGCGGATGGTCACAGCCGGCTGCGCCTCCTCGTAAAAATTCAAAAGCTCCGCGGAATCCTGCCCCTTGTGCAGCCGGTAGAGGTTCGCGTTCAGCAGGTCGCCGCAGACGCGCCACTCGTCCCGTTTCGCGCATTGCTCGAGGTCGCCCCGCTGCGCGTTGATCTTCCGGCTCAGCCGGTCGGAAGCGGTCGTGAGCACGCGCAGCAGGTCCTGCGAGCGGACGCGCATCCGCTCGATGCGGTCGCGCTCGCCGTAAAACTCGTCCAGCAGCTCGGAAAAGCTGCCGAAGCTCCGCACGGAGGCGGCCCCCCCGTACTGCCGGATGGGCAGAAAGGAAAAATCCAGCGGTTTTTTATCCGGGCCCACCGCCATGCAGGGAACCCCGTCGGCGTTTTCGGCGGTCTTTGCCAAAGCGCCGAGAAAATACAGCAGCCGCTCCCGCCGCTCCGGCGTCATGTCGCAGACCCTGAGGTCCGCGCCGCGCCCCACGAGATGCTGCAATTCCCGGCAGACGATGGGCGAAACGCCCTGCACCGAAGCGAGCAGCGCCTTGGAAAGCTCCGCCCCGCCGGACATGGAGAAAACGCGGCGGGCGATTTCTTCCCGCGGCGCGGTCAGCAGGCAGAGTTTGTTCTGCGGGGGCGGAAAACGGTAGAGAAGGCCGGGCAGCACGAGCCGCTCGGACGACATCTCGGCGTCCACGCGTTTGAGGGCGTCGACGATCTTGCCCGCGCCGTCGACCAGGATGATGTTGCTGTAGCGGCCCATGATCTCCGCGACGAGCGTCAGCGTTCCCTCGTCGCCCAGCTCGTTCACCGCGGTGAAGTCGAGGCAGAGCAGGCGCTCCAGATCCGGCTGGCGGACGGCGACGAGGCGCGCGCCGGCGAGGCGCTTGCGCAGGAGCATGCAGAGCATGGGCGGCTCCTTCGGGTTCTCCGGCACAAATCGCGTGAAGCCGATGCGGGCACTGTTCGCCCGCGCGGAAAGCAGCAGTTTTCCCCCCGCCGTCCGCGTGCGCAGCGAAAGCACGATCTCGTCGCGGTTCGGCTGAGAGATCTTATCCACCCGCGCGCCGACGGCGGTCTTTTCAATCTCTTTTTTCAGGTGGCGCAGAAAAATCCCATCAAGAGCCATCTGCGTTCCCCCCGGAAATCTGCAGGTACCGGGCCGGCCGGTGCGAACTCCGGGCGCGTGCGAACTCCACGTCCGGGAAGTTCTTCCGAAGCAGCCCCAGCAGCGGCCGGATCACGACTTCCTCCGTGTCGTAATGCCCGGCGGCGACCAGCGTGACGCCGAGATTTGCGGCCGCGATCAGCTCGTGGTGCTTGGCTTCGCCCGTCACGAACGCCTGGCACCCTTTCTCCGCCGCGTCGGGCAGGCAGTCCGCCCCCGCGCCGCTGCACAGGCCGACCGTCGTCACCGGGCGGCCGCCGTCCGCGTAGAACAGCCCGTCGCAGCCGAGGTCTCCGCCTACTCTGCGCGCGAATCCCTCCGGCGCGAGTTCTTCCCCGGTCTCCCCCATCAGGGCCTCGGCAAGGCCGGTGTCGCGGTACGCCTTCAGCGCGCGCACATCCGTAAGGCCCAGCCGCTCCGCGAGGCATCTGTTGACGCCGCCGGCCGCCACGTCCAGATTGGTGTGCGCGCAGATCGCCGCAATGCCGTACTGCGCCAGCAGGTACGGGGCGGTCTGCGGCGTGAGGGAGCGCAGCGGCTGAAAAATGACCGGATGGTGGCTGACGAGGAGCTGCGCCCCGCTTTCCGCCGCCTCCCGTACCACATCGGGCGTGATGTCGAGGGCCAGCAGGGTCCTCTGCACGCGCGCATCGCCGTCGCCGGCAAGCAGGCCGGCGTTGTCGAAATCCATCGCCAGGCGAAACGGCGCAAAGCCGTCGATCCATCCGTAAATATCCCCTACGGTCGTCATGGAAACTCCCCCGTTTCAATTCGATTCCTCCGGACGCCCCAGCATGGCGGCGATCCGCCCGCGGACCTCGTCCAGCTCTTCCGCGGCCTTCCGGTCACCTTCCCGCCGCAGGCCGTCCGCCCGTTTTTTCAACGGCGCCATGCGCCTTGCAAGATACAGCCGGTTCTCCGGCGTATCGGCCGAAATGCGGCCGACGTACGGATACAGCCGCCCCGTCATCCGGTTCGCCGGGTCGTACCCGCACAGCATGGCCGTGTAGACGTGGCCGTCTTCGCACGCGGCCCGCTCTCGCAGAACGGCAAACCCCTGCTCCGACAGGCTGCGCCTGAGCTCTTCGACGGAGGTCATGGGCTGCAGGATCAGGCGCTTCGCGGGGTCCCGCAGCCACGGCGTCCGCAGCAGGATGCGCGAGATCAACAGGCCGCCCATCCCCGCAAAGACGATGTCGTCCGCTTCCTGAGGCGAGACGGCGTCGAGACCGTCGGAAAGGCGCGCCCTGACCGTCGCCTCCACCCCATACTTCCGGATGTTCCGTTCCGCGCGGGCGAGCGGCCCGGGCCGCACGTCCGCCGCGACCGCGCGCCCGATGCGCCCGGCCAGCGCCAGCCAGACGGGCAGATACGCGTGGTCGGTGCCGACATCGACAAGGCGGCTGCCCGGCCGCACCAGCGAGGCGCACAGGGCGAGCCTTCCGCCGAGGGAAAACATCCGTCCGCCCGGCATGATCTTTCCCTCCCCCGTTTTCTTTTCCGCAGCCGCTGGCAGCAAACGGCCGCCCGGCAGCCAAGCTGTCGGGCGACCGTTCCCTCTGCGGGCTATTCCTTGGCGACGGATACCGAAGAGAGGTGCTTGTTCAACTGCTGCACCATCTCTTCCGCATCGACGCCGTGGACCATGCACGCCTGCCCCAGCGTTTCTCCGCGCGAGGCGGGGCAGCCCAGGCAATACATCCCCATCGCAAAGAAAAATTCCGCGCTTTCGGGATCAAGATCGAGAATATCGCCAATCAAAGTATCTTTTGTTATGGTCGTCATCTTTTCAACCTCCATTTTCCTCCATTTTCGCTGTTCCAACGGGAAATCCGATCGGATGGCTTCGATGGCTTTATTATAATACCGGGCAAGTCCCTTTGCAATAGGTATCTTTTCCGGGCGATCCGACAAAAATCCGCCCCGACCGTATTCAGTATTCAATGGATCTGACATGCGGGTTATCCTGAAACAGATTCATCCATCCCGTCGCCGTTGTCAGGCCGCTGATTGCCTGTCTACGCACAAAAATCATGCCGGCGCCCAGAAACCCGATGCCGCTGACGATCCGGGCGTCCGGACTCCCGCTTCTTTGAGTCTGTTTTTCCGTTCATACCCGATCGCGGAGCCGCACAATCCGGCGACTACCAATCTGAACAGAAATTCCAGTTGCTTTACCAAGGATATACTCATTCTGCAGCACGCCCTTCGTTTATGGTTTTAAGCGGTGTCCGCATACAAAAATCCGTCCCGCTCGGAAACGGGACGGATCAAAGACGGGGAAAACGGCTCGTCACACGACGGTCACGATGCAGACGCGTTCCGCCTTCCCGGAAGAAATGGCATAAAGCCCCGCGCAGCCCTTCCCCACGGCGGTCACTTTATAATAATAGTCGCCCCTGATCTGCTGAAGCGAAACGCTCTTGAGAACAGAGCCGTTTCCGACGGAGAACGAAAACGAGGCTCCGCTCCCGCACGCAAATCCGAACTGGTAGGTGCTGCCCTTTTTCATGGTGAAATAGAACGGGGTGTCGGACTTCACGCTCGTCTGCGCCGCCTTCGCCGTGCCGGTCGCGGGGAAGGAAACCGAGGCGCCATTCGACGCTTTTGTCGTGATCACCGCGGAGCCGGCGCCGACGTTTTTGATCTGATAGAGATACCCGTCGGAAAGTTTCCGCAGGTAGGAAACCGAAACCGCCGAGGGGTTGGAGGAGACCGCCGTCGGCACGGCGGAGACGTTTGGCGTGATTTTATAGGCATAGACGCTGTTGCTGCCGAACGTGTAGGAAGACGTGTCGCACTTCAGCGCGGCCGACTGGGTTGTGCCCACCTTGGCCGTGCCGGTCCCCGTGGCGACGAAGGAGGCCGTCCGGCCGTCGCCCGCCGTCGTCGTGATGGTCGCCTGCCCGGCGCCGACGTTCGTGATGGTGAAGAGGAAACCGTTCGCCGTCGCCCGCGCGGAAGAGACGGTCACGGCGGAGGGATTGGACGAAGTCGCCGTCGGGGGAAGCGTGTCCGGCGTCGTGATCTTGTAGATATACGTGCTGTTGCTGCCGAACGTGTAGGAGGACGTGTCGCACGAAAACGTCAGCGGATCCATGGTGACGGTCGTCCCCCCGCCGGCGGAACCGCCGACGTTCGCATAATCGACATAGGAGTAATCCACGTCGCAGGGGCCGGAAACGCCCGGGACCGTGGTCTGCGCGTACTGCCACATCGTATACGGGTAGGAGAAATTAGGGGCGGAAATCCCTCCCGTATTGGCAATCCAGGTATCGTACCCGGTGCAGGACGTGAGATAGCTGTTGTAAAACGTCACATAGCTGTAGACCGCCACCGGATATCCGGCCTGCTGCAGGCGGCTGCAGAACGTGTCGACCATCTGTTTCATCGTGCTGGTGGAAAGCCCCCACTGGGACTTGTCTTCCACGTCGTAGACGACGGGATAGTCGAGGTGCCTGCCGTTCAGGATGCTGATGCAGAAATCCGCCTCCTGGGCGGCCATGGTCACGTTGGTCGCATAGCTGTAATGGTAGACGCCCACCTTCAGGCCGGCGGCCGTCGCCCCGCTGTAGTTGGACTCAAAATAATCGTCTTTCTGCTGGGACCATGCGTCCGGGTCGCCGCCGTAGCCGGTGCGGATCATGGCGAAATCGTAGCCGGCATTCTTGACGGAGCTCCAGTTGATGGAGCCGTTGTGCTCGGAAACGTCGACGCCGCGGTACCCGACGTTGACCGCGCACTGGCGCACGCAGTCGGACCCGAACGACGCGCTCACCCTGGTGTGGCCGGGTTTCACGCCGGTCACGCGGCCCGTGGAGTCCACCGACGCAATAGAGGGGTCCGCCGAGCTCCACTGCGGCGCGTCGCTGCCGGAGAAGTTGATCGGCTGCGACTCCCCCGGGCGCACGAAAGCGGACGCATCCACCGTGCCGGTGGCCGCGTCCGCACGGACGGCGGGGAACAGCGAAATCAGCAGCAGCCCGATCACCGTTAGAATTTCCAGTCTTTTTTTCAATCCAGTCCTTCCTTTCCAAACCAAAATCGTTTCACGGAGCGTCCTCTTTCGTCATTCGATGCAGAAAACTGAAAATTCCACCCCGATCTCCCGGCGCCGCCGGAATCGGCCCCAAAAACGGGGACGACCTGGAATCCGGCGAAAAATACCTATATTTTTATTATATTTTGGTAGGGGAATCCTGTCAAGCTCTCTCGATAAAAAGTGGTATCCAGTTTCTTCCGCACTAAAGAAAACGGTCGCCCGCCAGATTTATTTGCGAAAACGGCTTGTGCATTCCCATGGAAATATGATACAATATCTCATTATGATATAATATATAATTGATAGGATTTAGATGGGCTTTTGCCGTACATATTTTCTAAAAAACATTATTATTGGGAGGTCCTGGAAGGTTATGGGGGTTCAGTTTATCAATGCGAAGGAAGCAGCGTACCGGATTCCGGACGACATCACGCTGGGCACGAACGGGTTCATGGGGACGGCGTTCCCGGAAGAAATCGCCGCGGAGCTCGAAAACCGCTTTCTCGAGACGGGCAAGCCGACGGGTCTGACTCTTTACTTCTGCGCGGCGCAGGGCGACAACATGAAAAAAGGGCTGCATCATCTGGCGTACGCGGGGCTTCTGCGCCGTACGATCGGCGGGCATTACGGCATGGCGCGCAAGATCGGCGAGCTGGTCGTCAACAATCAGATCGAGGCGTACGACTTGCCGCAGGGCGTGGTGGCCCATCTGCTGCGGGCGACCGCGGCCCATCAGCCGGGGGAACTCACCCGCGTAGGCCTCGGCACCTTCGTCGATCCCCGGCTGGCCGGCGGGAAAATGAACGAAAGGACCTCCACAAAGGAAGACCTCGTGCAGCTTGTGCATCTGAACGGAGAAGATTATCTGTTCTACAAGAGCATCCCCATTGATGTCGCGCTGATTGCCGGGACCTACGCCGACGAGGACGGGAACATCTCGTTTGAGCACGAGGGCGTCAAGGGGGAGGCGCTCGCGATGGCCATGGCGTGCAAAAATTCCGGCGGCAAAGTGATCGTCCAGGTGCAGCGCGTCGTGGAGTCCGGCTCGCTCGACCCCCGCAAGGTGGAGATCCCCGGCGTGCTCGTCGACGTGGTGGTCGTGGCGAGCGACCTCAAATACTGCATGCAGAATTGGAACACCCAGTACAATCCGGGCTTTTCGGGCGAGCACCGGATCAGCACCAAGCAACTGCCCGCGGTCGCGCTCAACAACAAAAAAGTCATCGCCCGCCGCGCGGCCATGGAGCTGGAAGAGGACTCGACCGTCAATCTCGGCGTCGGCATCCCGGAATTCATCTCGGCCGTAGCGGCGGAAGAGGGCATCGGCCGCCGGTTCACGCTCACGGTGGAGGACGGCATTTTCGGCGGCAGCCCCGCAAGCGGGCTGGACTTCGGGGTCAGCCTCAACCCCTCCTGCATGGTCACGATGCAGTCGATGTTCGATTACTACGACGGCGGCGGGCTGGACCAAGCCTTCGTCGGGTTTGCCGAAGGGGACCTGCGGGGGAACGTGAACGTCTCTCTGTTCGGCGACCGCATGCCGGGTTGCGGCGGATTTATCGACATCACGCAGAACGCCAAGAAGGTCTATTTCTGCGGCACGTTCACCGCGAAGGGGCTGAAAACGGAAATCGGAAACGGCAGGCTGAAGATCGTGCAGGAGGGCTCGGCGCTCAAATTCCAGGAAAAGGTGCACCAGATCACCTTCAGCGCGCAGACCGCTCTCAAAAACAAACTGCCCGTCATGTATATCACGGAGCGGGCCGTCTTCCGCCTCACGGAGAAAGGGGTCATGCTGTGCGAGGCCGCGCCGGGCATCGACGTGGAAAAAGACATCATCGCCCTGATGCCGTCCAGGCCGCTGATCGCGCCCGATTTCCATCTGATGGACGAACGCATCTTCCACGAGGGAAAGATGGGGCTGAAAGCCTGATCTCCGCATCTTCGCGAAAAGATCCGCGCGGAACCGGGAACGCCCGGGTCCCGCGCGGATCTTTTCTCATGCTTTTTTTAGGGGAAGGTCGCAATCGCTTCACATTCATCTGCTAGAATGCCCCTGTGCCTAGAGATCGGGGGGTGATAAAATCTGCCGTTCCTTGTGGCTTCCGCTTTCGGGCTGGAGCCACAATCGGATTTCCGGCGCTATTTCCATAAATTTCGTTTGAAAATAGATTACAAAAGTATTACAATAAAGCCATCCCAGACAGGGAAATAAATACGGGGAGGCTGACGCCATGACTTGTCAGGAGTTCCTTCAGCTGCTGCTCCAGTACCTGGGCAACTGCAACAAATAAGTCTCCGGTACATCCGCGGCCCCGGTTCGGCCCGGGGCCGCACGACTTTATCCCGGGCCGCAGACAGATTACAAGAGCATCGATCATGCTTTTTCATACAAATTTCTCCCTCTCTTGAAGCCGCCTGTGACAGGGCGGCTTCTTGTGCGGTTTCCGGCCGGATCTCATCTCTTCCACTTCCACGCGATGTATTGCTCTACCAGATCGTGCACGGACAATCCGTTCTTCTTCGCCCATTCTTCCAAGAGCCCCCGCAACTCCGGAAAGCCCGTCCCGAATGGGTCGGCAATCTGCCGCACCCTTTTATCATATCGTTTCCAATCCACTGTGGTCACAATATCACCTCGTTCCCTATTATACTGTAAATATTGTGTATAAAATGTGACAATATTTCGCACAATCAAACAAGTCCCCCGGCTCCGGAAGCGGCGGGGGGACAAAACGTGGGAATCCCCCGGAAGGAAAAAGCGGAAATTCTGGCTGGCACTTGCCGGTCTCTCTGTCGGCGTACTGGCGCTGTTTCAGGTGGACGCGAACACTACGCAGCAGATCAGCGGCGTGATCATGCCGCTGGGCTCCGTCGTGGCCTACGTCGTCGGAGAGGGGCTTGTCGACGCGGCAAGCGCGGGAGCGCCTACGCTGACCGTAGAGCCGCAGGATGGCGCGGACGGTAACGGACAACACCCCCGCCGCGATCACGCCACAGACGGGCACAGAGAGCAAGAGCGGGACGAACACACAGTAATTCCGCACGCATAGTTTGAGGGCATATCGGGGCAATTCCCGGTATGCCCTATTTTTTATCCTTATCCCATATTTCGACCTATTTTTTATCCTGCGGCGTCTATACTGTCGACAGGGCGTTTATTAAGGGGATACATAGACCTGTGCACGGGCCTATTAAAGTTGTGCGATAAACGCCCTGATGCAGGCGGTACCCCTGTACATATCTGCTCGCGAAAACAGGCTGCCGGTTCATTGCCGGCAGCCTGTTTTTTGTCCTATCGCTTTACTCTGTGGATGACTTGCATTTTGACTTGCATGTT
>DAINSB010000005.1:6215-7234 GCA_036741535.1 Caproicibacter sp. | reverse complement strand
CCCCGGACCGACCGGTTATGAGCCGGCTGCTCTAACCAACTGAGCTAATGGCCCGAATCCGTCCACAGCTTTCAAAGTATATCATATTAACCGGGGGAATGCAATCCTTTCCGCCCGCAAGATCTTTACTTTTTCCGGGACAAATGATATAGTGGAACCGGGTCCGGCCGGGTGCAGGCAACCGCGAAACGTATGTTGGGGAAAGCTGTTGAGATTATGCGAAATGTGATGGAGGACTTTGTCACCCAAAAGCTCGGGGAAGTGCTCGACGACCTCGACTGCTGCAAATGCAAGCTCTGCCAGGAGGATATTGCCACCTATGCCCTGAACAGGCTGACGCCAAAATATGTCAGGACGGAGAAAGGCCGGGCGCTGGCAAAAGCCAACACGCTTTCCAACCAGTTTGAGGTCGATCTCCTGACGGCGATTTACGAGGGCGCCGCCGTCGTGAAGGCCCACCCCCACCACGATCTTTCCGCCTCCAGGCAGGAACCCGTTCCGCCGAAGGCGCATCCATAGGGCTTCAGCCGAGCGGCGGGCTCTGCCCCCGGAGGATTCCGGCCGCTTTTACGGCCGTCGGAGTCGCCGCAAGGCCGCCCCGCCCCGTTTCGCGCAGGGCGGCGGGCATGGATTCCCCCACGTCGCGCATCGCGTCGATCACCTCGTCGGCGGGGATCACGCTGGCGATGCCCGCGAGCGCCATATCCGCGCAGCTGACCGCATTGACCGCGCCGATCACGTTCCGCTTGACGCAGGGGATCTCGACGAGCCCGGCGACCGGGTCGCAGACCAGCCCGAGCAGATTCATCAGGGCCATGGCGCACGCGTGGGCACTCATCTGCGAAGTGCCTTTTTTTATGCTCACCAGCGTCGCCGCGGCCATCGCGGAGGCCGAGCCGATCTCCGCCTGGCAGCCCCCTTCCGCGCCGGAGATCGACGCCCGCGCCGCGATGACCTGGCCGAATCCCGCCGCGACGAACAGCGCCGCGACGACCTCTTCGTCGCCGGTGCCGTTTTTG
>DAINSB010000005.1:0-6205 GCA_036741535.1 Caproicibacter sp. | reverse complement strand
CCCCGCCGCGACGAACAGGGCGCGGACGACCGTCTCATCCGGCAGGCCCTCCCGCTCGGCAAGCGGGATCAGCACCGCGGGCAACACGCCGCAGGAACCCGCCGTCGGCGCGGCGACGATCCGCTTCATGCAGGCGTTGCTCTCCCCCATGCGCAGCGCCTCGGCGGCGATCCTGCCCAGGAACGCCCCTCCGACGGAATTCCCCTCCTCGGCAAACCAAAGCATCTTCTCCCCGTCCCCGCCGACAAGGCCGCTGGCCGACCGGGCCTGCGCGCTGTAATGGCGGCTCGCATCCTTCATCGCCTCCCAAAACGTCGCCATCTGGCGGAAGGAGGCGTCGCGAGCGACCCCCCGATCGGCGCAGTCGTCGTTCAGGACCGCTTCCCACAGCGGCAGGTTTTGCTGTTGCGCCGCTTTTAGCAGGTCGGCGACGGATGTAAAAGCCATGATGAAAAAGCTCCTTTCACTGATCCAGATTGAGATACGTGATTTTGAGGATGCCCGGCATCTTCGCGAGCGACTTGAGCGGAGCCGCGGGGATCGGCTGGTCGCACTCCAGCACCATCACGGCGTACCCGCCCCGGACGTTCCGGTAAAGCTGCATGGTGGCGATATTGACCCCGTACTGCGCGAGCAGGGTCGTCACTTCCGACACATGCCCGGGCTGGTCGAGATTGTGCACCACAAGCGTAGGAGAATCGCCCGAAAAATTCGTCTCGATGCCGTCGAGGCGGCAGATCTTGATCCTTCCCCCGCCGAGCGACGAAGCCTCCACCGTGAGCTCCCGCCCGCCGGCGCCTTTGACCTTCAGCAGCACGGTGTTCGGATGGACGTTGCGGAGCGACACCGTTCCGACCTTGACGGTCATGTTCTGCTGTTTCGCCAGCTCGAAGCTCCGCGGGATGCGCTCGTCGTCCGGCTTCATGCCGAGAAGGCCGGCGACCAGCGCCCGGTCGGTGCCGTGGCCCGCCCCGGTGGCCGCAAAGGAGCCGTGCAGCAGCAGCTCGGCGGAAACGGGCTGCCCGCCGAGCAGCTTGCGGGTCATGTAGCCGATGCGCACCGCGCCCGCCGTATGAGAGCTCGAAGGTCCCACCATGACGGGGCCCATAATGTCGAAAATACCCATAAGATCCTCCCGCGGACTGCGTCCGCTCCCAGGCCCCGCCGGCCAGCGCAGGGAAAAATCAGTTGGTTCCGGCAGGAGAGGTCACCCCGCCTGTCCCCCGCAAGGGCATTCGATACCCCCGCAGACCGGACGCATGAGATTTACGGAAGGGCCCGGAAAGAGCGTTCCCCGTGCGGGGAACCTATATTCCTTCCGGCGGGAACCGCAGGCGTGGAAGGTACCGCGCGCCCGACAACACGCCGCCTGTCTTATTTTAAACCGCCCGCTTCTACTTTGCAACCCGCCGCCCCGCACGCGAACGACAAAACTTTTTCAGGGCCCGTTTCCTACCTCGGCATCATCGCGGGCGTCAATTTCGTCAAGGATCTGGCCGCCGGCCTCACCGACTTCTTCGGCGGACGCCGTCGGCGGCGTAAAGCCCGACTATGAAACACCGGGCCCGGACGGGACCATGCTGATAGTCACGGCTTCCGGAACCGCAGTCCGCCTGAACGAAACGAACGGCTCCGCCCGCAAATTTTAAAATGGCCGGTCCTTTTCCCGAATGAATCGCGCGATTTCCCCCCATACTAACCTTGAACAAAATTCCGGGGGGAAGATTCAGAATGGGAAATCGGAATCCGCGCGGTTTTCTGCAAGCCGTATCGGCGCTTGTCGCCCTTGCCGCCTGTACGGCGGCCTGCAGTTATCTTTTGCTTTCGGCCTCCGGCGGGAAACCGCTGCCGGCGCAGAGCCCGCCGCTTTCGTCCGCCGCATCCGGGACCGGCAGCAACGCTTCCTCGACCGCATCCGGAACCGGCTCTTCGCTCAAAGCCCGGGACCGCTCGCTGGTGCTGGTCAGCCCGGCCGCGAAGCTGCCGGACTGGTACAAGCCGGACCTCGTGACCGCTTTCGGCATCGAAATGGACGCGAGCGTCAAAGGGCCTTACACCGCCATGCACGCCGCGGCGGCAAAGGACGGCATCTCGCTGTGGATCTCCTCCGGCTACCGCAGCGACGAGTATCAGAGCTCCCTGTTCGAGCGCGAGGTCGCGCTCTACCGGAAAACGTACGGCACGGATTCCGCGGCGACAGCCTATGCGGAACGCTCCGTCGCGCTTCCCGGACACAGCGAGCACGCCACGGGCCTCGCGCTGGACCTCAACGGCGTGCGCGACGATTTCGACAAGACGCCGGCCTTCCGCTGGCTCGACGCGCACGCGCAGGAATACGGCTTCATCCTGCGTTATCCGAAGGACAAGCAGGCGATCACCCAAATCAAATACGAGCCGTGGCATTACCGGTTCGTGGGCGCGAAAAACGCCGCGGCGATGAAAACTTCCGGCCAGTGTCTGGAGGAATATCTGCAATCCCTGCAAAAAACGGCGGCCGCGAATTGATTATCCGGCCGGATTTTGCTATAATCTGAGGTATCAGCCGCAGCGAGGGAACGAATGCTCTTCGGCCGCGGCATCCTATTTTATTTTCAGGAGGGGTTCGATTGACACAGCGGAAGGTGAGGACCAGGTTCGCCCCCAGCCCGACGGGCTTCATGCACGTGGGCAACCTGCGGACGGCACTGTTTGAATATCTGATCGCAAAATCAAACGAAGGCGACTTTATCCTCCGCATCGAGGACACCGACCGGGAACGCCTGGTCCCGGGGGCGGTGGATACCATCTACCGCACGCTCCGCGAGGTGGGCCTCACGCACGACGAGGGGCCGGACATCGGCGGCGACTACGGGCCCTACGTGCAGAGCGAGCGCAGGGAAATCTACAAAAAATACGCGGAGCAGCTCGTGGCGGAAGGCAAGGCCTACTATTGCTTCTGCACCAAGGAGCGGCTGGAGCGGCTCCACGAGACCAAACCGGAAAACGGCGGGGGCTACGACCGGCACTGCCGCGACCTGCCGAAGAAGGAGGTCGACCGGCTGCTTGCGGCGGGGACGCCCCACGTCATCCGGCAGAAAATGCCGCTCGAAGGCTCCACGACCTTCGACGACGTGGTCTACGGGCCCATCACGATCGAGAACAAAGAGCTGGAGGACCAGATCCTCCTCAAGTCCGACGGATTCCCGACCTACAATTTCGCGAACGTCGTTGACGACCATCTGATGGAGATCACCCATGTCGTGCGCGGCAGCGAATACCTGACCTCGACGCCGAAATACAAACTGCTGTATGAGGCGTTCGGGTGGGAGGTGCCGGTCTATGTGCACCTGCCGCTCATCATGGGCAAGAACGACGACGGCAGCGTGTCGAAACTGAGCAAGCGCCACGGCTCGACCGGTTTCGAGGACCTCGTCGCGGAAGGATACCTGCCGGAGGTCATCGTCAACTACATAGCCCTGCTGGGCTGGTGCCCCAAGGACAACCGCGAGATCTTCACGCTGCCGGAGCTCGTCGAAGCCTTTTCCATCGACGGCATCAGCAAATCCCCCGCCGTTTTCGACTACGAAAAGCTGCAGTGGATGAACGGCGAATACCTGCGCGCCATGCCGCAGGAGGAGTTCATCCGCCGGGCAATGCCCTGTTTCCGCTCGGTTTTTCCGCAGGGGGAGCGCCCGTGGGACGTGCTGGCCTCCATTTTGCAGCCGCGGGTGACGAAGCTGACGGAGATTCCGGACATGCTGTCGTTTTTCCGCGAGCTGCCGGACTATTCCCGCGAGGCGTTCGTCAATAAAAAGAGCAAGACGAACCTCGAGAATTCCGCAGACATGCTCAGGGCCTCGATCCCGGTCCTTCAGGATCTCGCGGACTGGAGCCTGGCCGGCATCCGCAGCGCCATGACGGGGCTCGTGCAGCGGCTCGGCGTGAAAAACGGCACCCTGCTGTGGCCGGTCCGCATCGCCGCCTCCGGCCTCCCCGTGACGCCCGGCGGCGCGTTCGAGATCCTCTGCATCCTCGGGAAAAAAGAGTCCCTGCGCCGGCTGAATCTGGGACTCCTCAAACTTGGCGGCGTGCCGCCGGCAGGCTGAGCCTGCACGCACGGGCGCATAGCCTGGAGGGAACCGAAGGCTTGCCGCCCCCGGACAGTCCAAGGCATTGCTCCCGCAGGGGGAAACGCATCTGGGGGAATGTCCTCCGGCTTCGGCACCGATCACGAGCCTGCCCTTCTAACCTCCAACACCCAACCTCTAATTAAGGAGCCTGCAAAATGAGCGAAGAAACAAATTCCGGGAATTTCATCCATACCGACGTTGCGGAGGACATCGCGCCCGGCGGCCGCTTCGAGGGGAAAAAGGTCCACACGCGCTTTCCGCCGGAGCCGAACGGCTACCTGCACATCGGGCACGCCAAGGCCATCTGCATCGACTTCGGCACGGCGGAGAAGTTCGGCGGCCTGTGCAACCTGCGCATGGACGACACCAACCCTACCAAAGAGGACGAGGAATACGTCGACGCCATCAAGGAGGACATCCGCTGGCTCGGCTTTTCGTGGGACGGCCGGTTCTACTACGCTTCCGACTACTTTCCGAAGATGTACGAGCTGGCCGAAGACCTGATCCGCCGCGGGTTCGCCTATGTGTGCGAGCTGACCCCGGAGCAGATGCACGAATACCGGGGCGACCTCACCCACCCGGCCCAAAGCCCCTACCGGGACCGGCCGGCCGAAGAGAGCCTCGACCTGTTCCGCCGCATGCGGGCCGGGGAATTCGAGGACGGCCGCATGACGCTGCGCGCGAAGATCGACTTGGCTTCCGGCAATTTCAACCTGCGCGACCCCGTTCTCTACCGGATCAACCATATGCCGCACCACCGCACGGGCACGACCTGGTGCATCTACCCCATGTACGACTTCGCCCACCCCATTGAGGACGCGATGGAGGGCGTCACGCATTCCCTCTGCTCGCTGGAATTCGAGGACCACAGGCCGCTGTACGACTGGGTGATCGACCACGTCGACCTGCCCGCCAAGCCGCGCCAGATCGAGTTCGCGCGCCTCGGCATCAACAATACCGTCATGAGCAAGCGCAAGCTGCGCACGCTGGTCGAAAAAAAGGTTGTCTCCGGGTGGGACGACCCCCGCATGCCCACGCTCTGCGGCCTGCGCAGGCGCGGGTACACGCCCGCCTCCATCCGGAACTTCTGCGAACGCATCGGCGTCGCGAAGGTCAACAGCATCGTGGAATACGGATTTCTGGAGCACTGCCTGCGGGAGGACCTGAACCAGAACGCCCGCCGCGCCATGGCCGTGCTGGACCCGGTCCGGCTGATCCTCACAAATTACCCGGCGGGGAAGACGGAAGTCTTCGACGTGGAAAACAACCCGGAAAAACCGGAAGCCGGCACGCGCCCGGTCAGCTTTTCCCGCGAGCTCTGGATTGAGCGCGAAGATTTCATGGAAGTCCCGGAGAAAAAATACTTCCGCCTGTTCCCCGGCAACGAAGTCCGTCTCAAAACGGCCTACCTTGTGAAGTGCACGGGCTGCGAAAAGGACGCGGACGGGAACGTCATCACCGTCTTGGCGGAATACGACCCGCAGTCGCGCGGCGGCAACGCGCCGGACGGCCGGAAGGTCAGGAGCACCATCCACTGGGTGGACGCGAAGACCGCGATCGACGCCGAAATCCGTCTGTACGGCAGCCTGTTCACCGTGCCGGAGCCGGAGGCGGGCGATCTTCTGGAGGAGCTGAACCCGGATTCCCTGAAAACGCTGACCGGCTGCAAGACGGAGCCGTGGCTTGCGAACGCGAAGCAGGGCGAATCGTTCCAGTTCCTGCGGCAGGGCTATTTCTGCGCCGACCGAGACGGCACGCCGGAACACCCGGTCTTCAACCGTTCCGTATCGCTCAAGGACGGCTTCAGAAAATAGCCGCGCGGAGCGCGCCGACGGAAGGCGACCCAAAACCGTAGTTGTGGTCCGCCGTAGGCGCCGTGAGGTGCTTTGCTTCCTCCCCGCAGACAATAGAACCCCAACCCCCGTAACTCCCGCAAGACGAAAAGCGCTCCTCTCCGGTTTTCCGGAAGGGAGCGCTTTGTCGTCCAACAAAAGGGAAAATCACGATTCAGGCGTGGTCGACCTTGTACATATGGGCGATGAGGTCGAGGACCTTGTTGCTGTAGCCCCACTCGTTCCGATAAGGAATTTTACTTT
>DAINSB010000004.1:16077-37911 GCA_036741535.1 Caproicibacter sp. | reverse complement strand
CGGAGGAGGCGACCACGTGCGTGGTGAAGCTGGAGTTGTTGCCGCCGCCGTGCTCGGCGTGCAGCACCAGCGCGAGGTCGAGGATGCGGGCCTCCAGCGGGGAGTATTTGTTGTCGATCCGGAGCATGTGCAGGATGTTCTCCGCGGTGGAGAGCTCCGGCAGCGGCGCGTGGATGAAAAAGCTGTTGTATGGATTTTTGTTGTGCATGTAGGCCTGATAGCCGTACACCGCGAGCTGAGGGAAGAGGGCGACCATCTGCAGGCACTGCCGCAGCACGTTCGGCAGGGAGGTGTCGCCGGCCTTTTCGTCGTAGGCGTAAAGCGTCAGCACGCTCCGCGCCAGCGTGTTCATCATGTCGAAGCTCGGGGCCTTCATGATGATGTCGCGGACGAAGTTCGTCGGGAGCGTGCGGTAGCGGGCAAGCAGGTTCTGGAACTGCGTGAGCTGCCGCCGGCTCGGCAGCTCGCCGAACAGAAGCAGATAGGCCGTCTCTTCAAATCCGAACCGGTTTTCCCTGACGAAGCCGCCGACGATGTCCTTGATGTTGATCCCGCGGTAGAACAGCATCCCTTCGCAGGGCACTTCCTTCCCGTCGACCGACTTGGACGAGACGATGTCCGAGATTTCGGTCAGGCCGGTCAGCACGCCCTTTCCGTTCAGGTCGCGCAGGCCGCGGTTGACGTGGTAGCGGGTGTAGAGGTCGGCGCCGATGGTGCTGTGCTTCCGGCAGAGGCCCGTCAGTTCTTCGATCTGCGGCGTGATCTCGAACAAATCATTCCTTGTGTTTTTGACCAAGCGATCACCTCTTTCTCTCTTCTTTGCTTTCTCAGCCGTTTATAACACTCCGATTATGCCAATCAGTATACTTTATTTCGGAGGCCGCTGTCAAGGGCGCAAAGCGCCTTTCGCGCCTATGGCGGCAGAGATTTTCGCGCCGGTCGCAGCCCGGAATTTTCACTTTGCTTCAACGGCGCGGCTTGGGGGCGGCGACACGCCGCCGGGCAGAAACGGCATGGCGAGGAACGCCGGCAGCGCGGTCGCAAACGAGAACATATAGCGGAATTCGCAGTAGGAGGGCGAGGCGGCCATCAGCGTCGCCCAGATCAGCAGCAGGGGCAGGAAGGCGAGGAAGTACCGGCGCCCTTTCTTGAGAACGAGAATGAAAGCCGCGAAAACGGTGGTCCAGAACAGAAAGCCGATGTTGACCAGGAAAGAGAGGGGTTTCATCTGGTACTGGAACGTCTCGAAGCTCGACCGGACGTTGTCCCGCATCGACTGCGCGGCGCTCCCCCCCACGGAGGCAGACAGGCGCAGCCCTTTTTCTTCCGCGCCGTACCCTTCGCCGGTGCCGTAATACAAGATCCATCCGGTCGTTCCCACATGCCAGTAGCCCACGGTTTCCAGGATGTACGCCTTGACGTACGAGCCGAAATTCGGCGCCAGCATCCCGGCCCAGACGCGCAGAAAGCCGGCCTTGTTGTTTTCCAGAAACGCGTCGCTGAAGTCCGGGTGAAATTTGATCCCGTTGGCGGTGATGGGGTTGTAGGCCGTTTTGATCTCTTCGTACGGGAGCAGCCGGTTCAGAAAATCCCGCTGCTGCGCGGTGACTTTCCCGTCGTGCGCGACCGTGTAGCCGATTTGCTGCAGAGGGATCGCGAGGGATTCCGCGAACGGGGTGGGGTCGATGCTCAGGTGCCGGTAGGCCGGCCCCTGCACGGCCGGGACCAGGATCAGCACGGCGAGAAAAGCCGGGACGAGCCGTTTCCACTTTTTCCGGTAGACGAAGGCGAGCAGCACGAGCGTCACGCCGATCACGCAGTAGCCGTTGTTGCGCAGGAACGCGATCAGCAGGTTCAGCGCGAGGAACCATGCGAGATTGCGGCCGCGGAGCCACTCCCCGCGGCTCTGGACGATGTCGTACAGGTCCAGCGCATAGAGCGTCACCAGTCCGGCGAATGGAACGTCTTTCCACATGGTCACCGCGTACATGGGGAACACGGGGACCACGGCGAAAAAGACGAGGCCAAGCGCCGCGGCCCAACGCGGGCCGCCTTTTTTCAGGATCCACGCGGGAACGTAGCCCAGCATGGCCGCCATGGCCGCCGCCTGCGTGAGCAGGAACAGCACGCAGCCGAAATTCAGGCTTCGGCCGGCCGACTGGCTGAGCAGCAGGAACGGCCGCATCAGCAGAATATAGAGGACCGGCTGCTGGTTCGAGAGCCCGGCGATTCCGACCGCCCGCACGATGCAGGCCAGGGAGTCCGGGGAGATGCATCCAGGGTAATACACCGCGAGGCTGGGGGCCCAGCAGAGAAAGAGAAAGACGGAGCCCAGCGCCCAGACGGCCGGGGATCTGGGCGGGCGTGCATCCGCAGCCACCCGGAACCAGCATCGCTTCAGGGCCGCGGCGGCCGGGACGAGGACCGAGAAAAAAGCCGCCGACAGCACGGCGAGATACAGCAGGTCGGAACGGTGGTAAAAGGGGACCAGGCTGCGGTCCGCCATCCGGAATTTTCCGCCCGCCACAAAAGACAGCGCGAAAAAAAACGCGAGCACGGCGCCGGGGATCAGGATCCGGCGGTCCCGGACCGCAAGGGTCTTCCAGGCGAGGAACACCCATGCGGCGACGATGGGGGCGAACCAGAAAGCCGGGAATTTGAAATAGTTGATCAGCAACGGGGCAAGCGCGGCGCAGACCGCCGTGCACAGGGCCGCCGCAATCGCCTTGCGCGCGGTCGGCCGTTTATTTTTCAGAGTCATGGCGTTCCCCCTCCGCAAAAAGATTCATGATCAGTTCCGTGGTCTGGCTGTGCTGCTTGTTGACGACGTGCAACACGACGCCGGTGAAAAAGCTCAGCAGCATGCACACGCCCAGGGAAGAGCCGACGATCAGGGTCGGGAAGCGCGGCACCCTGCCGGTGGAAAGATACTCCTGCAGCACGGGGACGAAGCAGAACAGCGCCGCGATCAGGAACAGGACGGACAGAAAGCCGAAAAAGGCGAACGGCTTGTAGTCGCGGTACAGCCGCACAACGGTCCGAAGGACGCGGACGCCGTCCGAGTAGGTGTTGAGCTTGGAGACGCTCCCGGCGGGCCGGTCGCGGTAGGCGACGGGGATTTCGCGGATGACGAAATTCCGGTCCACGGCGTAAACCGTCATTTCGGTCTCGATCTCGAAACCCCTTGTGAGGATCGGGAAGGTTTTGACGAACGCCCGGCTGAGCGCGCGGTAGCCGGTCATGATGTCCCTGACCCCGGCGGAAAAAAAGCGGTTGATGAGGCCCCGGACGATCCGGTTGCCCACGTTGTGGAACGGGCGCTTGTTCTCTTTAAAATAGGTGGAGGAAAGCCTGTCCCCGTTGACCATATCCGCCTTTTTTTCGAGGATCATGCGCGCCATCTCCGGCGCGCTCTCCGCGGGATAGGTGTCGTCCCCGTCTGTGATGAGGTAGCAGTCCGCGTCGATGTCGCGGAACATGCTGCGGATCACGTTGCCCTTCCCCTGGCGGTATTCGTGCCGCACGGTCGCGCCGGCGCGCGCGGCCAGCTCTGCGGTTCCGTCCGTGGAGTTGTTGTCGTACACGTAGATCTCCGCGTCGGGCAGCGCGGCCCGGTAGTCGCGCACGACTTTTTCGATCGTGGCCGACTCGTTGTAGCACGGGATCAGCACGGCGATTCTGTTCATGGCTCTCCCTCCAGTCCTGTTTCGTCGGCGCGGGCCTTTCTTTAATTATCCTTGTCAGCCATTATACCATATATCCATTTTTGGGACAAGAAAGCCGCGCCCGCGCTGCCCGGAAGGGGCGAGTCTTGTCATTTGCACGAGAAAATGTTATAATAAACGATAAAATCTTGCGGAGCCGGTTCGCATGCTCACGGGAGGAGTGTCGCATGAAAATCCGGGAATCCGGCGAAAATTATCTTGAAACCATCCTGATTCTGCACAAGAAAAACGGCCGCGTCCGCTCGATTGATGTGGCCAACGAGCTCGGCTACACGAAAGCGAGCGTCAGCCGGGCGATCGGGATCCTGAAGGGGGCGGGCTATCTGATCATGGAGCCGAGCGGCAACCTCGTCCTCACGCAGGAGGGGAGCCGGCGGGCCGGCGCCGTCTACGAACGCCATACGATGATCGCGGAATTTCTGCAGATGACGCTCGGCGTCGACCGGGAGACCGCCGTACAGGACTCCTGCCGCATGGAGCACATCATCAGCGCGGAGAGCTTCCGGCGGATCAAGGAATACGTGGCCGGCCACCGGCCCAGGCAGACCGTCGAATGCGGAAACGACAGGGAGGATCTCACATGAACCAGATCACCATCCGCTGCCCCCATTGCGGAAGAGAGCTGACGGTTCCGGAGCACGCGGGCCGCATCGTCTGCCTGTACTGCGCCGGCCCCATCGACACCGAGAGCCTGCCGCAGGAGGGCCTGCGGCGGCCGGAGGAGACGGATGCGCCCGACGGCGGAGGGCAGACCGCCGGGGGAGCGTATGCGCTGCTGGCCGAGAACATGGAACGGTCCCTTTCGGACGAACTGTTCACCGTTCAGATCGAGGCCGAGAAGTTCAACAGTCGGAATTATCAGATGGAATTTGAGAGTTACCGGGAGCTGTTCCGCCCCGCGCTGGAGGCGTTCCGGCGTGCGGTGCAGGTCGACGGGGAGCGGGCGGTCCAGGATTTCGGCCGGCTTCTTTTTCGGCGCTTTTCGGCAGAATACGACAAAAAAAAGGGGGTGTTCGACCACCCCGTGATGGATTGCCGGTTCACGGCCACTTCCCTTGCCGTCCCGGCGCTGCTGGAGGAAGCCTTCCCGCCGGCGGAGGCTGCCGCGGATGTCTTCCTCGCGGAATGGAAGAAAAAATACCCGCGCCGGCCGCTCGGCAAAGCCAGCTATGAAAATATCGAGGCGGGGTTCCACAAGAAGTTCTGCTACATCACGACCGCCGCCTGCACGCGCCTCGGGGCGGGCGACCGCTGCCCCGAGCTCGAAGCGTTCCGCTCGTTCCGCGACGGCTGGTTCTCTTCTTCCCCGGGCGGAAAAGGCAAGATCGCCGAGTATTATCTGTTCGCCCCGCTGATCGTGGAGGCGATCGACGCTTCCCGGGCCCCGGCGCGGGAGTACCGCCGCATCTGGCGGAGCTATCTCGCGCCGTGCCTTGCGGACATCCGCGGCGGGAAGATGGAATCCTGCGCCGGCCGGTACGAGCGGATGGTCCTGTCGCTGGAGGCAAAGTGGCTGTCGTGAGGGCGCGTCACGCCCCCTGCCCCCCGAAGTACCGCCTTTTCAGCACGTGGGAAAACAGCGAGGCGAGGATCTGCTGGAACGTCGTGGCGATCATCACCGGGAACATGGCTTCCGCGGGGAAGTACGCCGCCGCGATCACGGCGCCCGCGCTGATGTTGCGCATGCCGCAGCCGAACGTCATGGAGACGACGCCTTCCTTTTTCCCGCAGACCGGCAGGCCGACGAGCCAGCCCAGAACATAGCCGAAAGCGCAGAGGCACAGCACGGCGCCCGCCACCCCGAACAGCTGGGGCGTCATGTGGCGCAGGAACGGCGCGACGCGCGTCGAGTTGACGGTGATGACGAAGATCAGCGCGAACTTGCTGTAGGGCGCAAGGACGGGGGAGAGCTTCTTCCCGCATTTTCCGCCCGAACACTGGTTCAGCACCATCGAGAGTATGGCCGGCAGCGCGATCATCCACAGCAGGTCGCGCATCATGCCCAAAGCGTCGATCCGCACGTTGGAGCCGACGAGCAGGCGCATCGTTTCGGGCACCACGACCGGCGAGAGCAGGGTGTCCACCAGCAGGATGGAGAGCGTGAGCGACGCGTCCCCTCCCGACATGCCGGACCACATGAAGCTGACCACGGCGGAGGGCACGGCGAATTCCAGCACGATGCCGACGATAAAATACGGATTTCCGGAGAAAAAGAGCCTGCCCGCGCCGAGGCCGATGAGCGGGAGGACGGCGTGCAGCGTGACGAACGCGGCGAGAAGCGGCAGCGGGTGCCGGGCGATCTCCCAGAGCTGGCGGAAGCCGGAGTTCAGCGCGCCGCAGAAGGTCATGAACGCGAAGACGAACGGCACGAGGAAGATCAGCCCGCCGAGCTCTTCCGAAAAGACGACGCCGACGCACAGGCACAGCGGCGCGATGACCGGCATCCACTTGCCGATCTGTTTGTTCAGGGTGTTCATGAAGTGCATGCCGTTTCTGGCCTCGATTCTCAAGATAAGCCGGATGCGCCGGAGTAAATTTTCAGGCGTCGGAACGCGAAAAACGTTTCCGGCGCTTCTTTATGTAAATCGGCTTCCCATTCGCGGGGCCCTGGCCGCTCGCGGGAGCATCCGCCGACTCTCCCGCCGGACAAGGCCTAAATTTTTTCGCCGGGCGAAACGGCAGGGCCTGACTGCGCAGGCGCTGCGCCTCGTGTCAGGTAATCCAGCGACCCCGTCACGTTCCCGCCTTCGAGGTAGACGCGCGGGACGCGCGTGGCGATGCCGCAGACGATCTCGTAGCTGATGGTGTCCGCCAGGGCGGCCAGTTCGTCGGCCGTCACCGATTCCCCGCCGTCGTTGCCGATGACGGTGACGGTGTCGCCCTCCCGTACGCCGGGAATATCGGAGACGTCCAGCATCACCTGGTCCATGCAGACGCGGCCCGCGATTCTGGCCCGCCTGCCGCGCACCAGCATGCAGGCGTCCCGGTAAAACCGGCGCAGGTATCCGTCCGCATAGCCGATGGGCACGGTCGCGATCCTCGTCGTTTTTTTAGAGGTGAACATGCGGCCGTAGCTGACGCTCGTTTTGGCGGGCACGGACTTGACCAGCACCACGGTGCTTTTCAGCGACAGCGCCGGGACGACGGGCACTTTGTTGCGCACTTCGCCGGACGGCATCAGCCCGTACAGCACGATGCCGGGGCGCACCATGTCGAGCTGGAATTCCGGGTAGTCGAAGATGGCGGCGGAGTTGGCGCAGTGCCGGATGGAAAAATGAATGCCCCGCTGCTCCAGCTTCCCGACCGCGTCGGTCAGGGCGGCGTACTGCGCGCGGGTGAAGGCGGCGCCGGCTTCGCCCTCGTCCGCGACCGCGAAATGCGTGAAGATCCCCTCCGGGATCAGGCCGGGCAGGCGGCAGGCCCGTTCCATCTGCTCCACCGCTTCGCCGTCGCGCGCGGGGTCCTGGTAAAAAAATCCGACGCGGCTCATGCCGGTGTCCACTTGGATGTGCGCCCGCACGGCGACATCCGCGCGCACGGCTTCCCGCGACAGCTCCCGCGCGTAGTCGAAGCCAACGATCGCCTGCGAGATCCGGTTTTCCGCAAGGCGTTTCGCCTCGCAAGGCGGCGTGTAGCCGAGGATCAGGATGGGCAGAGACACCCCCGCTCTGCGGATCTGTTCCGCCTCCTCCAGATTGGAGACGGCGAACCGGTCGGCGCCCGCCTGCTCGTAGACCTGCGCCAGACGCTCGGCCCCGTGGCCGTATGCGTCGGCCTTGACGACGCAGCAGATTTTAGTCGAGGGCGCGAGCTGCGCCCGGATCAGGCGGAAGTTTCCGCGGATTGCGTCGAGATCGATTTCCGCCCATGTGCGTCTCAGATAAGGTTCCATTTTTTACGCCTGCTTCATTGCGGCGTGTCGCCGCCGCCGGGCCCCGTCATTTAGCCCGGCGAAAATTTTAAGTTTCTCTGACGGGAGAGTTTTTGGAAGCTCCCGGGAATGTTTTGTCTGCGGAGGGACGCAGACGCCGTACGCGCCCGGCCGAAACCGGCTGTGCCGGTTATTTGAAATATTTCACGCCGGACTCGAAGATTTTCTGGTCTTTCTCGCCGGGGACATTTTTATAGAGGTCGGCGCCGCGGCGTTCGGAGTGCGCCATTTTGCCGAACACGCGCCCGTCCGGGCTCGTGATGCCCTCCACGGCCCACGCGGAGCCGTTGGGGTTCCATTCGATGTCGCCGCTCGGCGCGCCGTCCGGGCCGCAGTACTGCGTGGCGATCTGCCCGTTTGCGGCGAGATCGCGCAGAACGCCGTCGCCCGCCGCGAAGCGCCCTTCCCCGTGCGAGACCGGCACGGTGAACACGTCGCCCGCTTTCACGCCGGCGAGCCACGGCGACTTGACCGAAGAGACGCGCGTGAAGACCATGCGGGAGACGTGGCGCCCGAGCGTGTTGAACGTGAGCGTCGGCGCGGCGTCGCCCGGCGGAACGATTCGGCCGTAAGGCACGAGGCCGAGCTTGATCAGCGCCTGGAATCCGTTGCAGATGCCGAGGATCAGGCCGCCGCGCACGTCGAGCAGCTTCCCGACCTCCTCGGCGATACGGGGGTTCCGGAACGTGGTCGCGATGAACTTCCCAGACCCGTCCGGCTCGTCGCCGCCGGAGAACCCGCCGGGGATCATGATGATCTGGGCTTTCGCAATCGACTGCGCCATGCGGACGATGGTTTCCTCAATGTCGGCGGGCGTCAGGTTCCTCACCACGAGCACCTCCGGCTCGGCGCCCGCGCGCGCGAACGCCCTCGCGCTGTCGTATTCGCAGTTGGTGCCGGGAAAGACCGGGATGAACACGCGCGGCCTCGCCGCCCTGACGGCGGGCGCCGACGTGTTCCGTTCGGAGAACAGCGGAACATTCTGCATGCGCGCGGGCGCGGCCTTTGTGGGGAAGGTTTTTTCGAGCGTGCCGCTCCACGCCTTGAGCAGGTCGTCTAGCGGCAGCGCGCCGCCGCCGAGCGTGATCCGCGGCTCGGGCGCCGTCTCGCCGAGGGAGATATAGCCGATGCCGCCGATGCCGTCGTCCGCCAGCTCCGCGACGATGGCGCCGGCCGACGGGGTGAACAGAAATTTGTCGTTCAGCGCGGTTTCGCGGAAGCGAAAGCCGATTTTGTTGCCGAAGCACATGCGCGACACGGCCGCGGCGACGCCGCCCTCCCGCACGACGGAGGCGGAGAGGATCTTCCCTTCGCGCATCAGCCGCACGACGGCGGAATAGTATTCCCGCAGGGCGTGCCAGTTCGGCAGCATCGTCGCGGAATCCTCCGGCAGGGGAAGAAGCACGACTTGCGAACCGGCTCTTTTGAAAGCGGCCGAGAGGGTCCCACGGGCGGAGGTCATGGCCACGGCGAAGCAGACGAGCGTCGGCGGAACGTCGAGGTCCTCGAACGTGCCGCTCATGCTGTCCTTGCCGCCGATGGCGGGCAGCGAGAGGCCGATCTGCGCGCTCAGGGCGCCGAGCAGCGCCGCGGCGGGCTTGCCCCAGCGGCGGGGGTCGCCGGTCATGCGCTCGAAATATTCCTGGAACGTCAGGCGGCTCTTCAGCGGGTCCGCGCCCACGGCCGCCAGCTTCGAGAGGCTTTCGACCACGGCGTAGGCGGCGCCGTGGAACGGCGAAAACTTCGAGATGCCCGGGATGAAGCCGTAGCTCATGGCCGTCGCGTCGTCCGTGTCGCCGCCAGCCGGGCTCCGGCCGCCAGCCGGGCTCCGGCCGTCCGCCGGGCTCCGGCCGTCCGCGACCGGGATCTTCGCGACCATGGCCTCCTCCGGGGTGAGCTGGTATTTCCCGCCGAACGGCATCAGCACCGTCGCGGCGCCGATGCTCGAGTCGAACTGCTCGGCAAGGCCCTTCTGCCCGCAGACCTCGAGGCGCGCGAGGTTTTTGCGGAACGCTTCGGCGAGCGGCAGACCCCGCAGCTCTTTCGGCACCTGCTCGCGGTAATTGTCCGCGGGGTCGACGGCGGAGATCAGCGCGTCGGCGCGCTGGGGGACGCCGTTCGTGGCGAGGAACGCGCGCGCGAGGTCCACGATCGTCTTCCCGCGCCAGCTCATGCGCAGGCGCGGTTCTTCGGTGACGGCGGCGACCGCCGTGGCGTCGAGGTTTTCCTCCCGCGCCGCGCGGATGAACGCTTCGGCATCCGCGGGCGAGAGGACGACCGCCATGCGCTCCTGCGATTCCGAGATGGCGAGCTCCGTCCCGTCGAGGCCCTCGTATTTTTTCGGGACCTTGTCGAGGTCGATTGTAAGGCCGTCGGCGAGTTCCCCGATGGCGACGCTGACGCCGCCGGCGCCGAAGTCGTTGCAGCGTTTGATCAGGCGCGCGACCTCCGGGCGGCGGAACAGCCGCTGGATCTTGCGCTCCGTGGGCGGGTTGCCCTTCTGCACCTCCGCGCCGCACTGCTCGATGGATTGCTCCGTGTGCGCCTTGGAGGAGCCCGTCGCCCCGCCGCATCCGTCGCGGCCCGTCGCCCCGCCGAGCAGGATGACAACGTCGCCGGGCTCCGGCGCTTTGCGCACAACGTTTTCGGCGGGCACCGCGCCGATCACCGCGCCGATCTCCATGCGCTTCGCCACGTAGCCGGGGTCGTAGAGCTCCGTCACCTGGCCCGTCGCGAGGCCGATCTGGTTCCCGTAGGAGCTGTAGCCCTGCGCCGCGCCGGTCGTGATCCTGCGCGTGGGCAGCTTGCCTTTGCGCGTCTTTTCAAACGGCACGCGCGGGTCGCCGGAGCCGGTCACGCGCATGGCCTGGTAGACGTAGGCCCTGCCGGAGAGCGGGTCGCGGATCGCCCCGCCGAGGCAGGTCGCGGCGCCGCCGAACGGCTCGATCTCCGTCGGGTGGTTGTGCGTCTCGTTTTTGAACTGCACCAGCCAGTCCCGCGTCTTGCCGTCCACGGTCACGGGCACGCGGACGGAGCACGCGTTGATCTCGTCGCTCTCGTCGAGGTCCGGGATCTTCCCCTCTTTGCGCAGCAGCTTCATGCCGATCGTCGCCATGTCCATCAGCGAGACCGGGCGGCGCTTTGCGTCTTTGCCGTAGACCTCGTCGCGGGCGTCGTAATAGGCTTGCAGCGCGTCTTCGATCGCGCCGCTGACGGCCGACCGCTCGGCCTCGATCTTGTCCAGGCGCGTCAGAAACGTCGTGTGCCGGCAGTGGTCGCTCCAGTAGGTGTCCAGCACGCGCAGCTCGGTCACGGTGGGGTCGCGCTTTTCCTCGTTTTTGAAATAGTCGCGGCAGAACCGCAGGTCCTCGAAGCTCATGGCGAAGCCCATGGACGCATAATACGCCCGCAGCCTGCCGTCGTCCCACGCGGCGAAACCTTCCACGCGGGCGACGTCGGGCGGAACGTCCGCTCCCGCGTCGAGCGTGTCGGGCTTCGCGAAAGAGGCGAGCCGGCTTTCGACCGGGTTGATCATGTAGTCTTGGACTTTTTCAAATTCCGCGTCGGTCAGCGCGCCCTTCACGGCCACGAGCTCCGCCGTGGCAACCTGCGGGCGCTCCCCCTGCGTGAGAAGCTGCACGCACTGGGCGGCGGAGTCCGCGCGCTGGTCGTACTGCCCGGGCAGGTATTCCATCGCGAAAGCCCGGTATCCCTTCGGGAGCGGATATTCTTCCTCATAAACGGTATCGACGTTCGGCTCGGAAAAGATCGTCCCGCGGGCGGCCGCGAACTCCTCTCGGTTCAGGCCCGAGAGGTCGTACCGGTTGACGAATTTCAGGTCCTCAATGGAAGAAAGGCCCAGATTTTCCGCGAGGTCCGCCCGGATCCGACGCGCCTCCACGTCGAACCCCGGCTTTTTCTCTACGAACACCCGAATCACTTCTGACATAAATTTCCCCCGTTCCGGCGCGGTGTCCGTGCGGTCAAGCCCCGCTGTGCGCCCGCGCGGCATTCCAAAAGATGCTTTTTATTTTAACACAACTCTTGCGTTTTGTAAATTTTGAGCGTTGAAAAACAGTCGACCGGAGGCGTTCCCGGGGAGAGCAAGAAAGGCTTGGGCAGAGAGACGCTGTGCGCCCTCGCGCCGATCGCAGTCCGGAGTTTGCGCTTGCCTGAACGGTGCGGCGCGGAAGAGTGCTTGCACCCCGCCGCTTATTTTATTTTGGCCGCCGCCGTCATCAGCGCGGAGGCGATTCTGCCGGCGGAAGCGATGCTTCCCGTGTGGGAGTTCTCCACGATCACGACAAAGGCGAGGGGCGTGTCCTCACGGGAGGAAAAGCCGACCATCCAGCAGTTGTCGCCCTTGCCCGTCACCTGCGCCGTGCCGGTCTTGGCGCAGACCTCAAGCCCGGGGAACAGGCTGTCGCCGTATTCGTGCGTCACGTTGTAGCGCAGGTAGTTTGCAAGGCGCGCGGCGGTGTCGGCGCCGAGCATCTGGTCGCCCGCCACAGAAGAGCCGGTCTTCACCGGCAGGCCGAGTGCCAGCCGGGCTCCGGCCGGCGTCGTGATGCTTTGGATCATGTAGGGCATCACGGGCGTTCCGCCGTTTGCGACCGCCCCCATCGCCACCAGCATCTGAAAGGGGTTCGCAAGGTCGGTGTACTGCCCGACGCCCGACCAGCCGAGTTCGTTGCTCTGCGAGCCCTTGACTTTGTATACGCTTTTCGCCGTCGGGATCCCGTCGAGGCTGAAGCTGCGGTTGAAGCCGAGCTTCTCGGCCATCGCCGTCATCTTGTCCGCGCCGACTTCGATGGCGATCTGCGAAAACGCGACGTTCGAGGATTTCGCGAGCGCGTTCTTGAAGCTCAGCGTGCCGTAGGCGTACATGTCCGTGATCTTGTTCCCGTTGATGGTGACGCTGCCGTTGCAGTTCCAGGTGCGGCTGTCGAGGTCCGGGATGTTTTCGATCGCCGCGGCGGCCGTCACGACCTTGAACGTGGAGCCGGGCGTGAAGGTGGAGGAGAGCACCTTGTTCAGGTAGACCCCGCTGTACTTGCCGGTCTTGTCGGTGTTCAGGTCCTTCGGCGGGTTCGTGGGGTCGTAGTCCGGCGTGCTGACCATGCAGAGCAGCTCGCCGGTCTTGTAGTTGTAGACCGCCGCCGCCCCGTCGCGGCTGCCCAGCCTTTCGCGCGCCAGACGGCACAGCCCGCTGTCGAGCGTGAGGCGGATGTCGCTGCCGTTCGTTTTGCCGGTCGGCGAGGTCAGCCCCGTGATGAAATTGTACCCCGAGAGCTGGGAGCGGAAGTTGTACTGTACGCCGGTGGAAATATAGCCGCTGGTATCGCCGACGGTGTGCAGCATCGCGCGGCGGGTCAGCTCGTCGCCGCCGTACGCGCGGCCGCCGTTTTTGCTCTCGGCGAGCACAACGCCGTTCCGGTCGAGGACGCGGCCCTCGCCGGTCGAGCGGCTTTCCCCCGTGATGTGTTTGTTGAACGGCTGCAGCGCCCAGTTGCCGCCCTGCGTCGCCAGGCCGTAGAGGAAGACGCCGAGGCCCAGAAGGAACCCCAGCCCCAGAATCCACAGGATCAGCGAACGCGTTCCGGTGGTTTTCATCTTCTTCTTCGCCTCCTCGCCGCATAGGTGCGCTCGTCGCTCGCCTTGATCAGCGCCAGCATCCCCCACACGGAAACCATGCTGGACCCCCCGAGGCTGATGAACGGCAGCGTCACGCCCGTCAGCGGCAGCACGTCCGTCACGCCGAACACGTGCAGGCAGGTCTGGAACAGCAGCGTGCCAGCCGCCGTGCAGGCCGAAATGGAGTACAGCGTCGAACGGCTGCGCGTCGCGTCCGAGCGGGAGTAGAGCGCCAGGGCAAACAGGATCATCAGAATGATGACGGCGAGAACGATCCCCTGTTCTTCGCACAGCATGCCGAACGCGAGGTCGCTGGTCCCGGCGAAGACGGTCTTGAGGCTCCCCCTGCCGATGCCGAGGCCGAACAGCCCGCCGGAGGCGGAGTAGCTCAGCACGCGCACCTGCTGGTAGCCGCCGGAATCGTTCACGTGCTGCCAGACATGGCCCCACGCGGCGAACCGCTCGGCGACGTAGGGCTTGAATTTCAGGATCAGGAACGCGCCCAACACCGCGACGGAGCAGCTCAGCGAGATGGTGCGCAGGCTGCCCGAGCGCATGAACGCGATGATGAGGAACATGACGAAAAAGATGCACGCCGTGCCGAAGTCCTTCATCAGGAACAGCGCGCCCATGCACACCGCGGAAAAGCCGATGAATCCCGTCAGGTTTTTGTAGGTCTGCAGCCGGTCGAGCGTCGAGGCGCCCACGAGGATGAACGCGATCTTGATGAACTCGGAGGGCTGCACGGTCACCGGCCCCAGCACGATCCAGTTGCGCGCGCCGTTCCGCTCCTTCGCAAGAAGAAGGTTCGCGGCGAACAGCAGGATCGCCAGGGCCCCCACGGCGACGCGCCATTTCATCGCGCGGTCGAGGTCGCCGACGAACCAGAGCAGGAAGAGGAACAGGACGATCCCGGCGGCCATGGCCGCGATCTGCGTGTAGGTCGATTTCACGTCCGCCCCCGCGATCTGCATCACGCCGATCCCGCTGAGCAGAAAGCCGAGCGTCTCCAGCTCGAAGCTCACGTGGCCGAGCATCTTGATCGAGATGAAATAGAAGATCCACTCCGTGAAAAAGAGCAGGCCGAACGGGATGAAGGGCACGATGTCCAGCTTTCCCGAAGCGAAGCAGACCTGCACGCAGAGCAGCAGCTGCAGGAAAGAGACCGTCCACAGCAGGCCGGCGGGCGAGGCGGAACGGCCCCGCCGCGGCTTCACGGGCGGCAGGCCGCCCACGTCGGCGGTGCGCTTGAGCATCAGCGACGTGGAGCCCATGGCGATCACGTCGCCGGGCAACACGGGCGTTTTCTGCCCGGCTTTTTTCCCGTTGACGAACGTGCCGGCCTTCGAGTTCGTGTCCGAGATCAGCCAGCCGCTCTCCCGCCGCATCAGCACGGCGTGGGCCCGGCTGGCCGTCTGGTCGCGCAGCACGATGTCGCAGCTCCGGCTGCGGCCGATGGAGTTTTCCCAGTAGAGCACGGGGATCACCTCGTGCGTGGACATGTCCTCGAGCACCATCACGGGTTCTTCCCGGCGCTTGCCGCGCCGCAGGGAAGAAAAGGAGCGCGCCGCGACGACGAGGGCGATCAGCGGCACCGCGATGCGGACCGCAAACAGAAAAATGGAAAGCAGTTCTTCCGGAATGTTCAAACAGGGATCCTCCTTTCCCCTGTATTATGCCCATTATACAGGGAAAGGCCGCTAAAGTAAACCGACGGCGCGGTTCGTGCCCGCGGCGGGGCGCCTGAATCCGGCCCGGGGGCCGGTGCCGGCTTTGGCCTCAACCCCGCCGCGATGCCTCAAAGGCGCTTGAACTTGACCTTTCTAACGCTCCAACATCCAACATCTAATCTCTAGAAACGACCTCGTCCGCGCGCTTGTAGATGCTGTCGGGGGGGATGAATCCGCGCACCATGGAAAGCGGGTACACGTTTGTGTTCCGCCCGACGACGCTGCCGGGGTTCAGCACCGCGTTGCAGCCGATCTCAACATGGTCGCCGAGGACGGCGCCCATCTTTTTCAGGCCCGTCTCGATCTTTTCCGCGCCGGTGTTCACCGTGACGAGGGTCCTGTCGGCTTTCACGTTGGAGGTGATGGACCCGGCGCCCATGTGCGCGTGAAAGCCGAGGATGGAGTCGCCCACGTAGTTGTAGTGCGGCACCTGCACCTTGTCGAACAGGATGACGTTTTTCAGCTCAGTCGAATTGCCGACCACGCAGCCCGCGCCGACCAGCGCGCTGCCGCGCACGAAGGCGCACTGCCGCACCTCGGTTTCGGGCCCGATGATGCACGGGCCGTGCAGGTAGGCGGAATCGAAGACGCGGGCCGATTTCGCGACCCAGACGTTCTCCCCGCGCTTTTCGTATTCGCCTTCGGGCAGGCTCTCGCTCAGGCGGACGATGAAGTCCCCGATGCCGGGCAATGCCTCCCACGGGTAGCGCAGCGGCTCCAACAGGGGGCGCGCCAGCGTATGCTCCAGGTCGAGAAGGCTTTTTACCGTTGCGGGCTCAAACATTCTATTGTACCTCTCCTTCAGAAAACGTCGGGAGTTTCCCAAAACTCTCCCGGGCGCAAAGCGCCGTACGCGCCTCCGGCGGCAAAGATTTCTGCGAATCTGTACGGCGGGGCTTGCGTGCAGGCTCAGCCTGCCGCCTTTTTCAGTTGCAGCAGATCGCTCGTATCCACGCTTCCGTCCCGATTCAGGTCGGCCGCGTCCAGCAGGTCGCCGGTCAGCGCCTTGCGGAGGATCAGGTGGTCGTAGAGCAGGTCGCAGGCTTCGGCCGTCGGCAGGCCGCAGCGCGTCAGGTCGCCCGGGACGACGGCTTTGGTCCCGAACAGGACATGCCCGCCCGCGTCCAGCACGCTCAGCGCGTCGCCGGTGCAGATGTTCCCGCTGCCCCGGATCCTGCCGGCGTGGGATTTGACTTTCAGCGTGCAGTCCCCGAAGCCGCAGGCGGCGAGCTCCTCCTGCAGGGATTCCACCGTCGTGCCCGGCGAAAAGACGGAAGTCCCGTTGTCCTCCGGCTGCCCGAGCGATACGGGAGGGGAGGACGCCGCCCCGGAGGAGGGCCGGGAGCTTTCCTCCACCCGGGCGGTCACGCAGGAGAGCATCTGCCCGGTCTCGTCGAGGACCTCGACCCGGTCCCCGGTCTCGATCGGCCCGCTCTCCCGGATGCTCCCGTCCGGTTTCAGCACCCGCAGGATCCTGTCGGGCCCCTGCGGCGCGAGCTCCTCCTGCAGGGATTCCACCGTCGTTCCGGCGGGGAAAAGATAGGAAGAGCCCGCGTCGGAATCCTTTGCGGCTCCGTCTCCGGAAGAGCCGTCGCCGGCCCCGTGGCAGACCGCCGGCACGACCAGAAGAAACAGGAAGAGCAGGCAAAGCGTCGTTCCATACCGTTTGACTTTTTCCGACATCATCCGACACCACCATTGCCTGTATCGTATCAGATTATTCGGAAAGGGAACTCGATACGTGCCGATCGGTCACAATACGAACCGTCAGCCCAGCGGAACGAAACCGACTTTTTTCATGGCCTTGCGCAGGGTCCGCCCCGCGATGGAGGCGGCGGCCGAAGCCCCTTCTTTCCAGCACTGCTCGAGATAGTCCCTGTTTTTGATGAAGTCCGCGTACCTTTGCTGGATCGGACGCAGGTGCTCGGCCACGGCCTCGCCGACGGCCGCCTTGAAATCGCCGTAGCCCTTCCCGGCGAACTCCGCTTCGATCTGCGCGTAGGTCTTCCCCGTCACGCAGGAGTAGATGCCCATCAGGTTGTTGACCCCGTCCTTGCCCTGCGCGTAGCGGACGCGGGCTTCGCTGTCCGTCACGGCGCGTTTGAATTTGCGCATGATGTCTTCGGGCTTATCCAGCACGGCAATATAGGCGTTGGCGTTCTCGTCGGACTTGCTCATCTTTTTCGACGGGTCCTGCAGCGACATGATCTTCGCGCCCTGCTTCGGGATGTACCCGTCGGGCACGGTGAACGTCGGCCCGTACAGGCCGTTGAAGCGTTCCGCGATGGTGCGCGTCAGTTCGAGGTGCTGTTTCTGGTCCACGCCGACCGGCACCAGGTTCGCCTGGTACAGCAGGATGTCGGCGGCCATCAGCGAGGGATAGGTGAAAAGCCCCGCGTTGACGTTGTCGGGGTGTTTGGCGGATTTGTCCTTGAACTGGGTCATGCGCTGCAGCTCGCCGAACTGGGTGTAGCAGTCGAGCACCCACGCGAGCTGCGCGTGGGCCGGCACGTGGCTCTGGACGAAGAACAGGCTCTTTTTTGGGTCGATCCCGCAGGCCAGCAGCAGGGCGTAGGCCTCGAGCGTGCGGCGGCGGAACGTCGCCGGGTCCTGCCGCACGGTGATGGTGTGCAGGTCCGCCAGCGCGTAGATGCAGTCGTAATCGTCCTGCAGGTCGATCCAGTTTTTCAGCGCGCCGAGGTAGTTGCCGAGCGTGATGGTCCCGCTGGGCTGGATGGCGCTGAAAATGACCTGCTTTTTCGTTTTTTCCGGTGTTTGTGCGGATAGTTCGGATTCCATTGGGTTTGCCTCCGTTTAGATATTGGATATTAGAGATTAGAAAGGGCAGGAACCGAGGCGGTGCTGCCCCGGGATCAGTGGATGACGTCGTCCGCGAGGGCGCCGAGGATCCGGATGCCGCGGACGAGGTTTTCGTCCGTCGGCGTCGTGTAATTGATGCGGAAGGAGGAGCACGGCTGCGATTCGTCCGTCAGGAAGGTGTTGCCCGGCACCACGCAGACCTTGCGCAGCACGGCCTGCCGGCAGAAGTCGACCATGTCGACCCCGTCGGGGAGCGTGCACCAGAAGAACAGCCCGCCCTCGATGGGCAGATAGGTGACTTTCGGCGCGAGGCAGCGGTCGAGGGCGTCCGTCGCCACCTTTGATTTTGCCCGGTATACCCCGCGGATATGTTCGAGGTGGGCGTCGAAATCGCCGTGCGCCAGAAATTCATAGCAGACAATTTGACTCCAGATATTGGTGTGCACGTCTTCGCCCTGCTTGCACACGACCATTTTCTGGATGATCGGCTTCGGCGCGATCGCGTAGCCCACGCGCATGCCGGGGGCGATCACTTTCGAGAAGGTGCCCGCGTAGACGACGATGCCGTCCGCGTCGAGCGATTTCACGGCCTCGATGTGCTCGCCCGCGAAGCGGGTGTCACCGTAGGGATTGTCCTCGAGGATCAGCACGCCGTACTTCCGGGCCAGCTCGTACAGCCTGCGCCGCTTCGACAGGCTCATCGTGATGCCGGTCGGGTTCTGGAAGTTCGGGATGGTATAGATGAACTTTACGTTTTTCTCTTCTTTCAGTGCCCGTTCGAGGCCCTCCATGCTCATGCCGCCCGGCTCCATCGGCACGCCGCGCAGGTGCGCGCGGTACGAGCGGAACGTGTTCAGCGAGCCGATGAAGCTCGGCGCTTCGCAGATCACGGTGTCGCCCTCGTTGACGAGCGATTTCGTCAGCAGGTCCATCACCTGCTGTGCGCCGCTCGTGATGAGGATGTCGTCCATCGCGCCGCCGATGCGGTGTTTCTCTTTCAGGTAGCCGGAGACGCAGCGGCGCAGCGGTTCGTACCCTTCGGTGATGCTGTACTGGAGCGCCTCGACCGGGCGCTCTTCGAGGATCTTCGCGGAGATTTTCCGGATCTGTTCGACCGGGAACGCCTCCGGGGCGGGGTTGCCGGCGGAAAGAGAGATGACAGAGGGGTCGGCCGCGTATTTGAAGATCTCGCGGATGGCGGAGGGCTTCAGATTCAGCACGCGGTCGGAGAAAGCGTAATGCATGGCGGTTGCCCTTTCGATTAGAGATTTAGAGGTTGGAGGTTAGAGGATTTAGAAAGGACAGACGAAAAAAGAAAAACACGCCCGGGATATAAAGCATAAGACCGAAAAGTTTTGCGCAAGTTTTTTCAAGAGCTTGCAGGGTTTGGGGCAACGCCCCAAGGTCTTGTCCTTTCTAACCTCTAATCTCTAACATCTAACTTCCAGTTTATCACAAAATCCGGCCGCTGACCAGAAAAAATAACGATCTCCCGCGCTCCGCCGGATTTCGAGCCGATCCCCCCGGAAACGGCGCGCCGTTGTGACACGAAATGCCATGGTGCGGTTCTATAATGAGCATACGTAGGAAAAAATTGGACAAACTGTTAAAAATATCATGGCGGTGATAAAAAATCATGGAAAAAGAATCGACCCGGCGGGTCGCATTTTCGCAGGCTGCTGCGGCTCCCGCAAAGGCCGTCGCGCGTCAGTTCGCGGCGTTCGCGGTGGGGCTTCTCTGTTCGCGCAGCGTGGTGTTCGGCCAATACGCCCCGTTCGGCGTGGCGGCGGTGGCGGCGTCCCCGTATCCGCTTCTGTGGGGCGCGGCGCTGGGGAGCGCGGTGGGCTATCTGCTGCCCTCTTCCGTCAGCGTGCCGGTGCACTACATCGCCGCGCTGCTCGCGGCCGTCGCGATCCGCTGGACCCTGAACGGCCTGGTCAAGCTGCGGACGCATCCGCTTTTCGCGCCGGCGATCGCTTTTCTCCCCATGCTTGCGACGTCCATCTCCGTCATCACGGTCAACGGCTCGGGCGGCACCACGGCGGCCATGTACGTGGCGGAGGCCCTGTTCGCGGCCTGCGCCGCCTATTTCTTCGACCGGACGGCTTCCGCCCTGCATTCCGGGCGACCGGCCGGGGAGTGGAGCATCCCGGAGCTCACCTGCGGCATGTTCTCGCTCGGCGTTCTGCTGCTGTCCCTTTCCGCGCTGTCCCTCGGCCCCGTTTCGGCCGGAAGGGTGCTCGCCATCCTCCTGATCCTGTATGCGGCGCGGTACGGCGGCATCGGCGGCGGCAGCGTCGCAGGTGTCGCCTGCGGCCTGATGTTCAGCCTGTCGACGGCGGGTCTGAGCTATCTTTCCGGGGCGTACGCCTTAGGCGGGCTGGCGGCGGGGCTGTTTTCGCCGCTCGGGCGCGTGGCGGCCGCCGCGGCGTTCGTGGTCGCGAACGGCGTCGCTTCGCTGCAGGTCGGCGGTCAGCAGCAGATCGTCGACGGGCTGTACGAGGTGGCCGCGGCGTCGGTCCTCTATCTTCTGATCCCGGCGAAGGCGGGCAACTCGCTGGTGGGCATGTTTTCGCACGCGGAGGACACCGAACTTTCCGAGGGCCTGCGCCGCTGCGTGGTGATGAAGCTGGATTACGCGGCCAAGGCGCTCACCAATGTGTCGGAATCGGTGGAGGAGGTGTCGAGCAAGCTCGCCCAGACCTGCGCGCCGGACATCAACGGCGTCTACCACCGGACGATCGACGAGGTCTGCGGCAGCTGCGGCCTTCGGGGATACTGCTGGCACCGCAATTTCAACGACAGCATGGACGCGTTCAACGGCCTGACGGAAAAGCTGCGGGCCGACGGCAGCGTGGAGCGGAATGATTTCAGCACGCAGTTTCTCTCCCATTGCAGCCGGATCAACGCCGTCGTGGAGACCGTGAACCGCAACTACAGCGAATTCGTCATCCGCGACGCGGCCGAGAGCCGCGCCCAGCAGATCCGCGACGTGGTCGCCAGCCAGTTCACGACGACGGGCATGATGCTGGAGGACATGGCCTCGGAGCTCGAGATGTACGAGAAGTTCGACGCGGGGGCGGCGCAGAAGGTGGAGGAGGTCCTCCGCCAGGCCGGGATCCAGCCGATCGAAGTGAGCTGCCGGACGGACCGGTTCGGGCGGATGTCCGTCGAGGCCGTGACGCAGCCCTCCGGCTGCGTGCGGCTGAACCGCCTGGAGCTGACGGCCGAGATCTCCCGCGTCTGCGGCAGGACGTTCGAGCCGCCCTGCATCGGCACGGCGGGGGGCAAATGCCGCATCCAGATGAACGAAAAGCCGCTGTACCGGGTCCGCACCGGCTGCGCGCAGCATGCCTGCGGCAACGGAAAGCTGTGCGGGGACAGCTGGGCGTGCTTCCCCGACGGCTGCGGCCGCGAGATCGCCATGATCAGCGACGGCATGGGCACGGGCGGTCGCGCCGCGGTGGACGGCGCCATGGCGTGCGGCATCATGTCGCGCCTGATCAAGGCCGGCATCAGCTTCGACGCGGCGCTCAAGATCGTGAATTCCGCCCTGATGGTCAAATCCTCCGACGAGTCGCTCTCCACCATGGATGTCGCCGCGCTGGACCTTTACAGCGGGACCGTGGATTTCATGAAGGCGGGCGCGCCGATCAGCATCCTGCGCAAGGGGAAGCGCGCCGTGCCGGTGGACATGCCCGGCCTGCCGATCGGCATCCTGACCGAGGCGAAATTCGCGAAGACCTCCGACAGCCTTTCGGACGGCGACCTGCTCGTGATGCTCTCGGACGGCGCGCTCTCCTCCGGCTCGGAATGGGTCTGCGCCGAGATCGAGAAGTGGGACGGAAAACTGCCGCAGGAGCTGGCGGAGACCCTCGTCTCGCAGGCGGTCGCACGCCGGAACGACGGCCACGACGACGACATCACCGCCCTGGTCGTCATGGCCTGCGAAAAGGAATAATAACGATCTCTTCCGAAACAAAAAAGTCAGCCG
>DAINSB010000004.1:0-15977 GCA_036741535.1 Caproicibacter sp. | reverse complement strand
CCGGGCCACGAAAAAAAGTCTCCCGCTCCGCCGGCGGGAGGAATCGGGCGTCCCGCCGCCGAAAAACGGAGAAACCGCCGGAGGGTTAGTCATGACTGACTCTTGCCAGTTTCACAAAAGAGAGGTAGAATAGAAAGGTATAAACGGCAACCGGAAAATCTGTGGTTTCCGGAATTTCAGAAAGGGGATGTTTCCCATGCCGGACCCGGAGGAGAACGGCCTGTTCCCCATGA
Organism: Caproicibacter sp.; assembly: GCA_036741535.1. GTDB lineage: Bacteria > Bacillota > Clostridia > Oscillospirales > Acutalibacteraceae > Thermocaproicibacter. The sequence continues at coordinate 15,744 of DAINSB010000004.1, read as the reverse complement.
GAGTGAACGCGGTGGTGCCGGATTGCAAAGGCGTTGCCGCCCCGTCGGATTTTTATGCTCGCCTCCCCGGGTGGAAAAGGGCCCCCGACGCGTCGGACGATCGGGCGGGTACCCGTTCTGGAGCGTCACATGGCAGAATCGCCAAAAAATCGGCCGATGAGGCTGCTTTTTTTGCCTGCCTGACGAATCAGGACCCACGAATCACGAAGGGAAATCCTCCGCCGTTTCATCCATTTTCACCAAATTTTCATCGTCATGCCTGAAAGGGGATTGACAATTCCGGGATTGTGCGTATTATTGTACTAAACAATTAATACATGAAGAATGGTTTCAGTGGACCGATCGTCCCGCGGCACCGCCGCGGGCTCGCAGAAAGGAAGACGGGTGTGAAGAAAACATTTTTGGCCGTGGCGCTGGCCGTCGCCGTGTCCGTCGCCGGCGTTCCGGCTTTCGCCGCGGATGCGGACAGCACGGCGCCGGCGAACTCGATCACCATTTCGCTCGGCACGCTGGACGGCCTCGTCCGGCAGTACAACACGGACGCCCTGGTCCTCGCAAAGAATCTGAGCATCGCCCGCGCGGCCTATAAGGACGTCAAGGGAGATGACGACCCGACGGAGGAGGCGGCGCGGCATCAATATGACGTTGCGCAGGCTACATACGAGTCGAGCATGCAGGGGATCGTGATGAACGCGCGGCAGGCGTACCTCACGTGCTGGCACAACGTCTCGCTCCAGACGGCGGCGAAGGCCCAGGCCGACCGCGACGCGAAGCTGCTCGCGACCGCGGCGCAGCAGCTGCAGAGCGGCTATCTTTCGCAGAAGGACTACCGGACTGCGGCGGACAACGCGACAAAGTCGAAGCAGGCGCTTGAGACCCAGACCGCGGTGACCTCGCAGGCGGAGCAGAATCTGAAGGCGATGTTCCCCGTGGCACAGGGCGTCAGCGTCAACATCCTTCCCCCTTCGGATTCCGATTTTGATTTCAGCGGGGTCGCGAAGATCGATTATACCCCCGACAAGACCAAGATGCTGAACGCGAACGCGCCGATCATACAAGCCACGCTGGAATACAATTACGAAAAGGAAGAGGACGACGACTACGGCCTGTATACCGACAGCCAGGTCGACGCCGCAAAACTTGCGGTCGATCAGGCGACGCAGCAGCAGACCGCGGCTTTCCTGGACCTCTACAACACCGTGACGGCCTCTTATCCATCCTATCAGACGGAGCAGCAGACCGTGCAGAAAAAGGAATCCGACCTTCAGGTGGACGCCGCGAAGCTGGCGGCGGGCTATCTCTCGCAGAAGGATTACGACCAGGAGTCGCTCGACCTTACGGCCGCGAAGAACACGCTGGAAAACGACCGCAATTCGCTGTATCTCTCCTACCTGAAATACGCCGGCATGACGAACGGATATTCCTATTCCGCCGGGAGTACCGCCGGTAGCGCCGCCGGGAGTGCCGCCGCATGAGCCTGAAATTATCGAAACCGAATTGGACGAAAAAACGCGTCATCCTCGTTTCCGTGGCGCTGGTGGCGGTCGTGGGCGTGGTCTGCGCCGTGCTGGTGACCAGGCGCGCGGGCAAGGTCCGTGCGAACGTCGCCTGCGGCGAGCTGAAAAAGACCAACCTTCAGGATGCCGTCAGCGTCTCCGGCACCATCAAGAGCAAGAACTCTTACGACGTTTATTCGACCCAGGCTTTCCCCGTGGCGAAAATTTCCGTTTCGGTCGGCGACAGGGTCAAAAGGGGGGACATCCTCGCGGTGCTGGACACCGCCTCGCTTCAAAAGGACCTGGCCCAGCAGAAGGCGACGATGAGCACGTCCAACGCGAGCGAGTCGCTGGCGGTGCAGCAGGCGAGCGACAGCTACGAGACGGCGCTCAACCTCTACAACCACAACCAGAACCCGGACGTCGTCACCGCGCAGTCGCAGCTCGACAGCGCGAAATCCGCGCTGCTGGCGGAGCAGGACACCTATCATTCCGATCAGTTCTCCTACGGCAAGGGCCAGCTTTCCAAGATCGAGATGGACGCCGAATCCGTCAAGCTCGCGCAGGCGCAGAAGGCCGTCGCAAGCGCCCAGCAGGCGCTCACCGCGGCGCAGAAGAAAGCCCAGCAGGATCTGCGCACCGCGCAGTCCACTTATCAGGACGCCGTGAACAAGGCGTCTGACAAGACCCAGCAGGCCGCGCTCGAAAAGATCCAGAAAAGCCTCGACGACTGCATCATCACGGCACCGTCGGACGGCACCGTGACGATCTCGAACGCTTCGGTCGGCGAAGTGCCGAAAGAGGTGCTGTTCAAGGTGGAGAACCCCTCGAACCTGGAGGTCGACACCGAGGTCAAAGAGATCGACGTGGACCACGTCAAGCCCGGCAACAGGGCGACCGTCACGACGGACGCGACCGGCGACACGTCTTTCCCCGCGACCGTCACAAGCGTCGCGCCCGCCGCCACGCTGACCACGCAGGGCACGGGCGACGTGACCTTCGACACGAAAGTCACCATCACGGGGCAGAACCCGTCGCTGCACATCGGCATGACGGCGCGGGCCAGCATCGTCCTGCAGGAGAAGAGCGGGATCTTCGCGGTGCCCTACGACGCCCTCCGGCAGAAGGCGGACGGCAGCTACTCCCTGATGGTCGCGGAAAAAAACGGCTCCCTGTATAAGGTCAGGGAGGTGCCGGTGAAGACGGGGATCGAGACGGACGTTTCGGCGGAGATTTCCGGCGTCGGCCTCACGGACGGCATGCTGTACGTTTCCAACCCGGAGAGCGTCTCTGCGGGCGATGTGATCCAGCCCGGCTCTTCCGCTTCTTCGGCCTCTTCAGAGGAGGGCTGACCCATGAGCCGCGCTATTATCCAGATGACGAATATCGTCAAGAATTATTTCATCGGCACGCCGAACGAACTGCACATTCTGCAGGGGATCACCCTGACGGTGGAAGAGGGCAGCTTCGTCGCCATCGTGGGGCCGTCCGGCTCGGGCAAGAGCACCCTGATGAACATGATCGGCGTGCTGGACCGCCCGACCGACGGGCAGTATCTGCTGGACGGCATCTCCGTCGCGCAGATGTCCGACAACGAGATGTCCGACGTGCGCAACCGCAAGATCGGCTTCGTGTTCCAGACGTTCAACCTCATCCCCCGCAACGACGCCCTCAAAAATGTGGAGCTGCCGATGCTGTACGCGGGCGTGAACGCGCACGAGCGCGCCAAACGGGCCTCGGACCTGCTGGCGCTCGTCGGCATGGAAGACCGCATGCATCACCAGCCGAACGAGCTTTCCGGCGGGCAGAAGCAGCGCGTGGCCATCGCCCGGGCGCTGGCGAACGACCCGGCCATCCTGCTCGCAGACGAGCCCACCGGCGCGCTGGATTCCGCCACGGGCCGGATGGTGATGGACCTTTTCCACAATATCCACCGCAAGAACGGCAAGACGATCGTGCTGATCACGCACAACCAGGACCTCGCGGAGGAAACGGACCGGGTCGTCACGCTGCGCGACGGCAGGATCGTGTCGGACCGCCCCGCGGCCGGAAGGGAGCAGGACGCCTCATGTTTCTGAAGGAAAATATTCTTCTGGCCCTCAGCGGGCTTCGGTCCAACAAGATGCGCTCCTTCCTGACCATGCTCGGCATCATCATCGGCATCGGCTCGGTGATCGGCATCGTCTCCATCGGCCAGTCGCTGCAGCAGAACGTCAGCGACCAGATGTCTTCCATGGGGGCGAACAACATCTACGTCTATGTCGCGCAGCGCGACAACACGAACATCATGAACAATCTCGGCGGCGGGGAGACCGGCAAGATGGACGACGCGGACCTGCTGACCCGCGAGCAGATCGAAAACGTCCAGAAAAAGTTCGGTTCCGAGATCTCCAGCATCGCCTACTGGGCGGATGCGGAGACGGGCAAGGCCACAAAAGGGCACGATTACGCGAACGTGACGATCTACGGGGTGAACCCGGGCTTTTTTCAGGTGCAGAACCTCAAGATGGAGCACGGGCGGTTCCTGCAGGACCGGGACATCAAGGGCCTGCGGCACGTCGCCGTGGTGTCCGACCGGCTCGTGTCGAACCTGTTCCCGCCGGGCACGGATCCGCTGGGCAAGACCGTCGAGGTGGCCGGGGACAAAGTGACGGATATCTACACCATCGTGGGTGTCTACAAATACCAGACCTCCGGCATGATGTCCGGCAACGCGTCGGAAAAGGACGTGCGCACCTATCTGTTCACCCCCGTCACCGTCGGCAAGGAGACCGCCAAAAATAAGAACTACGCCGGCTTTGAGCTGCAGCCGAAAAGCGTGGAAAACGCGTCGGCCCTGACCAGCGAGCTCAAGACGTATATGACGCGGCTGTACGCGAAAAACGTGAAATATACCGTCAGCGTCTACAACGAGGAGAACATGCTCTCGACCGTGATGAACGTCATGGGCAAGATCTCCATCGCCATCGCCGCCATCGCCGCCATCGCGCTGCTCGTGGGCGGCGTGGGCGTGATGAACATCATGCTGGTCTCCGTCACCGAGCGCACGCGCGAGATCGGCACCCGCAAGGCGCTCGGCGCCCGCAGCGGCTATATCCGCGCCCAGTTCATCGTGGAGGCGGTCATCATCTGCCTCGCGGGTGGCATCATCGGCACCGTCGTAGGCCTGCTGCTGGCGTTGGCCGGCACTTCGCTGCTGGGCTTCAAGTTCGTGCTTTCCGTTCCCGTCATCCTCATCAGCGTCGGATTCTCCATGCTGATCGGCATCTTTTTCGGGTATTACCCCGCCAAAAAGGCGAGCCAGCTCGACCCCATCGACGCGCTACGGTACGAATGAGGGGCGGCCAGGTCGATCCAGTATCGCTGTACGACCCGGCCCTCCTCGGCGCTTTCGTTTTCCAGCACGCCGTCGCAGCGCCGGATCGTCCGTGCGGACGCGAGGTTGTCTTTGGAGAAGTGGAGGGGCGGCCATTCCTCCGGCTTTGTTCTGATCTTAACGCTGCTATTTTTCCTTGTGCGCAAAGAACCCATCCGGCGCTTAACGCGTTGGATGGGTTCTTTGACAGGCTGAAGGCAGGGCTTTTGCTCTGCCTTGATTTTGCTCTGCCACGAGGCGGGAACCCCGGCAATCAATCGTCCGGCGGGGGCGCTTTTCCGGGGCGCAGCGCGATCAGGCCGATCGCCAGCGCGCATGCCAGGATGCCCGCCGTGACCAGAAACGTGCCATGAATGGCTGAGACGATCTTTTGGGGGCTGGCGCTTTTGATGGAGGTGGTATCGGCGAACGCGTAGAAGACGGCGCCGATCACCGCGGTGCCGGTGGTCAGCCCGATCGTGCGCGCCAGATTCAGGAGGGCCGACGCCAGCCCGCGCTGTTCGGGCTTCGCGTTTGAAATGATGGAGGCGTTGTTCGGCGTCTGGAAAAAAGCGAGGAATCCGTTAAAGAAAAACCAGATGGCGCAAAACGGAACGGCACCCGTGGAAAGACCAATCGACGACATCAAAAGGGAGCCGACCCCCATGGCCGTTATCCCAAAAGTGATCACCCGGAAATCGCCAAAATGTCTGGTGGCGAGAGCTGCCAGCGGGGTGAGCAGCGCGCACCCCACCGACCCCGCCATCATCATGATCCCCGAGGCGGAGGTGGAAAGCTCTCTTGCCTGCTGGAGATAAAACGGGAGGATGAGCAGCGCCCCGGTCGTCGTCGTGTAAAGCAGCACGCTGATTGCGAGGCTCGCGCTGAATACGGAATTCCGGAACATATGTAGATCGACAAGCGGGGCCCCCGTTTTCTTTTCGGCAGACAGAAACGCTGCGATTCCGATCACCGCTCCGGCGGCAAGCAGAAGGACGCTTTTGCTGAGGCCCTGATTTTCGGCCAGCGTGACGCTCAGCACATAGCAGACCAGCGTGGCGGTCAGAAGCAGCAGACCCGGGATGTCCAGCTTTCGGTCCCGGCCGGTGACGGGAACCCTGGGGAAGCGTAGGGCGCACAGAAATGCGACGACGCCGATCGGCACATTCAGGAAAAAGATCGACCTCCAGCCGAAAACGCCGATCAGGAGCCCACCCGCAGAGGGCCCCAGGGCGAAGCCGATCGGCAGCATGACCGTGAGGATGGACATGCCCTGCACCAGTTTCTCTTCCGGGATCAGATCGCCCGCGATGGCAAAGGACAGCGCCATCAGGACCGAGCCGCCGATCCCTTGAAGGGCGCGGAACGCGATCAGTTCGTAAATGGAGCCGGACATGCCGCAAAGAAAGGAAGCGAGCGTGAACAGACCGATACCGAAGAGGAAGATTTTTTTCTTGCCGAAGATGTCGCCGATGCGTCCGATGCCGACGATCAGGGAGGTGACGGCCAGCAGATAGCTGAGCGCGACCCATTGGAGGCTTGCAAAATTGGCGTTCAGGGCCTTCCCGATGGTCGGCAGCCCGATGTTGACGATGTTTGTGTCGATCGCGGACATCAGCGTCGTGAGGGACAGAACGAAAATAGCCAAACCGTAGCCGGCTGTTTCTCCGGGTTTGCCGGTCCGGGACATGGCGGTCCTCCTGTTCATGCCTTTAGCTTTTTCAGAAGCCGGGCCGTGTTTTCGCCGGCAGCCCGCATGTCCTCGATGCCCTCGCCGACCTCGCGGATGATGAGGGACGTGTTGCCGTTCCTGAGCGGGCTGCCGTTGATTCCGATGACTTTCATTGATTGCCTCTTTTCCCGCTCTGTCTGCCCTTTATCCGGCAGGCCGGCGGATTGTGATATAGTTCGGCATCTATTTTCTCAGGTTCCATGACTCCGCGGCGCGGATCGAAGACCAGCAGTTGAGGGGACTCCTCTGCGAACGGATGAGCGGCGTGCGGAGTCGCTCCTCCGTTCTGTGAGCCGCGGAGACGCGTCACCTTTCTGCCCGAGATTGTGGCGAAGGGAAGTCCGTCGCCATGAAGAAAGGGGAATCCGTTTAGAATTCCTCGTAGACATTCGGGTCCTGATCATGTGTCCGTCCGTTCGGACGACTCAGGCTGTTGATGGCCTCCATTTCTTTGCCCGTAAGGGAAAAATCAAAGACGCTGAGGTTTTCTCTCTGATGCGCTTCCGACGTGGCCTTCGGGATCGGCAAAGCGCCCAACTGGATATGCCACCGCAAGACGATCTGCGTAACGGTCCTTTCGTGAGCTTTTGCGATAGCCGCAACGGTTTCGTTTTGCAGGATGCTGTTGGCGCGGCCCAGCGGACTCCATGATTCCGTCAGGATCCCATGCTCGTGGTTCCATTTCCGCTGTTCCGCCTGGTTGAAGAACGGGTAAAGTTCCACCTGATCCACGCTGGGCGTCACGCCTGTTTCCCGGATGATCCGTTCCAGATGGGGAGGCAGAAAATTGCACACGCCGATGGACCGGACGAGCCCGCGCTTTTTCGCCTCGATCATGGCCTGCCACGCTTCCACATACAGATCTTCCTTTGGATTCGGCCAGTGGATCAGGTAAAGATCATAATAATCGAGGCCGGCGCGGTAGAGCGATTCTTCCACCGTGGCGATGGCTTCGTGAAAATGATGATGACGGCCCGGCAATTTGGAAGCGACAATCAGTTCGTGTCTCGGGACGCCGCATTGCCGTACGGCCGCGCCGACCGCCCCCTCGTTCTCATAGTTGAACGCCGAGTCCAGCAGCCGATAGCCGATTTCCACCGCCCGCTTGATCGTTTTCATCCCTTGTGAGCCGTTGAGCTTATACGTGCCGAAACCGATGGACGGCAGTTTAAGCCCGTCGTTGAGTGTCAATTCCGGTATTTTCACCTGCATAGTCCCTACCTCCGCTTCTATTGAATTTCAATGCACAGGCTTCCAGTGGCTTTGGTTTGTTTTATGCTCAGCCGTTTCATTTTGCCAGTTCCCGGAATGCTTTCAGGTTGCGCTTTACAATGGATTTTCCGATTTCCCAGACGGAAGCGTCGTCGGCAAATCCTTCCTTTTGAAACCGGCTGTACTCCAACACGATATACCGGGGGAAATGGTTCTTCAAAATGACCGCCGCACCGGTTTTATCCACAAGCCTGGCCACTTTGGGCCCATGTTTTCGGTTGCGCCCGAAAGTATGCAAAGTGCGCTTTCGCCCATGAAGTCCGCTAGACTCGCGGTTACGCGAGAATTCTCTAATTGCCCCCGAACTCCGAAAGGGCGAGGCCCTTGTTGTGCTCCAGCGCCCAGCTGATGCTCCAGTCGTTGCAGAACAGCAGCAGGCTGTGGCCGCGGAAATCCTCCACCAGGCGCGTGTCCGAGGTGAGGTCGAGCGACTTCGGCTCGACCGGGCTTTTTTCGATCCAGCGGATCTCCTCGTACGGCAGATTGGTCAGCCGGATCTCCACATGGTATTCGTTGGTGAGACGGTACTGCAGCACGTCGAACTGCAGCGGGCCCACGACGCCGACGACGACCTCCTCCATGCCGGAGTCCGGCTCCTGGAAGATCTGGATCGCGCCCTCCTGCGCGATCTGCGTCATGCCCTTGACGAACTGCTTGCGCTTCATGGTGTCCACCTGCTCCACGCGGGCGAAATGCTCCGGCGCGAAAGTCGGGATGCCCGCAAAGCGGAACGGCTTTCCGGCCGCGCAGAGCGTGTCGCCGATGGAGAAGATGCCGGGGTCGAACAGGCCGATAATGTCCCCCGCATAGGCTTCTTCTATGATCTCGCGGTCCTGCGCCATCAGGTGCTGCGGCTGCGCGAGCTTGACCTTACGGCCGCCCTGCACGTGGGTGACCTCCATACCTTTCGTGAATTTTCCGGAGCAGATGCGGATGAACGCGATGCGGTCGCGGTGCGCCTTGTTCATGTTGGCCTGGATCTTGAAGACGAACGCGGAAAAATCCGGGCTGAACGGGTCGACGGCCCCGGCGTCCGACTCGCGCGGCAGCGGGGGCGTGGTCATGCGGAGAAATTCCTTTAAAAACGGCTCGACCCCGAAGTTCGTCAGCGCGGAGCCGAAGAAAACCGGTGACAGCTTGCCCTGCCGTACGGCCTCCATGTCGAGGCGGTCTCCCGCGCCGTCGAGCAGCTCCACGTCGCCCGTCAGGCGTGAGAGAAAGTCCTCGCCCAGAAGGTCTTTGGCCCGCGGGTCGTCGAGGCCGACGGCCGTGGCTCTGACCTCCTTCTGCTGGAAGACGGAGTCGCTGTTTGCGTGGAACGCGAGGACCTTGCGGCTTTCGCGGTCGTAGACACCCTTGAACTCCTTGCCGGAGCCGACGGGCCAGTTGACCGGGCAGGTGTGGATACCGAGCAGGTGCTCGATCTCCTCCATCAGGTCGAACGGGTCGCGCGCGTCGCGGTCCATTTTGTTGATGAACGTGAAAATCGGGATGTGGCGCAGCGTGCAGACCTTGAACAGCTTGCGTGTCTGGCGCTCGACGCCCTTCGAGGCGTCGAGCACCATCACCGCGGAGTCCGCCGCCATCAGCGTGCGGTACGTGTCCTCCGAAAAATCCTCGTGGCCCGGCGTGTCGAGGATGTTGATGCAGTAGCCGCCGTAATTGAACTGCATGACGGACGACGTGACCGAGATGCCGCGCTGCTTTTCGATCTCCATCCAGTCGGAAACCGCGTGGCGCTGCGCCTTTTTGCCCTTGACCGAGCCCGCCAGCGCGATGGCCCCGCCGTAGAGCAGCAGCTTTTCCGTCAGCGTGGTCTTGCCCGCGTCCGGATGGGAGATGATCGCAAAGGTCCTTCTTTTCTCTATTTCAGTCCGTAAATCCGCCAATGTTGTTCCCCACTCCATTTTTCAATCGTATCTTATCTATTGTACCCGCGCTGCGGGAAAAACTCAAGAGCAATCCGGCGCGGTTCCCGCGCAGTCCCCGGACGTACCGCTCGCACGGGAGATTCCCTAAACTCTCGCGCCGGCAGGGGCTGGAATTTTTTCCGCACCCATCGGCGCGGCCTGGCTGCGGCGACACGCCGCGCTTAAAGCAGAGAATCGACGAGCAGATAAACGTTCAGCAGCGTCACGACAAGGCCGGTGCCCCAGAGCAGGACGTTGTGCAAAACGCTGTTTCTGTATTTGCCCATGACCTTTGCCGACGAGGTCAGCGAAAGCTGAAGAAAGATCGTCACCGGCAGCTGGAAGCTGAGCAGCATCTGCGAGACCAGCAGCCCGTCGAACGGATTCGAGACGAACAGAATGGCGACGAACGCCGCGGCGACGGTCGCGCAGACGCCGAGTCTCGTGTGCCGGTCCGCGACGGCGTAAGGCTCGCCGTACATGCCCGCCGTGATGATGCCGCCCGTCATGCCCGCCGTGACCGACGAGGAGATGCCGGCAAACAGCAGCGCCACGGCGAAGATGATCGCGGAGCCCGGCCCGAGGATCGGCGCGAGCAGGCTGTGCGCCTGCGAAAGCTCCGTGACCCGCGTGCCGGTCGCAAAGAAGGTGGCGGCGGCCAGCAGCACCATCGCGCTGTTGATGGCCCAGCCGATGATCATCGACAGCAGCGTGTCGGTGAATTCATATTTGAGCTGGCGGTTCAGCACGGACTGGTCCTTCAGGTTGAACTGCCGGCTCTGGATGACCTCGGAGTGCAGGAACAGGTTGTGCGGCATCACCACGGCGCCGAGCACGCTGAGGATGATGAACGGCGATCCCCGCGGGAACGACGGCACGACCCAGCCGCGGGCGGCCCCGCCCCAGTCGACGGTGACGATCGAAAGCTCGTACAGGAACGAAAAGCCGATGACGGAGACAAAGCCGATGATGATCTTTTCGATGCGGTGGTACGAGTTGCCCAACAGCAGGAGAAGCGACACCGCCGCCATGACCGCCGAGCCGAGCCGGACCGGCACACCGAACAGCATCTGCAGGGCGATGGCGCCGCCCAGCAGCTCCGCGAGGGCGGTCGAAACGCACGCGAGCAGCGCGCTGAGCAGAACCGGCACGCTGACTTTCCGGCTCAGGTGCTTCGTCGCCGCCTCCGCCAGGCAGTCGCCCGTGACGATGCCGAGGTGCGCCACGTTGTGCTGCAACAGGATCAGCATGACGGTCGAAAGCGTGACGACCCACAGCAGCCCGTACCCGAACTGCGAGCCCGCGGCGATGTTGGTCGCCCAGTTGCCGGGGTCGATGAAGCCGACCGTGACCAGAAGTCCCGGCCCGATGTACTGAAAAATGCTGAGCCCGACGTCCGGCCGGTCCCGATCCCGGTCCGGCCGGAACCACGAAGCGATCCTGCGAAAAAAAGCTCCCATATTCCCCTCCGTCGTCGTCATTCCATGTTTTTTATTTTACCACGGCAAAGGGGGTTTGAAAATCCGTTCGGAGTGCTTCTTTCAGGAGACGGAGGCCGCCTGGGAACGCTTGTAGTCCTCATTCCACTGCGCATACGCGCCGTCGGAGCGATGATCCGGCAGGTCGTAGTTTTCCGCGAGATAATTTCCGAAGTAAGAGCTGACCTTGTACGCCCCCCACAGATTCAGGTGCCCCGCATTGTTCATGTCGTTTGAGAAATCGAACCCGATTTCATCCGCCATGTCGTAAAAATCCAGAAACGGGATCTGCTCGCTGTCGGCCAGATCCGCGACCGTGTTGAACAGCGCCTCGGTGTCGTCGACCCAGCCTTCCTGGTTGTCCGGCTCGCTGTAATCGCATGGCATATTGACGAAAATGAGCTGACAGTTTTCTTCCTTGGAAAGATCAATGATCTTTTGCAGATACTCCAGCGACTTTTCCGGAATACCGACCCTGTTTTCGGTCTGTTTCCATGCGGAATTCTCTTTGCCGTATCTGTCCGTTCCGGCCACGAAACCCTTTGTGTAATAGACGGAAGCGTTGTCGAAATTGAAATCCTTCGCCTGCAGGGAAGACCAGCGGAAATGATATTTCAGAACCGGCAGCAGGTAGAGCAGCCGGTCTTCCCACGGGGTGCAGTTCCAGATCGCTTCCAGCTTGGTGGGGGAAAACCGCATGTTGTCCAGCGCGTTGCTGACGAAGCCCCTCGCCCCGTATTCGTCCGTCATGCCGAGATAATAAACGTCCAGCACGACGACGGGGTTTTTATGTTTCTTCAAAACGTCTTTCAGCAGATAATACGTCGCGTCGATCGGCTGCCCGCCGGTCGCGTAATTGAAGCTGGCGATCCCCTGCTGGTTCCAGATCACGTTCGGGTCCATCCCGCCGTTCATGTGGCTGGAGCCCATAAAGACGACGTCGTACCGGTCGTCGGAAAGGTAGAGGCCCTCTTCCAGCTTTCCGCGGTGCTGCGTCTTATAGACGAAGACCGGGCTGAGCGCGGCGAGAATCACGGTCAGGATAAGAGCGAAGAGAAGGCCTTTCATCAGAAATTTTTTCGACATCGTTTCCCCTTTTAGAACTGAGAATAGATAAACTGCTGGGCGTTGTACTGCGACCCGTAGATTCCGAAGATCACGAGGACCATCACGGCCGTTATGTAAAAAAGCCACCGCGCGGGGGTACGGAAGTTCAGGACCGACCGGATCAGATTTTTCTTCCGGCCCAGCAGGTCCACCGCAAGCACCGCGAGGATGCCGAGCACGCCCACGGCCATTTCCGCCGGGTCGAGGCCGAGCCGGAAGAGGGAACCGTCCCGCAGCGCCGACGGATCGAACCGGAACAGGCCGCCGATCACCGTGGAGGCGTCCGCAAGCGTGCCCGCCCGGAAGAAGATCCAGGCGAAAGCGACCAGCAGAAAAGTCGCGGCGGCCTGCAGGACCCGGAACGGGGCGGAACCGGTACGGATTCCGAGCCTTGCCCTGACCCTGCTTCTGAATCCCCCGGTCAGCAGCCCGATCACCTGGTAAACGCCGTGCAGCAGCCCCCAGACGAAGAAGGTGACCGAGGCGCCGTGCCAGAAGCCGCAGACCGCAAAGACGATGAGGATGTTCAGGCAGTGGCGGAAGGCGGAACATCGGTTTCCGCCGAGGGGGATATAGAGATAATCCCGGAACCACGAGCTCAGCGAAATATGCCAGCGCCGCCAGAATTCCTTGACCGATCTCGAAAAATACGGGCGGTTGAAGTTGGTCGGCAGCCGGAACCCCAAAACCTGCCCCGCGCCGATCGCAATGTCGGAATAGCCGCTGAAATCGCAGTAGATCTGGAAGGCGTAGAAAACCGTGGCGAGAAGGGAGGCCGGGCCGCGATACTTCTGCGGGCTGCCGTAAACCGTATCGACCAGAAGGCCGAGCCGGTCCGCCACGACCATTTTCTGAAAATAGCCCCACAGCATCAGCAGCAGGCCCTTTTTGGCCCGCGTGTCGTCGAAGGTGTGGACCTCGTCGAACTCGCGGAGCATATCTTTCGATTTGCCGATCGGCCCGGAGACGATCTGCAGGAAAAAAGAAACGAACAGCGCGTATTTCCCCAGATGCCGTTCCGGCTTCGTGTCGCCCCGGTACACGTCGATGAGATAGCTGACGGCCTGGAACGTGTAGAAGGAGATCCCGACCGGCAGAAGCAGGTCGAAGCGCACGGCCGGAACGGCGAATCCGAACAGGGACGCCGTCTGCGCGTACAGTTCGCTGAACAGATTCAGATATTTAAAAACGAGCAGGATGCCGAGATTGACGATCAGGCACAGGACGACCCACATTTTTTTCGTCCGGGCATCGCGCGACTCGTCCGCTTTGCCGATCAGAAGGCCGGCCGCGTATGTCGTCAGCGTCGTGGCCCCGAGGAAGACCGCATACCACGGGTTGAAACACATATAAAAAAAATAACTGGCCGTAAGGAGCCAGATCCACCGATACCGGTGCGCGATCATAAAATACGCGATTGCCACGACGGGGAAAAACAGGAAAAATCCAAAAGAATCAAACGACAAAAAAAGAACCTCCGTATTGCTGCGGACCGTATTTCATGGAGAGAAGTTGTTTTATTATAATATCGTCAAAGATAAATTTTGTTACATTTTGTAATTATTTTTACAATTTCCCGAGATTCTCATTTTTCAGCACCGCCGCGCTCGGTCGGCCGCGGGCAAAAAACAGCGCCCGCAAAATTGCGGGCGCGTTGGATTCTTGCCGCACTCTCGCGCTGCGCCGGGGCGGGCTTCAGTCCCGCCGCCCGCCGGATTCCAGATAGCCCTGCCGGCGCAGAAACCCGTATTCCTCCAGAATGTCGTGTACGCTGCGGAGAAAGCCGGACGGCATCGGCGCGCCGGAATGCAGGATCGGGGCGGGCGAGCGCAGCGCGTCGGCCCCGTAGGCGTTGAAATGGTCGACGGCCTTGTTGGCGTTTGAGAACGGGTTGCTTTCCGCAACGGTCCCGGCCGCCTTGAAGAGGCGGCCGACGCAGGCGTCCAGCCTGTCGGAAACCGCCTGCGCCTCCTCTTTTTTGCCTTCCGACAGCAGCGAAAGGATGCGGCTGTGTTCCTCGGGGAAGCTGTTCACCGTGCTCAGAAGCATCCCGTCGTACACGCCGCCGCCCAGCTTATACCAGCGCGCGTAATTCCCCTCCGCGCCGCGCACGAGGAAAAGCCCCTTGAAGTCGGCGCCGGAACGCGCGACCTTGTCTTCCCCGCTGGTGTCTTTGAACAGGTAGAAATTCGGGTATTCCGAGGCGAACCCGGCGATGAGGCCGGACGACATCTCGTTCTGCGTGAACTGGGGAAGCTGATACAGCACCGTGGGGTAACCGAGGCGCAGGACGGACGCGAGCTTTTCACCGAGCTCTTTCTGCGACAGCCCGGCCCCCTTCGGCGGGCAGAGCGCGAAACCGCAGAGACCTGCGGCAAGAAGGGCCTCCGGCCCGGACAGGCCGGTCCGCTTTTCCACATGCGCGACGATGCGCCGGATGCTCGCGACCGCTTCTTCGGCCGTGGTCTTGAGGACGCCGACGAGGACTTTTACGCGGTAGCGCAGGGCGTTGTCGATCTGCACGTCCAGAAGACGCAGGATCTCGTCGTCGGTCATCAGCCATCCGTCGCCGGTCGTGCTGGGGCTCAGAACGCCGCCCGCATAGGCCGACAGGAATCGGAAGTGCTTTTCCGTCCTTTCGGCGTCGATGGCCGCCGCGCCGGAATAATGCGTGATCGCCGCGCACCAGAGCTTGGGAATCCCCTGCGGGAAAAACTTACGGACCAGCTGCTCGCGTTCTTTCTGAACTTCCGACATGCAAAATCGCCCTTTCATATTGATGTGGCCGTTTTCCGGCCGGAATTCCGGCGCAGGCAGCGGAAAAAAGCGTCCATGCGGGAGAGCCCCTCGCGGATGTCCTCCATGGACGCGGCGTAAGAGAGGCGCAGGTACCCGTCGCCGCCCGCGCCGAAGGAAGCGCCGTCCAGCACCGCCACGCCCGCCTCCTCCAGCAGACGGCGCGCGGCCTCGGCGCTGCCGAGGCCGGTGCCCCGGATGTTCGGGAAGGCGTAAAACGCGCCGTCCGGCGGCAGACAGGTGACGCCCGGGATCGCGTTGAGCCCTTCGACGATCACGTCCCGTCGCCGGCGGAACTCCTTCACCATCTCCCGCACGGAATCCTGCGGGCCCTTCAGGGCCTCCACGCCCGCCACCTGCACGAAATGCGTGGTGCACGAGACCGAGTTGACCACGTGGCGGGTCACCGCCTCCGCGAGCGGGGCTGGCATGATCCCGTAGCCGAGCCGCCACCCGGTCATCGCGTAGGTCTTCGAAAAGCCGTCGAGCACGACCGTCCGCTCCTTCATGCCGGGCAGGGCCGCGATGGACGGGGCTTCGCCGCCGTAGACGATCCGGTTGTAGATCTCGTCGGAGAGCACGAAAATATCCGTGCCCG
>DAINSB010000003.1:17245-38423 GCA_036741535.1 Caproicibacter sp. | reverse complement strand
GGGATTCGAACCCGCGACATTCAGCTTGGGAAGCTGACGCTCTACCTCTGAACTACTCCCGCGAAACTCATATATTATAGCATATCCGGCCGTTTCGTGCAAGACGAAAATCATCCGGTCATGCTTCTGAAAAGTTTTTCCTCGGCCTCGGTGTTGCTGCCGACCGCCACCAGCACATACCGGCCGTTCTGAGAGATCAGAAAATCTTTCAGATCACTGTATTGTGTCGGGTTCAAACTTTTGAAACCGGTGGCTTTTGCGCTCATGTGCGTGTTGACGGAGGTCTTCAGCACTTCAAATTTCGATTTGTCGGTCAGCAGGAAACAGGCCAGCTCGGAGGCGCTTTCCGAAGATTTGCTCATATACACGGAACTCTGCGCCACCGTATCTGTCGGGATGTTGTAGTGCTTGGAAAGCTGGCTTTGGTCGATTTTCGTCAGATCGGTGTAGCCGAGCTCCGATATGATCTGGCCGGTGACCTGATCGGCGGAATAGCGGATGTAATTTTCCTGGAAATGTTTGAAAATAAGAAGGGCCGCCCCCAGAACGGCAATGGCGCAGACGACGAGAATCGAGCCCACGACCCACCAGTTTTTCTCGCGGAATCGTATTTTTCGCATTTTGCGCCTTCTTCCCTATCCAGAATTATACATGAATGTTGTTATATTTTACTTTATTTCCCCTGTAATATTATCACATACAGGAATTATAATAAAGGGATCGTTTGAACCTTTTTCAGGGGGACACGGCATTTGGTTTACATAAAATAGTTATTTAATTAACAAAAAAAGACCCTTCCACCGAATCTTCAACATTTTCCACCGACTTTTCAACAGGATTTCGGAACAGGCTTGGCTCCAGAGCGGAAGGGAGCCACGGATTTGTGGAATTGTTGAATAACGGGTCCGAAAAGCTGTGGAAATGAGGCAGTTTACATAAACCCCTTCCGGGGACGAAGGCGAAAGCCGGCCTCCCGCGGGGAAACGGCCGGAGCCGCCGTGCAGAAAAGGGGCCGGGAGCAATCTCCCGGCCGCATCGGCTGCAACGGAATTCAGATGGAAATTTTCAGGGCGATCTTGTAGAGGTCCATGTTGAAGACGCGCTTCATCTTCAACGCTTCGGAGATGTCGAGGTCCACGATCCTGCCGCCGCGCATCACCACGACCCGGTTGCTCTTTCCCGTATAGAGCAGGGTGGCCGCCCGAGAGCCCATCTCGCTTCCCACGACGCGGTCCCGCAGAGAGGGCGAGCCTCCGCGCTGCACATGACCGAGAATGGTCGCGCGCGTCTCGATGCCCGTCGCCTCTTCGATGTCTTTCGCCAGCTTTTCGACTCCGCCGACGCCTTCGGCGACGATGATGATAAAGTGCTTTTTCCCGGTCTTCTGGGTAAAACGCATCCGTTCGACAATATCCTTTTTAAAATCGTACGGAACCTCGGGCACCAGGATGCTGGTCGCGCCGACGGCGATGCCGGTCTGCAGGGCGATGTCGCCGCAGCGGCGCCCCATGACTTCCACCACGCTGCAGCGGTCGTGCGATTCCATCGTGTCCCGCAGGCGGTCCACCATTTCCATCGCGGTGTTCATGGCCGTATCGAAGCCGATGGTGTATTCGCTGGAGGCGATGTCGTTGTCGATGGTTCCGGGGACGGCGATACAGGGGATCCCCGTGTCGGTGAGGTCCCGCGCGCCGCGGAAAGAACCGTCGCCGCCGATCACCACCACCCCGTCGATCCCGAGACGGCGGCAGTTGGAGGCGGCCTGCTGCACCCCCGCGGGCGTGTTGAACTCCGGGCTGCGCGCGGTATACAGAATCGTGCCCCCGTGATGGATGATGTCTGAGACGGTGCGCAGATTCATTTCGACAATTTCGCCGTTGAGCAGGCCGTTAAAACCCCTCTGGATCCCCATCACGCGCATTCCGTCCGAAAGTCCCGTCCGGACCACGGCGCGCACGACGGCATTCATCCCGGGGGCGTCCCCACCGCTTGTGAGAACGGCAATCGACTTCGTTGGCATAGCACAGAACCCTCCTAAATATCGGACATACTGTTCCTTTTCCGCAGAAACACACGAAAGAAAGCGGGAAAACATTTCAACCCACGCTCTTATTATAGACTAAAAACCCGGGTTCCGGCATATCAAAAATATGGATAAAAGATTCTGGTATATGGATTATTGTTACATTGGATCGATGACCGCCACGTTTTTCTCCCCGAGCAGCTTTTTCAGCTCGCGAAGGAGGACGTCATTTACGGCGACGCGCATCGAGACCGGCGCGCGCATCAGCTTTTTCGTGTCGCAGAAGTACAGGTAAAGAGGGGTGAAGCCGTCGAAGACCGCAAGGTATTTTTTGGCTCTGTCGTACAGGGGACTGTTTTTGCCGGGCAGCCTCAGGTAAAGGCCGGGCCGCGCGTTGGCGGCGGGCTTCCCGCCGGCAGCGGGCCTCCCGCCGGCAGAGCTTTTCTTCGGCCGGCCCGTTTTTCCCCCGTCGGCGGGCGGAGCGGGCTCGATGGTTTCGCAGATCAGCTCCGCGTCCCGGTCTTCGCGGAGGTTGAGCCTTGCCGTCGCCTTGACGATCTTTCCCTCCGCGATGATTTCCCCGTACTCGGAAAGGGTCTGGGGGAACACGAGCATCTGGATGTCGCCGTACAGGTCTTCGAGCGTGACGAAGGCCATGGTGCTGTTGCTTTTCGTGACCTTGAGGCGGACTTTGGTCATGATGGCCAGCACCGTGACGATGCTTCCGTCCGTCAGGGCGGCGTCCCGCTCGCCGGCACTGTCAACCAGGTCCCCGATCCGGACCGCGTGCAGCGCGTCGTACTGGCCAACGTAGGCGGCCATGGGGTGGCCGGAGAGATACATCCCGGTCACTTCTTTTTCCATGGCCAGTTTGTCCGCCGGGCTCAGGTCAGGCGAAGGGTCCAGCTGAAAATCGTGCGGTTCCGCGCTGTCGCCGGTGTCGAAAAATCCGATCTGGCCCTCCACGTTCTGTTTTTTATCGTCGGCGATCCAGTTCAGCACCTTGTCCGCGCCGGCAAGCATCTGTTTTCGGTTTGCGCCGAGGCCGTCGAGCGCGCCGCACTTGACGAGGCTCTCGAGCGACCTGCGGTTCAGGCCGTCGAACATGCGCCGGCAGAAATCGAAGAAGGAGACGAATTTCCCTTTCGACTCCCGTTCCGCGATCATGGAGTCGATGAATCCCTTGCCGAGGTTCCGGACGGCCAGCAGACCGAAGCGGATGTTTTTGCCGGATACGGTGAAGCCGCTCCCGCTCTCGTTCACGTGGGGCGGCAGCACGCGGATTGTAAGGCGCAGGCATTCCGCCATGTACGTGGCGAGCTTGTTGGTGTTGTCGAGCACGCTGGTCAGCAGCGCAGCCATATATTCCCGCGGATAGTGGCATTTGAGCCACGCGGTCTGGTAGCTGACGACGGCGTAGGCCGCCGCGTGCGACTTGTTGAAAGCGTAGGAGGCGAAGCCCGCCATTTCGCCGTAGATGGCTTTCGCGGTCTGTTCGTCCACGCCGCGGCGCACGCAGCCCTCCACCTCGACCTTGCCGTTTTGATCGGTCAGGCCGTGGAGGAAGATCTCCTCCTCGCGCGCCATTACGTCCTTCTTTTTCTTGCTCATGGCGCGTCGCACGATGTCGGCGCGGCCGAGCGAATAGCCGGCCAGCGTGCGGAAGATCTGCATGACCTGCTCCTGGTAGACGATACAGCCGTAGGTGACGTTCAGGATGTTCTTGAGCAGCGGGTGGCGGTAGGTCACTTTCTGTGGATTGTGCCGGTTCTCAATGTAGCGGGGGATGGATTCCATCGGCCCGGGGCGGTACAGCGAGATCACGGCGATCAGGTCCTCGATGTTCTCGGGCCGCAACTGCATGATCACGCTGCGCATGCCCCCGGATTCAAACTGGAACACCCCGTCGGTGTTCCCCGCCGAGAGCATCTCGAAGACCGGGCCGTCGTCCATCGGGATGTCTTCGATGCGAAAGCCCGGCTTCTGCTTTGCGATCATGTCCTGTGCGTTTCGGATGACCGAGAGGTTGCGCAGGCCCAGGAAGTCCATTTTCAGCAGGCCGAGCTCTTCGAGCGTGGTCATGGTGTACTGGGTCACGACGGAATCGCCGTTTTTCGCGAGCGGAACGTATTCCGCCACGGGCCGGTCCGTGATGACCACGCCCGCCGCGTGGGTGGAGGCGTTGCGCGGCATCCCCTCGAGCTGCCGCGCCATGTCGATCAGCTCGTGTACCTGCGGCTCGGTGTCGTACCGCTGCCGCAGCTCCCCGGAGACTTCCAACGCCTTGTCGAGCGTGATGCCGAGGTCCATCGGGATCAGCTTGGCGATCTCGTCCACCTTGGCGTAGGGCATCGCCATCACGCGGCCCACGTCGCGGATGGAGCCGCGCGCGGCCATGGTGCCGAACGTGACGATCTGCGCGACGTGGTCGGCGCCGTATTTCTTCACGACGTAGTCGATCATCTCGGGCCGGCGCTCGTCGGCGAAGTCGATGTCGAAGTCCGGCATGCTCGAACAGCAGGTTGTAGCGGATGGGGTCGATGCCGGTGATGCCGATGCAGTAGGCGGCGAGGCTGCCGGCCCCGGAGCCGCGGCCCGGTCCGACGGGGATGTCGACCTCCTTTGCGTGGCGCACGAAATCGTGCACGATCAGGTAGTAGTTGACGTACCCCATCTGTTCGATGGTAGAGAGCTCGTACTCCAGCCGGTCGACGACGCTCTGCTCCGGGTGTTCGCCGTATTTTTCATGCAGGCCGTCGTAGCATTTCCGGCGGAAATATTCCACGTTGTCGCTGCCGTCCGGCGTGTCAAAGCGGGGGAGCTTCGTCTTACCGAACTCGAATTCCACGTTGCAACGCTGGGCGATCTTCACGGTGTTGTCCGCAGCTTCCGGCACCTGCGGGAACAGCGCGCGCATCTCCTGTTCCGTCTTGTAGTAGAACTGGTCGCTGCCGAATTCCATCCCGTCCTTGTCCTCGAGGGTGTGGTTGGTCTGGATGCAGAGCAGCACGTGGTGCATCCGGCTGTCCTCGCGGCGAAGGTAGTGGCAGTCGTTCGTCACCACGAGCGGGATGCCCGTCTCCCTCGAGATCCGGATGATGGAGGGGTTGATCTGCTTCTGTTCGCGCAGGCCGTGGTCCTGCAGTTCCAGATAGAAATTGTCCCGGCCGAAAATCTTGTCGTAGCGCAGGGCCGCGGCCTTGGCCCCGCCGTAGTCGCCGGCCGTCAGGTCGCGGGAGACTTCTCCTGCCAGGCAGGCGGAAAGCGCGATGATCCCCTCGTGGTATTTTTCGAGCAGTTCGTAGTCCACGCGCGGCTTGGAGTAGAACCCCTCCGTCCATGAGAGCGACACCAGCTTGATGAGGTTCTGGTATCCGGTGTTGTTCTCGCAGAGAAGGACCAGGTGCTTGTGTTCGGAATCGAGCTCGTGCACCCGGTCGAAGCGCGTGCGCTGCGCCACATAGACCTCGCAGCCGATGATCGGCTTGACGCCTTTCGATTTCGCGTATTTGTAAAACTCCACGGCGCCGTACATCACGCCATGGTCCGTCACGGCTACGGCGGGGTCGCCCCGCTGGGCCGCGGTGTCCACGAGCCGGCGGATGCGGCAGGCCCCGTCGAGCAGGCTGTATTCACTGTGCAGATGCAAATGGACGAACACGCGGCTTCATCTCCTTTCCAGTTTTTCAGAAAACTCCAGAATGCGTTTCATCCGGTGGTGTACGCCGGAGCGGCTGAGCGGCGGCGAGAGCCTCTGCCCGAGTTCCCGCAGCGACAATTCCGGGTTCCGGCAGCGCAGGTCGGCCAGTTCGCGCAGTTCCTCCGGCAGGGCGCGGATCCCCGAAACCCTGCGTATCTTTTCGATGGCCAGCACCTCCTGCGCGGCGGCGGCGGCCGCCTTGCCGATGTTGGCCGTCTCGAAATTCGTCTGGCGGTTGACGTTGTTGCGCAGTTCCTTAAGCATGCGCACCTGGATCATTTTCATGGCGGCCACCGGGGCGCCGAGCCAGGCGAGGAAATCCGCGACCTTTTCGCCGCCCTTCAGGTAGACGACGAACGATCCCCTTCGGCGCGCGAGCCGGGGCTGAAGGTCCAGCTCGAGGATGTCGCGGATCAAGCCCGTGAGGTCCTTCGCGAGGTTCATATAGGGGACGGCGAATTCCAGGTGATAGTCGGCGCCGGGGTCGCTGACGGTCCCGCAGGCGAGGAACGCCCCGCGCAGGAACGAAGAGTGGCAGCATTCGTTTTCGAGGTTCCCCAGGTTGATGCGCAGGCTGATCTCCTTTCCCGTATGCCCGAGGAAGGCGAGGACCTTCCGGGCCTCTCCGGCGCCGGCGGCGCCGACGGTGTACGAATGGGCGCTGCTTTTTTTATGCAGCACCGAAGAGGAAACGTCCATGACCGCGCCGGTCGTTTCCGCCGTAAAGCGCGCCGCCCGCCGGGCGACGGCGCGGTTTTCGGTCACGAGGGAGACCCCGGCGTCCGAAAAATTCCGCCCGCATAAAAGCAGGCCGTAGCATTCCGCCTTTCGGCAGCATTGCTGCGGCTCGACTCTGCACAGTTCGTTTTTCGTATCGGAAGAAAACGACATCCCGAGGTCCCTCATTTCCTCTGCACGTCCCGGTGGTTCACGCTGACGCGCAGATCCTGCTCCAGCAGATGGTCGTACAGGACCTGCGCGATCGTCACAGAGCGGTGGTGCCCGCCGGTGCAGCCGATCGCGATGACGAGCTGGCTCTTCCCCTCGTTGCAGTACAGCGGGATCGTGTAGTCGATCAGGTCGAACATCCGTTTGATGAACCCCTTCGTCGCCTCGGCGTTCAGCACGTAATCCTGCACGGGCTTGTCCAGGCCGCTCAGGTGTTTCAGGCTCTCCACATAAAACGGGTTCGGCAGGCACCGCACGTCGAAGACCAGGTCCGCCTCGGTCGGAAGCCCGAATTTGAACCCGAACGAGACGCAGTGGATGAGGAGCGCGTCGGAGGCGTCGCCGAGGAACAGGCTCGAGATGCGCTCCTTGAGCTGCGCGGGGGAGAGGGAGGAGGTGTCGATGATGTAGTCGGCGCGCTCCTTCGTCTGCCGCAGCATCTCCCGCTCCAGCCTCACGGCCTGCTCGAGGGAGCCGAGGCAGTTTTCCGCCAGCGGGTGCTTGCGCCTCGTCTCTTTGAAGCGGTTGATCAGCACGTAGTCGTTGGCGTCGAGAAACAGGATCTTGAACTCCTTGTGCTCGTCCTGCATGCGGTCGAGCGTTTCCGAAAGCATGGAGAACATGTCGCCCCCGCGGATGTCCGTGACGATGGCCACATGCGACAAGTTGCTTTTCGCCTGCTGGGAAAGCTCGTAAAAAGTCGGGATGAGCTTCGGCGGGATGTTGTCCGCGCAGAAGAAGCCGATGTCCTCGAGGGCGTTGATGGCCCGTGTCTTCCCGGCGCCGGAAAGCCCTGTGACGATTAAAAAATCCATATTCCCTCCAGATTCAGCCGACAACCTGTATTTCGCATTCGAGCTTCACGCCGGTCTCGCGGAGCACGGTCTGCTGGATCAGCGCGATGAGCGCCTGCACGTCGGCGCAGGTCGCTCCGCCCAGGTTCACGATGAACCCCGCGTGCTTATCGCTGACGGCGGCGCCGCCGACGCGCTTTCCCATCAGGCCGCACTGCTGAATCAGCGTTCCGGCGAAATGTCCCTCCGGGCGCTTGAAAACGCTGCCGGCGCTCGGGAGTTCCAGCGGTTGCTTCGCCTTGCGCCTTGCGTACAGTTCCTCCATGCGCGAAGAGATGTCGTCCATGTTCCCGCGCTTTAAGAGGATGCGCACCGCCGTGATCAGGTATTCCCTTCCGGAGTAGACGCTGTGCCGGTAGCCGAAATCGAGGGCCTCGCCCTTGAATTCCCCGTACTTTCCGTCTCTTGCGACATGGGAGCAGGCGGCGACGACTTCCGACATGCTGTGCTCGTAGGCGCCCGCGTTCATGAACGCGGCCCCTCCGACGGAGCCCGGAATCCCCCACGCGAACTCCAGGCCCGTCAGGGCGCGGCTCCTGGCGAAATTGCAGACCGAGGCGAGCGACGCCCCCGCGCCGCATTGCAGCGTGGTTTCGCCGCACAGCACGGTCTTTTTGAGGTCGCCGCCGAACGCGGTCACCGCGCCGCGGATGCCGGCGTCCGAGACCAGCAGGTTCGAGCCGTTCCCCAGCGGAAACACCGGAATTTCGAGCTCGGACGCCTTTGCGCACAGCTTCTGCAGGGCGGGGCGGCTTTCGACCGTGATGAAAAGGTCCGCCGGCCCGCCGATCCGAAAAGTGGTGTGCCGGCTCATCGGCTCGTCCCTGCGCACCCCGCAGCCGAGCGAAGAGGCCAGCGTTTCCAGTTCGTCCAGATGATTCATTTTATCCTCCGGTCAGTTGGTTTGCAGGGCGGGCGCGGCCGCGGGGTCTTCGAAAACGCGCGTGTGCTTTTTGAGATATTCGCGGAAACGGCCGATGTCCGCGTTGACCACGAGCTCCTCGGGGAACCCGATCTCGCTTAAAGCCTTCAGACATCTGTCGCAGCATCCCACGCGCGTGTGAAAGTGGGAATCGGAATCCACGATGACGGGGACCCGGTGCTTTTTGCAGAACTTCAGAATTTTGACGCAGTTGCCGGCGGACTGCGGGCGCACGAGGAAGGTGCCCTCGTTTATTTCGACCAGCTTGCCTTCGCGGCCGAATTCCGGGATGACCCTTTCGTAGTCGTACTCGTAGCCGGCAGTCCCGCTGTGGCCGATGACGTTGACCTTCGGATTTTTTGCGACGTTCAGCCACGCCTGTGTGACGGCGTCGACATCGCCCCGCGCGGGCGCAAAAGCCTGGCTGTGGATGGATGCGACGATCCAGTCCAGAAATTTTGCGTCGTGTTCGGTCAGGTCGATGCTTCCGTCGCGGTCCAGCACGTCGGTTTCCTGCCCGCGCAGGACGAGGACCCCCTCGAGGATGCGGGGGACGACCCGCAGGTTCTCAAAGTACCACTGCCCCGGCGAGCCGGGTATTTTTGCCCCGTGGTCGGTGATGGCCACCGCGTAGAGGCCCTTTTGCGCCGCGGCGTGGACCATTTCACCCAGCGTGCTGTAGGCGTGCGTCGAGGCGACCGTGTGCATGTGCATATCTGCGATCAGTTGCATTTTTTACTTTTTCTCCGTTTCCATGGTTTTAAAAATTCAGCTTTGTCTCTTTTTCGGTCTGCTGCATCGTCGAAACGTCCATGCCGAGGTTCTTTAAAAGCTCTTCCGCGGCGTTGTAGCCCATCTTTTTCTGGCGGTTGTTCATGGCCGCGACTTCGATGATGATGGCGAGGTTCCGACCCGGTTTGACCGGGATGGTCAGGACCGGCACCCGGATGCCGAGGATTTCGGTGTATTCGCTGTCGATGCCCATTCTGTCGTATGTCTTCTGATTGTCCCAGATCTCGAGGTTGATCACCATGTCGATCTTTTCCGACAGCTTGACGGCGCCCATCCCGAAAATCCTCCGCGCGTTAATGATTCCTATGCCGCGCAGCTCGATAAAATGCCTGATGTTGGGGGGCGCTTCGCCCACGAGCGATTTGCCGGAGACCCGGCGGATGGTCACGGCATCGTCGGCGATCAGCCGGTGGCCGCGCTTGATCAGCTCGATGGCGGTCTCGCTTTTGCCGACGCCGCTGTCGCCCACCAGCAGGATCCCTTCGCCGTAGACCTCAACCAGCACGCCGTGGCGGGTGATGCGGGGCGCAAGCTCTACGTTCAGGTAGGCCACCAGGTTCGCGACGACGGCGGAGGTGGTCTCGGCGGAGCCGAGCAGCGGAATGTCGTATCGCTTGGTCGTCTCCACCAGTTCCGGGACCGGTTTTAAACTCCTTGCGATGATGGCCGCCGGCGGCTTCTGCGAGAACATGGCGTCCATGACCTCCAGCCGGCGTTCGGTTGAGATGGAGTTGAGGAACGCCGTCTCCGCGTTCCCGAAAATCACGATGCGGCTCGAGTCGTAATAATCGTAAAAACCGTTCAGCTCCAGCCCGGGCCGGTTGACATCCGACGAAGTGACGAGGACCGTTTCCGGGTCGACGGGCATGCTGATCGGTTGCAAAGCAAGTTCTTCGATCACTTTTGAAAGCGCAACGGTGTACGTTGGATTGGGCATGAAAATTTTCATCCTCTCTATCACATGATCACATGACCCTTACCGATATTATTATATCTCAAACGTACTGCACTTTAAAGGAGTTGAGCAAAAAAACGCGTTGACCCCGCCGCGGCGAAAAGGATTGCCGCCCCCGCCGCCGTTGTGCTACAATCAGGGGAGCACAAAATCAAAAAACCGTGGTTCCCGCAGGGGGGCCGCGTTATTTTGGAGGGCGGATTCATGGAAGAACGGAACGGAGTTTGCGAGGGCGGGGAAATCGCGTGCGACATCGCCGTGATCGGCGGAGGCCCCGGCGGATATGAGGCCGCGCTGGAGGCGGCGAGGCTCGGCGCTTCCGTGGTGCTGGCGGAACGGGACGCCGTGGGAGGGACGTGTCTGAACCGGGGCTGCATCCCGACGAAGGCGCTTCTCAGCAGCGCCCGGGCCTTCCGCGCGATGAAACAGGCGGAGAAGTTCGGCTGCAGCGCGGAAAACGTCCGCTTTGACTTGGCGAAAGCCGTGCGGCGGAAGGACGAAGCCGTTTCCAGGCTGACGGACGGCGTCCGGTTCCTTTTGAAATCGGCGGGCGTGCGCACCGTCTCCGGCACGGCCGAGCTCTCCGGCGGCACGGAGGTCGCGGTCCGCACCGGCGAAGCGGAGCTGCGCGTCCGCGCGAAAAACATCCTCGTTGCGACGGGTTCCGCTCCGGCCGTCCTGAACGTGCCGGGGGCGGACCTGCCGGGCGTCCTGTCGAGCGACCGGGCCCTTGCGCTCTCCAAGCTGCCGGAGAGCCTGACGGTCATCGGCGGCGGCGTGATCGGCATGGAGTTCGCGTGCCTTTTTGCGGCGTTCGGCGTTCCGGTCAGCGTCGTCGAATTCTTCGGCGAGTGCCTGAGCGGCTTCGACTCCGACGTGTGCGCGTCCGTCGCACGGTCCGCGAAACAGCAGGGGATCGCGCTGTACCGGGGCGCGAAGGTGACGGGCATTTCGGAAAAGGACGGCGGCTGCGAAGTGTCGTTTGAAGACAAAAAGGGCGGGCGGTCCGTCTTGTCGGAGAAAGTCCTGATGGCGGTCGGAAGGATGCCAGATGCCGGCGGCCTCGACCTTGAAAAAGCGGGCGTGGAGCGGAACGCGGCCGGCAGGGGGATCCGCGTGGACGGCGCGATGCGCACGAGCGCGCCCCACGTCTATGCGGCCGGCGATGTCACGGGGCGCGTCATGCTGGCGCACGCGGCGTCCCGGCAGGGCGTCATCGCGGTGCGGAACATGCTCGGCCGCCCCTGCGAAATGGACGAATCCGCCGTCCCGAGCGCCGTTTTCACCGACCCGGAGGTCGCCCGGGTCGGCGTGTCGGAAAAGTCCGCGAAGGCGCAGGGCAGGCGGGTCAGCGTGTCGAAATGCCAGCTCGCCGCGAACGGAAGGGCGGTCGCCTCCGGCGACGCGAGGGGCTTCGTCAAGCTGATCGCCGCCCCGGAGACGGGCGTGCTGCTCGGCGGCAGCGCCGTCGGCCTTCACGCGTCGGAGATCATCGCGGAGATCGCCCTCGCGGTGTCGAACCGGCTGACGGCGGAGCAGGTCGCGGAGACGGTCCATGCCCATCCGACGGTGTCGGAAGCGGTCTTTGAGGCGGCGAAGTCCGCGCGGCGGGCGCACACCTCCGACGGGCGCACAGCGGGTGCATAGCACCTTATGGCGACGGACTTCCCTGCGCCTCGGGCCGCGGCCTTTGGGGGGCGATTCCGGGCAAAACAAGAAGGCGAAGCGCCAAACGGCGCTTCGCCTTTCCAGCTTCAAAGCGGAATCAGAGAAAAATCAGACCGCACGGGTCACTTTTCCGGAGCGCAGGCAGCGGGTGCAGGCGTAAATCCTCTTGGGGGAACCGTTTACAACCGCCTTGACGCGCCTGACGTTCGGTTTCCACGTTCTTGAAGAACGCCTGTGCGAGTGGGAAACCCGAATGCCGAAGGCGACTTCCTTGCCGCAAATTTCGCATTTTGCCATTGATCTGCACCTCCTTTGAAGGCTTGCGTTCAAACAGTAACAATGTTATATTAGCAGATTGCGCCGGCGATTGCAAGGGTTTCTGCACAATATTCCCGGCATCGCGGCGGGCGGGCACGCCGTTGCGCTTGTTTTTTTCAGGCCGACGTATTATAATCATTCCCATGAGCATACCGTTTTTTTCGCGGAACGCCCAGCCTCCGCTG
Organism: Caproicibacter sp.; assembly: GCA_036741535.1. Lineage (GTDB taxonomy): Bacteria > Bacillota > Clostridia > Oscillospirales > Acutalibacteraceae > Thermocaproicibacter. The sequence continues at coordinate 26,058 of DAINSB010000003.1, read as the reverse complement.
AAAGGCCGGTTGAAGGAGAGTGCTGTATGCTGATCGATATGATCCGGAACGTGTTAGGCGGCCAGCCGATGAAGCTGAGCGAAGTGCTTCCGCAGATTCTGGCGACCCTTTTTATCATTTTCTGTATCCTGCCCCTCCACGAGTGCGCCCACGCGTGGGCGTCGTCGAAGCTGGGGGACAATACGGCGAGGTACCAGGGGCGCCTCACGCTGAACCCCCTGGCGAGTTTCGACCCCGTGGGGTCTCTGTTCCTGCTGCTTTTCGGCTTCGGGTGGGCCAAGCCGGTGCCGATCGACTCGCGCAATTTCAAAAGGCCGCGCCGGGATGTCGCGCTGTCTTCGCTCGCGGGGCCGATGTCCAATTTTCTCGCCGCTCTGGTCGGGGCCCTGGTCCTCGTGGGGGTCTATGTGGGGTCGGGCCACGACATGCCGGAGATCCTGTATTATTTCCTTCAGTATTACATTCTGATCAACGTCGCGCTCGCCGTGTTCAACCTGATTCCGCTGCCCCCTCTGGACGGCTCGAAGATCCTCGGCGCGTTTTTGTCCCCGCGCGCGCTCTACAGCTATTACCGGTATCAGAATATCATCGTGCTGATCGCGTTCGTCGTGCTGTTCAGCGGGGCGCTGAACGTGCCGCTGGGCTGGCTCAACAGCATGTGCTACAACGCGGTGCTCTGGCTCGGGCAGCTTCCTTACGAACTGTTCGGTCTTTTGTAATGAAAAAGTAAAATCATGGAAAAGCTAACCTATAGAGTGGAGACGTTCGAGGGTCCGCTTGACCTTCTTCTCTCTCTGGTCGCCAAAAACAAACTGGATATTTGCAAAATCCGCATCACCGATCTTGTCAGCCAGTACCTCGAGCAGATCGAACGGATGAGGTCGCGGGATATGGACGTGGCGAGCGAATTCCTCGAGATGGCGGCGCGCCTGGTGTATATCAAGACGGTGTCGCTTCTGCCGAAGCCGGAAGAGGCGGACAAGCTGACGAGGGAACTGAGCGGCCAGCTGATGGAATATCGGGCGTGCAGGCAGGCGGCGGCGCTCCTCTCGGAGCACATCAGCCCGGATGCCTTTACGCGGGCGCCGGAGCCGTTCACCTCCGAGGAGTCCTATCGCGGGCATATTGATCCGCAGGAGATCCTGGAGGCCCTGCGCAGCGCGGTGGGGAGGGGAAAGCGTTTCCTTCCCCCTTCGCCGAAGGCGTTTTCCGGCATTGTGGCGCACAGGATCGTGAGCGTGACCTCGCGCATCATCCACGTGCTGAAGCGGCTCAGGACTTCCGGCACGGCGAAGTATGCGGACCTTTTTTCGGGATGCAGCGGAAGGTCCGAGCTTGTGGCGACCTTCCTGGCCGTGCTGGAACTGATCAAGGGCGGGCGGATCCGTCTGGAAGGCAGGGGCGACGAAACGGTGGAGCTTTTGGAGCGGCGGTGAAAATCGGTTGGAGATCAAAAAAATTCAGGGAGCGATGGAAGCGATCCTCTTTGCCAGCGGCGACGCCGTGGCGCTCGACCGCATGGCCGACGTCCTCGGCCTGGACAGGCCGACGGCGGAAAAAGTGATGGGCGACCTTGCGGACCGGTTCAACCACAGGAACGGCGGCGTACAGATCGTCCGGCTCGACGACGCCTGGCAGATGTGCACCCGGAAGGAATATGCCGGGCAGGTGCGCCAGGCGCTCGATATGCGGCGGAACATGCCTCTTTCCCAGGCGGCGCTGGAGGTCCTGGCCGTCGTCGCCTATCACCAGCCGGTGACAAAGTCGTTTGTCGAGCAGGTCCGCGGGGTGGACTGTTCGGGCGTCGTTTCGAGCCTCGTGGCGAAGGGGCTGCTGGAGGAGCGCGGCAGGCTGGAGCTGCCCGGCCGGCCGCTTCTGTACGGGACCACGCCGGATTTTCTGCGCTGCCTCGGCATTTCCTCCCTTCGTGAGCTGCCCCCCCTGGAACACGGGGAGGAAGCGGAGCCGGAGCAGCCGGAGGCGGAGAAGGACGCGGGATGAACGCTTTGGTGATGATTGCGGTGTCGGCGGCTCTGTTCCTGTTTTTCAACCTGAACAGGGTCACGTTCACCGTCCGGTTCCGGGAGGGATTTTTCCTGCGCGTCGGGTATCTGTTCTTTCATTACACGGTCTTTCCCCGTCCCCCGGAAAAGAAGAAGCGGAAGCCGCCTGCGCGGGAGGAGGAAAAGCCCTCCGGCCTTCCGGCCAGGATCCGCGGGCTGATGGAGCGCAGGGGCCTTTCGGGGTTCCTTTCCGTGCTGAAAGAGGCCGCTTCCGCCGCCTCCGGCACGGCGAAAAAGCTCTTCCGCCATCTCGGTATCGACCGCTTTCTTCTGGCCGTCACCGTCGGCGGGGACGACGCGGCGCGGACCGCAGTCGAGTACGGGACCGTCTGCTCCGCCGTGGGCACGGCGGCGGGCGCTCTTCTGCCGCGGGTGAAATGCGGGAGGTGGTCCATCCGGATCGACCCGGATTTCAGCGGCCGGGACAGTACCGTCCGGTTCGAGATGAAGGCTGGCATCCGCCTCGTCTTTCTTCTGGCCGCCGCAGTTTACGGGCTGATGCGCTTTGTGAGGGTGTCGAGGCGGATAAAAAGGAAGGCGGAGGCGTAAGTCCGGAAAACCGGGAAAGAATATTGAAAGATTCCTAAAAAAGGTGGTGCTTTCTATGGCAGATCATCCAATCGAAGGGTTAATGGGTACGACCCTTGAAAAGATCAAGCAGATGGTGGATGTCAATTCCATCATCGGCGACCCAATCACGGCTCCGGATGGAACGATCATCGTGCCGATTTCCAAGGTCAGCTACGGCTTCGCCTCGGGCGGCTCCGACTTTCCGGCGAAAAGCATGCCGGAAAAACAGTTTTTCGGCGGCGGCACCGGCGCGGGCGTCTCCATCAGCCCGGTCGCGTTTCTGACCATCTCGAACGGAGACGTCAAGCTGCTGCGCGTCGATCCCGGCAACACCTCGGTCGATCGGATCATCGAGCAGGCCCCGGAGCTGATCGACAAGGTCTCCGGGATCTTCGGAAAAGGAAAAAAGAAAAAGCAGAAACAGCAACAGGAGGACGCCGACGCGCCGAAAACGGACGCCGGGGAACAAAACAACTCATGACCGGCCCACTTGCCCGCATATAAATAAAGCGGGCAGGTGGTTTGATTTTGAGATGGAAGATCGGCGGCCCGGTGCTGCTTCTGCTGGCCGCGGCCGTTCTGTGGCTTTTCGCGGTGGGGTCCGCGAAAGTGCCGTCCGGGGGCGCGCCGTCGCTTTCCGCGAAATCGGCCGTTCTGGTCGATGGGGACGACGGCACGGTCGTCTATGCCAAAAACGAGCATGAGAAGCTCGCGATCGCCAGCACGACCAAGATCATGACTTCGCTTCTGACGCTGGAGGAAGCGAAAAAGAACGACCGGGCCGTCACTATCACGCCGGAGATGATCCGGGTCGAGGGCTCCTCCATGTACCTGCACGCGGGCGACCGGCTGACCCTGAGCGGCCTCGCGGCGGGGATGCTGCTGGTTTCCGGCAACGACGCGGCGAATTCCGCGGCGATCGCCGTTGGCGGCTCGCTCGACGCGTTCGCCGCGAAGATGAACGCGAAAGCCGCCGCCCTCGGCATGAAGGACACGCATTTCGTCACGCCCTCCGGCCTGGACGACGCGCAGCACTATTCCACCGCCTACGACATGGCGCTCTTGGCCGGCGCGGCGCTGCGGAATCCGGATTTTGCAAAGCTCGCATGCGAAAAGACGGCGAAGGTCACGTTCCTCAATCCGCCTCAGACGCGGACGCTGAAGAACCACAACAAACTTCTCACCCTGTATGCGGGCTGCGACGGCATCAAGACCGGCTTCACCGACAAGGCGGGGCGCTGCCTCGTCTCGTCCGCCCAGAAAAACGGGGTGCATCTCGTTGCGGTCACGCTCAACGATCCCGACGACTGGAAGGACCACGCCGCGCTGTTCGATTACGGCTTTTCGCGCCTCGAGCGGCACCGGATCGACGATTCCGCGTACCGGGTCACGGTCCCGATCGTCGGCGGCGTGAAAGGCGAGGTGCAGGTCCGCGGCACGGCGGGGGACAGCATCGTCACGGATTCGCGGCAGCCGATGACGCGCTCCGTCGAGCTGCCCCGCTTCGTCTATGCGCCCGTCCGGGAGGGACAGGTGCTGGGCATCGTGCGCTACGTCCGTGCCGGCCGGACGGTGGCGCAGACGGAGCTTCTGTCCGCCGAAAACGTCGCGCAGCCTCCCGCGCGCAAAAACTGGCTGCAAAGGCTGTGGGAATGGATGCAGGATCTGTTTTCCTTCCGATAGCCAACCGCGGCCGGGAGCAGGTGAGAAAAATGTCAGAGGAGATCAGACTCCAGAAAATCCTCGCCGATTTCGGCGTGGCCTCCCGGCGGGCGGCGGAAGACCTCATCCGGCAGGGAAAAGTGTCCGTCAACGGCGCCGTCGCTTCCGTCGGGGACAAAGCCGACCCCGCCCGCGACCGCATCACGCTTTCCGGCCGCCCCCTGCGCCGCCCCCCGCATTCCGAAAATCTGTACATCATGCTGAACAAGCCGCGCGGAACCATCACGACCATGAGCGACGAGATGGACCGCAAATGCGTCGCCGAGCTGGTCCGCTCGATCCCGCAGCGCATCTACCCGATCGGGCGGCTCGACCGGGAATCGGAGGGCCTGCTGCTGATGACGAACGACGGCGCCTTCGCCAACGCGATGATGCACCCCTCCCGCCACGTGCCCAAAACATACCGCGTCACGGTGCGCCCCGGCGTCAGCCGGGAACAAATCGAGCAGATGGAGCGGGGCATCGTGATCGAAGGCCGGAAGACCGCCCCCGCCGAGGTGAGCGTGCTGGTGCAGGAGCCCGGGCGCGTTGTGCTGCGCATCATCCTGCACGAGGGCCGGAACCGGGAGATCCGCAAAATGTGCGAGGCCCTCGGGCTTGAGACCGCCCGCCTGAAACGCACCGCGTTCGGGCCCGTGCGCCTCGGCATGCTGGCGCCGGGCAGATGGCGCAGGCTGTCGCCGGAGGAGGTCGCCGCTCTGCGCGACGCGGCCGGGCTGGAAAGACCTTCTCCGGAAGCGGAGCGGCGGCCTGGGAGAAGCGTCCGCCGCCGGGGGCCGAAACTTCCCTAGAATGCCGCTTTCTGCCGACGGCTTTCGGCGGTTTTGCTTGTCAAAACCGCTGAAATTGTTTATAATGGACACGAAATGATGTGCGGATGACGCCGCACGACGGGGGAATCCAAGAATGAAAAATGCCGATGTTGCGGCGGACCTGCGGGATCTGCGCGGCGGGACGCGGGAAACGGCCGGCTATCGTCGCCTGGCCCTCCTTTTCGACGGCACCGGGTTCGACGAGATCGACGCGCTGACTTTTTCCGGCGGCGGGAGCGCGGAGGCCGTCGCGGGCTTCGGAAAGGTCAACGGTTCGCCGGTCTGCGCGTTTTCGCAGAATCCGGATGTCGACGGCGGGGCGATGTCGAAAGCGCAGGCCGCGAAAATCAAAAAGACTTTTCAGCTCGCCCTCAAGGCGGGGACTCCCGTCGTGGGGATCTACGATTCCGTGGGGGGCCGGCTCGACGAAGGGGCGGACATGCTCTCGTCCTTCGGCGAGATCCTTCTGACCGCGAACAACCTTTCCGGCGTGGTCCCGACCGTTTCGCTGGTGTTGGGAAACTGCACCGGGACGCTGGCGATGGTGGCGGCCGGCGCGGACGTGGTCGTTATGTCGGAGGAGGCGGAGCTGACGGTCGCGACGAACGGGGAGGGCGGCTCCGCGGAGGAAGCGGAAAAGCTCGGCGTCTGCCAGATCGCCGTCAAGGGGGAAGAGGAGGCGGTCCGCGCGGTCCGCTCGATCCTTTCGATGCTCCCGCTGAACAATGTTTCTGCTTCGCCGCTGTTCGACGTGTCGTCGCCGGACGCGGACATTCTGAAAGCGTCGTCCTCGCGCGATACGATCCGCGCGGTCGCGGACGGCGGCAGCTTTCTGGAATTCGGGAAGAGGTTCGGGGCGGGCGCCGTGACCGGTCTCGCGCGTTTCGGCGGCGCGGTCGGAGGGGCGGTGGCCCTCACCGGCGTGCTCGACGCCGATTCCTGCTCGAAAGCGGCGCGCTTTGTCCGCTTCTGCGATTCTTTCTCCCTGCCCGTGGTCACTTTTGTGGATGCGGAAAGGTTTGCGACGGTCAAGGAGGCGTCCAAGCTCTCGAGCGCCTATTCCGAAGCGACGACGGCGAAGATCACCGCCGTGACCGGAACCGCGTGCGGGCCGGTCTACATCGCCGCCGCCGGGCGCGGCGCGAACGCGGATTACACCTTCGCGTGGCCGTCCGCCACGGTCTCCGCCCTCGCGCCGGAGACGGGCGCCGTCTTTCTCTGGAACGACCGCCTCAAGGGGTCCGACCACCCGGTCGAGGACCGGAAGAAACTTATCGAGGAGTATAAGACCACCGAGGCCAACGCCCTGACGGCGGCCGCCGGCGGCATGGTCGAAGATGTGGTAGAACCGGAAAAGACCCGGGAAAAAATCATCGCCTGTCTGGACCTGCTCTCGGGCAAGCGCGTCATGACGCTTCCGAAGAAGCACGCAGACATCCAGCTTTGACTTCAGCACTTCATTCCAAATTTACAGGGGGATTTGCTTACGATGAAACATCTGAAAGTGACGGTCAACGGCACCGTCTACGACGTCCAGGTGGAAGAGGCTGCGGCGACCGCGCCGCCCGCCGGGACGGCTCCCGCCGCTTCTCCGGTTCCCGCCGCTGTTCCGGCGCCCGCGCCGAAAGCCGCCGCGCCGGCGGGCGGCGAGACGATCGCGAGCCCGATGCCCGGCACGATCGTCAGAGTCGCGGTCAAGGCCGGCCAGAGCGTGAAAAAGGACGACGTGCTGCTCGTGCTGGAAGCGATGAAGATGGAAAACGAGATCGTGTCGCCGCACGACGCGACGGTCGCCGCCGTTCTGGTGGACAAGGGGGATGCCGTGAACGCGGGGACGCCCCTTGTTTCGCTCGGGTAAGGGGGCGCGGGAAATGGCGAAAAAAATCGGGATCACCGAAGTGGTGCTGCGCGACGCGCCCCAGTCGCTGATCGCGACGCGGATGCCGCTTTCCGACATGCTGCCGATTCTCGGCAAGCTGGACCGGGTCGGTTTCCATTCGCTGGAGTGCTGGGGCGGCGCGACGTTCGACGCCTGCCTGCGCTTCCTTGACGAGGACCCGTGGGAGCGCCTGCGCGTCATCCGCAGAAAGTGTCCGAACACAAAGCTGCAGATGCTGTTCCGGGGGCAGAACATCCTCGGCTACCGCCATTATTCCGACGACGTGGTCGAGTATTTCATCCAGCGATCCGTCGCGAACGGGATCGACATCCTCCGCATTTTCGACGCGCTGAACGATCTCAAGAACCTCACCGTCGCCATCGATGCGGCGAAGAAGGAGAAGGCGCACGTCCAGGTGGCCATCTCCTACACGACGGGCCCGGTCTTCACGGACGAATACTACATCGACTATGCGAAGCGCATCGAAGCGGCCGGCGCGGACTCCATCTGCATCAAGGACATGGCGGCCCTGCTGACCCCGTACCGCGCCTACGACCTGGTAAAGGGGATCCGGAGCGCCGTCCATATTCCGATCCAGCTCCACACGCATTCCACGTCCGGCCTTTCCTCCATGTGCATGCTCAAGGCGATCGAGGCGGGCGTCGACTGGATCGACACCGCCATGTCGCCGCTGGCCCTCGGGACCTCCCACACGCCGACGGAGTCGATGGTGGCCGCGCTCAAGGACACGCCGTACGACACAGGCCTCGACCTCGTGCTCTTAAACGAGATCCGCGAGTATTTCATGACGCTGCGCGAAAAATACATCAAAAGCGGCCTGCTCGATCCCAAAATACTCGCGGTCGACACGAAGGCGCTCCTCTACCAGGTGCCGGGCGGTATGCTTTCCAACCTGCTTTCGCAGCTCAAGCAGGCCGGCAGGGCGGACAAGCTCGAAGAGGTCCTGCAGGAGGTCCCCCGCGTCCGCCAGGACGCCGGGTATCCGCCGCTCGTCACGCCGACCTCCCAGATCGTCGGCACGCAGGCGGTCTTCAACGTGATCACCGGCGAGCGTTACAAGATGTGTACCAACGAGTTCAAGGACCTCGTCGCGGGCAAATACGGCACCACGCCCGTGCCGATCCGCGAAGAATTCGCGAAGAAGATCATCGGCGACGCGCCGCGCGTCACCTGCCGCCCCGCCGACCTGCTGAAGCCGGAGCTCGAGACGCTCCGCAAAGAGTGCGCCGAGTGGACGGAGCAGGAGGAGGACGTGCTCTCGTACGCGCAGTTTCCGAAGGTCGCGACGGATTTCTTCAAGAGGCGCGCGCAGAAGAAATACGGCATCGACGGCCGCCACGCCGACGCGGAGAAAAAGATTCACCCCGTCTAAAACTGCGTCGGCCCGGCCTAAGGTCCACCATGTCTGCGGGAGCTTCCCGACCACGCTGGGCGGCGGGGCTTGGCCGCGGCGACACGCCGCCTGCTTGACAACGTGCCCCCAATCCTGTTACAATAAAAAATAATATATATATGCCACGTGCGGCCGGCCGCCTGCGTCCGGCGGAAACGTCCGGGCTTTCTATTGGGATCGGAACGGACGGGCCGCTGCCGGGCGGTTTCGTATTTTCTTGAATTTACGGTTTAGGATGGTTGTGGATGATCAAAAGCATGACGGGTTTCGGAAGGGCCGAAAGGGTCGTGGAGGGGCGCGACATCCTGGTGGAAATCAGATCCGTCAATCACAGGTTTTTCGACTTCAGCGCG
>DAINSB010000003.1:0-17235 GCA_036741535.1 Caproicibacter sp. | reverse complement strand
TTTCTGGAGGACAAGATCAAGACCTGTCTGCAGCAGAGCCTGACGCGCGGCAAGATCGACGTTCTGGTCTCTCTCGAGACGCCGGACGACACGCAGACCGAGGTCGTGGTCAATCAAACGCTCGCGGCCGGGTATCTCGCGGCGCTGCGGGAACTGAGCCGGACATACGGCCTACCGGACGACATCACCGTCGGCACCGTCGCGCGGTGCCCGGATGTCTTGACTGTCCGCCGTGAGCCGGAGGATGAAGAGAAGGTCTGGCGGCAGGTCGGAGAAGTCCTGCGGGAGGCGGTGGCCCCGCTCCTCGCCATGCGGGAAGCGGAGGGCGCCCGCCTGCAGGAGGACCTCGTCGGCCGCACGCGGGCCATCCTGCAGGCCGTCGGAGAAATCGAAGAGCGTTCCCCGAAGACGGTCGAAGAATTCCGGGCCAAATTCACCGAGCGCCTCGGCGCGCTCCTTGACGGAGCGGGCGTCGACGAGCAGCGGGTCCTGACCGAGGCTGCCGTTTTTGCCGACAAGGTCAGCGTCACGGAAGAAACCGTCCGCCTCCGCAGCCATGTTGCCCAGTTTGACAAATTGATGGAATCCGGCGGCGCCGTCGGCCGCAGGCTCGACTTCCTCACGCAGGAGATGAACCGCGAGGCCAACACGATCGGGTCCAAGTGCGCGGACGCCGAGATCTCCCACATCGTCGTGGACATGAAGGCGGAAATCGAAAAAATCCGCGAGCAGATTCAGAACATCGAATAGTGCTGACTTGAAAATCCCCTGGTCTTGCCCTTTCCAACATCCAATCTCTAATCTCTAATATCTAAAAGGGAGAAATCATATGAAACTGATCAATATCGGTTTCGGAAACATGGTTTCCGCAAACAGGCTTGTGGCAATCGTCAGTCCGGAATCCGCGCCCATCAAGCGGATCATCCAGGATGCGAAGGAGCGCGGCACGCTGATCGACGCGACGTACGGGCGGCGCACCCGCGCGGTCATCATCACCGACAGCGACCACGTGATCCTCTCCGCCGTTCAGCCGGAGACGGTCGCGAACCGCCTGAACGACGAGCGAAACGACATCGGCGAGGAGGAACTCGACGAAAATGACGAATAAAGGCCTGCCGGTCGTCCTTTCCGGTCCGTCCGGAGCGGGGAAGGGCACCGTGCTGAAGGCGCTGCTCTCGGGGGGTGGTCCCATCCGGTTCTCCGTTTCCGCCACGACGCGCGCGCCGAGGCCCGGCGAAAAAGACGGCAGGGAATATTATTTTATATCCCGGGAAGAATTTAAGCGGATGGTCGATTCCGGTGAAATGCTCGAGAGCGCGGAGTACTGCGGGAACTTCTACGGCACGCCCGCCGCCCCCATCCGCGAATGGACCGCGCAGGGGATCGACGTCGTCCTCGACATCGAGGTCAAGGGCGGCGCCCAGGTGCGCCGGAAGTGTCCGGATTCGGTCGGCGTCTTCATCCTTCCCCCCTCGATGGAAGAGCTGGAGCGCCGCCTGCGCAAGCGCGGCACCGAGTCCGAAGAGGCGGTCCGCCGGCGGCTTGAGACCGCCCGCCGGGAGATCCCGGAAGCCGTCAACTACGACTATGTCGTCGTCAACGACTCAGCCGGGCTCGCCGCGGACCGGATCCGCGAGATCCTGCACGCGGAAAAGAACCGTGTGCAGAGGAACCTGCCGCTGATTGAAAGGATGCTGAAAAAATGATAAAACCCATCGCAGATCTGATCCTGACCCCCAAGCAGAGCCGTTATTCCCTCGTCATCGCCGTTTCCAAGCGCGCGAGGCAGATTTCGGAAGACGCGGAGAAGAACAGGGAGATTCTGGACGACAAACCGGTCGAGATCGCGGTTCAGGAATATATTCATCATAAATATACGATGGTAGAAAAGAACAACCCCAACGACGATACGGATTCCTGACCGGTTGTAAGAGGTGATGGAGGTGGCGGCCGTCGCGGAAATCGCTGTGGAGAACGCCGTTTATCACTTTGACAGGGCGTTCGACTATCTGGTGCCGGAATCTCTGTCCTCCCGCGAACTCACCGGCTGCCGGGTGGTCGTTCCGTTCGGCGTCGCCAACGCGAGACGGGTGGGGGTCGTGCTCGGCCTGAAAGAGCGCCCGGCGCAGGAGACGAAAAAACTGAAGAGTGTGCTGTTGGTTCTGGACCGGGCCCCGCTTCTCTCTGCGGAAGCCGTGGGCCTTGTTTTTTGGATTGCCGAGCACACGTTCAGCACGCTGTTCGAGGCCGCGAGGCTTTTTTTCCCTTCCGGCATCGAGCTGAAGCTGAAGACGGAATACGCGCTGAAAGAGCCGGAGGGGGGACTGGATCTGTCCGCGCTGAATGAGGAGGAGCGGCAGGCCGTTCATTTTCTCTCCGGGGCGGGGGGCGGCTTTGTCCGCCGCGACAAACTCCTGCGCCAGATGGGGCTGTCGGCGGACAGCAACGTTCTGGAGCGGCTCCTGCACAGGGGAATCCTGCTGAAAAGCAGCGGGGCCGTGCGGAACATCCGCGACGCGAAACAGAAAATGGTCCGCCTTTCCGGGGCCGGCGACCCGCAGAGGCTCACGCCCAAGCAGAAGGCCGTGGTCAAGATCCTGACGGACGCCGGCCCCGCTTCGCTCAAGGAAGTGTGCTATTTTGCGGGCGTAACCTCTTCCGTCGTGAACGCACTTGTCAAAAAGGGCGCGGCGCAGTATTATGATGTTGAAGTTTACCGCAACCCCTACGCTTCGGTCCCCGTCGAGGAGAAAAACGGCGATTTTCAGCTTTCGGCGGAGCAGCAGGCGGCTTTCCGGAACCTGCTCGCCCAGTACGGGGCGGGGAAGGGCGGCACCGCCCTTCTCTACGGCGTGACCGGCAGCGGCAAGACCTCAGTCTTCATGCGCCTGATCGACCGGGTCGTGGAAGACGGCCGCGGCGTGATCGTCATGGTGCCGGAGATCTCTCTGACGCCGCAGACGGTTTCGCTGTTCCGCTCGCGCTACGGCGCGCGCGTCGCCGTTTTCCACAGCGGGCTGACGCTCGCGGAGCGCATGGACGAGTGGAAGCGCGTCAAGACCGGCGGCGCGTCCATCGTGGTGGGCACGCGCTCGGCGGTTTTCGCCCCGCTGGACGACATCGGTCTCATCATCCTGGACGAAGAGCAGGAGAGCACGTATAAATCGGAATCGTCCCCCCGGTACCATGCGCGGGATGTCGCGAAGTACCGCTGCGCCTATCACAAGGCGCTGCTGGTGCTGTCGTCGGCGACGCCCTCCGTCGAAAGCTACTATTTTGCGAAAAACGGGCGCTACAGCCTCAGCGTTCTGCCCGCCCGGTACGGGACGGCGCGTCTGCCGGACGTCGACGTGGTCGATATGAACCGGGAGCTCGAGCAGGGAAACCGAACCATTTTCAGCTCCCGGCTGCTGACGGCCCTGCAGGAAAACCTCGCGGAGAAAAAACAGTCCATCCTGCTTCTGAACCGGAGAGGGTACAACACGTTCGTTTCCTGCCGCGCGTGCGGCCATGTGCTGACCTGCCCGAACTGCAGCATCACGCTGACCTACCACGCGGCGAACCGGCGGCTGATGTGCCATTACTGCGGCTTTTCGATCCCGTTTACGAAGGAGTGCCCCTACTGCCACGAGGAAAAGGTCGGCTATTCCGGATTCGGTACGCAGCGCGCCCAGCAGCAGCTCTCGGAGCTGCTGCCGCAGGCGAGGATCCTGCGGCTGGACGCGGATTCGACCATGACCCGCTTCGCCTATGACAAAAAGCTGAAACAGTTTGCGGACGGGGAATATGATATTATCGTCGGGACGCAGATGGTGGCGAAAGGGCTGGATTTCGAGAACGTCACGCTCGTGGGGGTGCTTTCCGCCGACCAGGCGCTGTACGGCGACGATTTCCGCAGCTACGAGCGGGCGTTCGACCTGCTGACGCAGGTCGTGGGCCGGTCGGGCCGCGGCCGGTACCCCGGGAAGGCGATCATCCAGACCTTTACGCCGGAGAACAAGGTCATCCGCCTCGCCGCGGAGCAGAATTACCCGGAGTTTTACAAGGCGGAGATCGCCCTGCGAAGGCAGATGCTGTACCCGCCGTTCGCCGACATCTGCCTGGTCGGCTTTGTCGGCGCGGACGAAAAAAAGGTCCGGGCCGCGAGCGTGGATTTTCTGCAGAAGCTGCGCGAAACGGCACAACGGGATTACCCCGCGCAGCCGATGCGCGTGCTGAACCCGTCGCCGGCCTCGGTCGGCAAGGTCAGCGGAAAATACCGTTATAAACTGATGATCAAGTGCAGGAACACCCGGCAGATGCGCGAGATGATCCACCATCTGCTGGTCTGGTTCCCCTCCGGGCGGGAACATTCCGGCGTCACCGCTTTTTCCGACATGAACCCGGAGTCGATCTTATGATTTGATTGCAAAAGGAGGAGTCCACATGGCGATCCGCAATATCCTGACGGAAGACAGGGAGGGTGCTTTTCTTCATAAAAAATGCCGGCCGGTCGAAAAATTCGACAGGCGGCTTTCCATCCTGCTGGATGATATGGCAGATACGCTCCGCGAGGCGAAAGGGGTGGGGCTGGCGGCCATTCAGGTCGGGGTCCTGCGCCGCGCCGTCGTCATCGACGTCGGCGACGGCATCAAAGAGCTGGTCAACCCCGTCATCCTGGAAAAGGACGGCGAGCAGCAGGCGGTGGAGGGCTGCCTGTCCATTCCCGGCCGGTGGGGCAGGACCGTGAGGCCCAGCCATGTCCGGGTGCGCGCGCAGGACCGGCACGGGGCTTTCTTCGAGTACGACGGGGAAGACCTCCTCGCCGTCGCCTCCTGCCACGAGATCGACCATCTGGACGGCATCCTGTTCCTCACGCATGTGACGCACATGCTGACGCCGCAGGAACTGGAGCAGTTGAACGCTTCCAAAACACCGGAGGAAAAATAATGCGGGTCGTTTTTATGGGGACGCCGGATTTTGCCGTTCCGCCGCTGCAGGCGCTGCTTCGCGCCGGGCACGAGGTCGTGGCGGTGTTCACGCAGCCGGATAAGCCGCGGGGCAGGAAGATGACGATCACGCCCCCGCCGGTCAAGGTCCTGGCGCAGGCGGAAGGCCTTCGGCTTTTCCAGCCGATGACGCTCGGGGACGGGACCGCCGCAAGGCAGATCGGGCAGCTTGCCCCGGATGCGGTCGCGGTCGCGGCCTACGGCAAGATCCTGCCGAAGGGGGTCCTGAATATCCCGAAATTCGGCTGCATCAACGTGCATGCGTCCCTGCTGCCGAAATACCGCGGCGCGGCGCCGGTTCAGGCCGCGATTCTGGCGGGCGACGCCCGCACCGGCGTGACCACCATGCAGATGGCGGAGGGCCTCGACACCGGGGACGTCCTGCTGCAATCGTCCACCCCCATTTTCCCGGAGGAGACGGCGGGGGACCTGACGGGGCGCCTTTCCAATCTGGGGGCAGACCTTCTCGTACGCACGCTCCGCATGGCGGAGGAGGGCCTGTTGCAGCCGGTCCCCCAGAACGGCGAAGAGTCGAGCTACGCCGCCAGGATCACGCGGAAGATGTCGCCGATCGACTGGAACCGCCCGGCGCGGCAGATCCACGATCAGGTCCGCGGGCTTTTCCCGTGGCCGGAGGCCAGCACGGTTTTCCGGGGGCGCGGCCTTAAAATCTGCGGCTCCCGCGTCGCGGAGAAGGCCGCGAGCGGACGGCCGGGCATGATTTTTTCGGAAAACGACGCCTTCCTGGTCGTCTGCGGCGGGGGAACGGCGCTGGAAGTGCTCGATGTGCAGCCGGAAGGCGGAAAGAAAATGCGGGGCAGCGATTTCCTGCGGGGGCATCCGGCACAGGGAGTCGTCCTGCCCGGATAGGACGGAGGTTTTCCATGGGCTTTTATTACTTTGATTATACCTATTTCATCTTCATGATCCCGGCGCTGATCGTCACCATGTTCGCGCAGTACCGCGTGAAGGCGACGTTTGGAAAATATTCACGCGTCGGCACGGCGCGGCGGATCACGGGCGCGCAGGCCGCCGAAGCGGTCGCGCACCACGGCGGGGCCTACGGGATCTCCATCCGGCAGATCGCCGGCAGCCTGACCGACAACTTCGACCCGCGCGGCGGGGTCATCAGCCTTTCGCGCGATGTCTTCGGCTCCACTTCCGTCGCGGCGGTGGGGGTCGCGGCGCACGAGGCCGGCCACGCCGCGCAGGAGGCGCACGGCTATTTCCCCAACAAGCTGCGCACGGCGCTTGTGCCGATCACCAACATCGGTTCGCGCCTGGCGGTCCCCCTCGTCATCTTCGGGCTGATCCTTCCCACGCGCTACGATTTCGTCGTCTACGCCGGCATCGCGCTCTACAGCCTCGCCGTCCTGTTTCAGCTGGTCACGCTGCCGGTGGAGTTCAACGCGAGCGCCAGGGCCCTGAAGGCGCTGGACGAGACGGGGATTTTATACCCGGATGAGCTCGACGGCGCGCGGAAAGTCCTGACGGCGGCTGCCATGACCTACCTGGCCGCCAGCTTCACCGCCATCGTGATGCTGCTGCGCCTGCTGTTTTTGGCCAACGGCCGGCGGAACAGCGACTGATGCCCGGCGCACGCTCCGCGGCCCTCAAAGCTCTGCTGCGCGTTGAGGGGCGGGAGGGCTACTCGAACCTTGTCCTGAACGCGGAATTGAACGCCGCGGGTGCGAACCGGCTGGACCGGGCGCTCGCCACGGCGATTTTTTACGGGGTCCTGGAGCGCCGGATCGCGCTGGACTACCTCATCGGCATTTATTCCAAAATCCCGGTGAAAAAGCTGTCCCCCGCCGTCCGGGAGATCCTGCGGATGGGCGTGTACCAGATCCGCTGGCTCGAAAAGGTCCCGGATTCCGCGGCGGTGAACGAATCGGTCAATCTGGCAAAGAAAAATGGCGAGGGGCGCTCCGCGGGCTTCGTCAACGCCGTCCTGCGGAATTTTCTGCGGAATCCCGGCAGGGTCGTCCTGCCGGACAAAGACCGCGAGCCGCTGCGCTGGCGGAGCGTGCGGTACTCCTGCCCGGAGGAGTTGATCGCTTTCTGGCAGCGCGCCTACGGGGAATCCGTCACGGACGGCATCCTCGAAAGCCTGCTTGAGAAGCCGGCCGTTTTTGCGCGTGTGAATAACACCCGGATTTCCGAGGAACAATTAATAGAGCGGTTTGCGCGGGAGAATGTCCGGGCGGTCCCGGCCCCCTTCCCGGACCATGCCGTCCGCCTCGAGACGCCGGGCGAGCTCTCCGGCTCTCCGGCTTACCGGGAGGGCCTGTTCCATATTCAGGACCTTCCGTCCCAGCTCTGCTGTCTCATTCTCGACCCGCAGCCGGGCGAGCGGATCCTCGATGTCTGCGCCGCGCCGGGCGGCAAGTCGTTCACCGCCGCGGAGCGGATGGACAACCGGGGGGAAGTCCTTGCCTTCGACAGGCGGGAGGCCAGAACGGAACTGATCCGGCGGGGGGCGGCGCGCCTCGGGCTGACCGCGGTCCGCGCGCGGGTGCGGGACGCCGCGCAGGCGACGGACGATCTTCCGTCCGCCGACCGCGTGCTCTGCGACGTGCCGTGCTCCGGGCTCGGCGTCATCCGCAGAAAGCCTGAAATCCGCTATAAATTTCCAGCGGCTATTGACAGCCTGCCGGATTTGCAGTACCGTATACTCTGTAGATCGTCCCGCCTTCTGAAGCCGGGCGGGTTATTGGTGTATTCCACCTGCACGCTGAATCCGGCGGAAAATTCCGGTGTGGCCGAACGCTTCGCAGCGGAGAATCCGGGGTTTTCCCCGTTTCCGCTGCGGCTTCCCACCCCGGTGCGCCGGGTCTTCCCGGAGCCGGACCACCAACTGACCCTGTTCCCGCAGAAAAGCGGGACCGACGGCTTTTTTATCGCCGCTTTCCGTCGTGCGGACTGAGTCTGCACGCACGGCCGGGCGTATAGCCCCGGCGGGAATCGAAAGCTTTCTCTGCCCGGACAGTTTAAGAAACTGCTCCCGCAGACAAGAAATGCGGCCGGGAGGATCCCTTTCACTTCGCTGTACGGCGCGGCTTGGCTGCGGCGACACGCCGCCGCATGATCTTCTGAAAAGGCAGGCATGCCCATTGAGTCTTGAAGATATAAAATCCGTTTCGCTTGAGGAACTGAAATCGCGGTTTTCCGCAGAGGGGCAGCCTTCGTTCCGCGCTCTTCAGGTCTACCGCTGGCTCTCTCGGGGCGTTGCTTCTTTCGACGAGATGACGGACCTGCCGGCTTCATTCCGCCGGACGCTGGCTGCGAAATACTACATAGCCGGCGCCCAAATCGAACGCAAATTCTGCTCCCGTCTGGACGATACGGTGAAATACCTGTTCCGCATGCGCGACGGCGAGCTTGTCGAAAGCGTGCTGATGCATTATAAGCACGGATGGACCGTCTGCATCTCTTCCCAAGTCGGTTGCAAGATGAACTGCTCGTTCTGCGCGACGGGGAAAAGCGGATTTTCGAGGAATCTTTCCGCTTCGGAACTGCTGTCGCAGATCCAATCCGCCCAGCGGGACCTGGGGACGCGCATTTCCAACGTGGTGCTGATGGGGATGGGAGAACCTCTCGATAACTACGACAATGTCACCCGCTTTCTGGACCTTGTCTCTTCCGCGGAGGGGATGAATATCGGCATGCGCCATATTTCTCTTTCGACCTGCGGAATTGTCGATAAAATCTACGATCTTGCGCAAAAAGACTATCAGTTGACGCTTTCGGTTTCCCTGCACGCGCCGAACGACCGCATCCGCTCGAGCCTGATGCCTGTGAATCGGCGCTGGAACATCGAAGAGCTTCTGGATGCGTGCCGGTTCTATCTCGAAAAGACGGGAAGGCGCCTTTCCTTCGAGTACGCCATGATTGACGGGGTCAACGACAGCGAAAGCTGTGCGAAGGAGCTGGCCGGCCGCCTGCACGGGATGCTGTGCCACGTCAACCTGATCCCCGTGAACCGCGTGCGGGGTTCCTCGTTTGAAAAGAGCGGGAAAGAGGCTTTGCGCAGGTTCCTTGCCGTTCTGGAACGGAACGGGATTTCCGCCACCGTGCGCAGAACGCTCGGCGCGGACATCGACGCGTCCTGCGGGCAGCTTCGGCGCAGATATTCGGGAGGAAGTGAACGGTGTTGAGAGTTTTTAGCAAAAGCGATGTGGGCCTCGTGCGGAAATCCAACGAAGACGCCTGCCGGTGCGGGACTTTTTCGGACCACGCCGGGTGGGCCGTCGTCTGCGACGGCATGGGGGGCGTCAACGGCGGCAACGTCGCGAGCAGCGTCGCCGTCCAGAACATCTCGCAGTCCATCCTTTCCGGTTACCGCGAGGGCATGGACGGCGCCCAGATCCGGGAGCTGATCGCCTCCGCCATCAGCGGGGCGAATGAGGAGATCCACGCCCTGGCGGGGACCGACTCTTCGCTTGCGGGCATGGGGACGACGGTCGTCGCCGTCGTGCTGGCGAACGGCACGGCGCAGGTCGCCCATGCGGGGGACAGCCGCGCGTACCTGATCTCCGGGGAGGGGATCCGCCAGCTGACGACCGACCATTCCATGGTGCAGGAAATGATCGACAAAGGGGACCTGACCGCGCAGGAAGCGAAAAAGCACCCTCAGAAAAACATCATCACGCGGGCTCTCGGCGTGGAGCCGTCCATCCGGGTGGATTTCAGCGAAATCCCCGTGGAATGCGGCAGCCGCCTGCTGATCTGCACCGACGGCCTCACGAATTACCTCGACGAAGAACAGATTTTCAGCCTTTCAAAAGAGCTCGGCGCGCAGGAACTGACAGAAAAACTCGTGGCGCTTGCAAAGGGCGCCGGCGGCGGCGACAACATCACGGTCGTCGTCCTGGAAGATCAAGCCGTTTAAGGAGCTGACAGCATGGATAATTATACTGGCAAACGGCTGGACGGCCGTTATGAAATCCACGAGATTATCGGCGTGGGCGGCATGGCTGTTGTTTACCGCGCTTACGACACGATCGACGACCGCACGGTCGCCGTCAAGATTCTGAAGGACGAATTCTCCAGCAACGAGGAGTTTCTGCGCCGGTTCCGCAACGAGTCCAAGGCGATCGCGGTCCTGTCGCATCCGAATATCGTCAAGGTGTACGACGTCAGTTTCGGCGACCGCATCCAGTATATCGTCGAGGAATATATCGACGGCATCACGCTCAAGGAATATCTCGACCAGCAGAAGCAGATCAAATGGAAAGAGGCCATCCATTTCACCGTTCAGATCCTGCGCGCGCTGGAGCACGCCCACGGCAAGGGCATCATCCACCGCGACATCAAGCCCCAGAACATCATGCTCTTGCAGGACGGCACCATCAAAGTGACCGACTTCGGCATCGCGCGCTTTTCGCACAACGAGACCCGCACCATGACGGACAAGGCGATCGGCTCGGTCCACTACATCGCCCCCGAGCAGGCCCGGGGCGATTTCACGGACGAGAAGACCGACATCTACTCCGTGGGCGTCATGCTGTACGAGATGCTGACCGGCCAGCTTCCGTTCGAGGCGGACAATGCCGTCTCGGTCGCCATCATGCAGCTGCAGACCGATCCGAAGCCTCTGCGCGAGATCAACCCCTCTATTCCGGAGGGCCTCGAGGAGATCACGCTCAAGGCCATGCAGAAGGACCCCTCGGCCCGCTACCAGTCCGCGGCGGATATGCTGCGCGACATCGAGGAGTTCCGGCGCAACCCGAGCGCCCGTTTCCAGTATAAATATTTTATCGACGAGAAGCCGACCAAATATATCGACGCCATCAACAACGTCAAGAAGAACGAGGAGCCCCTTTACAACGACAATTACGAATATGTGGAGGAAGCCGGCCGGATGCCCGCGAAAAAGAAGAAGCCGGTCGGGGTGCTCATCGTCGCCGGCATCCTCGCGGCCTTCCTGATCACGGCCGTCGCCGTGGGCACCGCCGCGCTGATCCGCAACTGGAATTCCGGCCCGACGGACGTGACCATGCCGAATTACGTTGGTCAGCAGTACTCGAGCGTCGTCAACAAGACCTCCTCCTCCACTCCTTACTATCAGTTCACGTTCTCGCAGGAGCAGAAGAGCGATTCCAGCCATCCGGCGGGACAGATCGTCAGCCAGACGCCGAAGGCCGACACCACGGTGAAGTCGAACGCGGCTGTCACGCTCGTGGTCAGCACGGGCGGTCAGCAGATGAAAATGCCCGACGTGACCGGCAAGACGCAGGAGGACGCCGAGGCGGCCCTCAAGCAGCAGGGCCTTACGAAATACAAGATCCTCCCCGTGGCGGACGACAGCATCCCGGCGGGCCAGGTTGTCAGCACCGACCCGGCGGCCGGCGCGACGGTGACGCAGGGCACGACGGAGATCAAGGTCTATGTCAGCACCGGAAAGCTGGACCAGAAGGTCGCGGTGCCGGACGTGACGGGCGACACCCTCTCGGACGCCGCCGCGAAGATCACCGCCGTCGGCCTTACGGTCGGCAACAAGACCTATAAGGATGACACGGGCAAGGACAGGGACATCGTCATCGGCACGAACCCGCTTCCGACTGTGAAGGTGGAAAAGGGCAGCACGGTGGACCTTACGCTCAGTTCGGGAAAGACCTCCACCCAGCCCGTTTCCGTTTACGTCGATCTTCCGACCAATGTGACGCACGACATCGTGCTCCGGGCCTACCTCGACGGCACGCTGACAACGACCCAGACCGTGAACGCGCTCTACAACCCGACCCCGACGCTGACCTTCAGCAACCAGACCGGCAAGCATACGCTCGTGGTCACGCTGGACGGCAGCAAATACAGGGTCTATACGCTGAATTTCGACACCGGGAAGCCGAGCCGCGATGAATCGTACCCCTATGTGCAGCCGAGCTCTTCGGCCGCCTCCGGCAACTCGAGCACCGGCGCCAGCAGCACGCCCGGCAGCGGCGGAAACCAGGTCACCCGCGGTGACTGAGCAGCCTATGAAGAACGTGTTGGAAGGTCGTATTTTAAAGGGGATCGGCGGATTCTATTACGTCGAAACGCCCGGGGGCGTCTGCGAGTGCAGGGCGCGGGGCCTCTTCCGCAAGGATGGGATCACGCCCCTCGCGGGCGACCGCGTGTCCGTCGCCGTCCTGCCGGACGGGACGGGGACCGTGGAGGAGATCCTGCCGCGCAGGAATTTTCTCGAGAGGCCGCCCGTCGCCAATCTGGACCTGCTCGTGATCGTCGCTTCGGTCTGCGAGCCGTCGCCCAACACGCTGCTCATCGACCGGATGATCGCGCGGGCCGTTGCCCGGGGGATCGAACCGGTCCTCGCCATTTCCAAGACCGACCTTGAGAGCGCCGACCCGCTTTCCGAGATCTACCGGAAAGCGGGCATCCTGTTTTTTTGCGTTTCCGCCGTCACTGGGGAAGGTGTCGGGGAGCTGGAAAAGCTCCTCTCCGGCAGGACGACCGCCTTCACGGGAAATTCCGGCGTCGGGAAATCGACCTTGCTCAACACCATGTTTCAGAATTTCCACCTGGAGACGGGGGAGATCAGCAAAAAGCTGGGGCGCGGCAGGCATACGACGCGCCGGGTCGAGCTTTTGAAGCTGACGGGCGGCGGCTACGTGGTGGACACGCCCGGCTTTTCCTCGCTGGAGAATCAATCGTTCGGCGATCTGAAAAAAGAGGAGCTTGCGGCCTGTTTTCCGGACTTCGCCCCCTACCTGGGAAAGTGCCGGTTCACGTCCTGCACCCATATCTGCGAAGAGGGCTGCGCCGTGCTGGAGGCGGTCCGCGGCGGCGCGGTCAGCCGCTCCAGGCACGCCAGCTACGTCGCTATGTACCGGGAGATGAAAGAGAGAAAACAATGGAACAAAAAAGAGAAATCTATGTGGTGATCGGTTCCGCACCCGTGAAAGAAAATCCGCTCGACCGGTTCGAGAGGGAGGGATGCTTCGTCGTCTGCGCCGACGGGGGGTATGACACCGCCGCCCGCTTCGGGATACGCCCGGACCTTCTCATCGGCGATTTCGACTCCGTACAGAGCCCTTTGCCGGACGGCGTCGAGACCATCCGCCTGAAGGTGGAGAAGGACGACACCGACCTGATGGCGGCTGTCAAAGAGGGCGTCCGGCGGGGTTTTTCCAGCTTTTTGCTGACCGGCGTCCTCGGCGGGGAACGGTTCGACCATTCGTTCGCGAACCTCTGTGTGCTGCAGTATCTCTGCGTACTGGGCTGCAAGGCCCTGATCGATCAGGACCGCTGCCGCGTGTTCCTGCTGCGGAGCGGACGCCTTGCGCTGAGCGGGGAGAAGGGCAGCACGGTTTCCGTTTTTCCGTTCGGGTGCGCCTCCTGCGAGGTGAGCTATACCGGCCTGCAGTATCCGCTGACGCACGCGATGCTCACCTCGGAAGAGCCGCACGGCGTCAGCAACCGCGTCGAGGAAGACTACGCGCAGATCGTGGTCCACAGCGGCTACGTGCTGATCATCGTCCAGCGATAATTCGCATGGCACATAATTCCGCCGGCTGTATATACTGGTAAAGAAAGCAGCCCGATGATCCGAATGCGAAGGTGGTGGCGGAATTATGTGGAAGAACAGGCGGTGCGGCCCCCGGTGGGTCTACTACGCCGTCACATTCGGCGTTGGGCTGGCGTTGTCCTGTTTCTGCCCTCCGGGACTGGTGCTGTTCGTGGTGGCGGTTCTGCTGGTCGCGGTGGGCATAGCACTCATCAACAAGTGCTGAACAGAATGGGAGGTCTGCGTCATGAAGGTTGTTGTTGTCAAGAGTTCAAAATTCTGGAGCTTTATTCTGCGCAAGACGTTCGGAATCAAGAAGGAGCAGAGCTGCTGAGCGGCGTGTTGGCGGCGCAGCGGACCTGGGCGGCCCCCTGACCGGGGGCCGCCTTTTCTCTGCCCTTTCTAACCTCTAACCTCTAATTTCTAATCTCTAAATGTCATAAATAAGACAAGACCGGAATACCATTACGTAGAAAGAGGTTATGCACAAAGAGGAAAAGGAGAGACCTTTTATGGATTATATGCTTGAACGCGAACGGATCGCCGCGGGAGAGGTCGTCTATGACGGAAGCCAGGAACAGCCTGTCGACATGGACATCAGCCTGCCGGATTATTGCCCGGATATTCAGCGCATTCTCAAATGCCAGGTCTACCCGCGCATCACGTCGAGAAGCGTGATGGGCGACCGACTGATGCTCGACGGCAGCTTCAACGTCAAGATCTTCTATCTGGATCCGGAGGGAAAGAACGTGCGCTCCTGCGATTCCGGCGACTCGTTTTCGTCCGAGATCGCCCTGAAGCAGCCCGCCGACAACGCCCAGGTCTCCGCCTTTGCGCGCGTGGAATATATCAACTGCCGTGCCACAAGCCCCCGCCGGCTGGATGTTCACGGCGCTTTTTCGCTGTGCGCCAAAGTCGTCGCGCCGGGGCAGGACGAAATGGTCGGCAATATTTCCGGCGACGACATCGAGCAGAAGAAGGACACCGTGCCGTTCAACCAGCTTGCCGGCCTTGCGCAGCAGCAGTTCAGCGTCGACGAGGTCCTCGAACTCGGCTCGGGCAAGCCGCCGGCCGACAGCATCATGCGTTCCGACGCGTTCGCGGTCCTGCAGGATTTCAAGATCACCGTGGGAAAGCTGATGCTCAAGGGCGAGACCTGCGTCAAGTTCCTGTATCTTCCCACGGGGGAGAACCCCTCGCCGGAGACGATGGAATATTCCATCCCCTTTACCCAGATGGTCGACTGCGACGGCGTGACCGAAGACTGCCTGTGCAGCATCAGGCTGAACGTGCTCGACGTTCAGGCCCAGATCAAGAACGACTATTCCGGGGACAAAACCTTTTTCGACACCCAGGTGAAAGTCATGGCGACGGCCCAGGCTTTCCGCAGGACGGACGTGACCGTCGTGAGCGACGCCTTCTCGAAAAAATTCGACCTGCAGGTGGAATCGAAGCCCAAAACGCTCGACAATCTCTCCGAGCTTGCGGGGGATACCTTCGTCAACCGCAGCGACATCGCGCTGGAAGACAACACGGTTTCCAAAGTGCTGGACATCTGGAGCGAAATGGCCAACGCCTCCGCGGACGTGGCGGAGGGCCAGCTTGCGTTCAAAGGGAAATACAACCTCTGCGTCCTGGCGATCGGCGGCGACGGAACGCCGGTTTATTTTGAACGCCTGATCGACTTCGAGTACTCCCGGGCCTGCGGCGCGTCCGGGGACGTGCGGTGCGAAGCGGAGGTCAGCGTGGGCGGCATCAGCTACCGGATTACCGGCGGCAGCATCGAAACCAAGGCGGAGCTTCGCCTTTCCGCGGAAATCTACACGAAATTCACCTTCAAGGCGATCGCGTCCGTCTCCGCAGACGAGACCAAGCCGACCCCGAACGACCCCGCCGCCTCCCTTTGCCTTTATTTTGCAGGCGCCGGCGAGAGCATCTGGAACATCGCGCGGGCCTACCGCACGTCGCCGGATTCCATCCGCAGCGAGAACGGCCTTTCCGGCGAAACCGTGGAAAACAAAGGGATGCTGCTGATTCCCATGTGAACGAAAAAAGCTGGCTTGCCGATGCGGCAAAATTTTCTCTGCCGGAGGGGGAGACGAAATGGAAGAACGCAATATCTACAGGGATATTTCCGAGCGAACGAACGGCGCTATTTACATAGGGGTGGTCGGGCCGGTCCGGACCGGAAAATCCACGTTTATCAAGCGGTTTATGGACACCATCGTGGTGCCGAACATGGACTCGGAGTCCTCGCGCGGCCGCACGGTCGACGAGATGCCGCAGTCCGCGGCGGGCCGGACCATCATGA
This sequence comes from Caproicibacter sp., assembly GCA_036741535.1. Lineage (GTDB taxonomy): Bacteria > Bacillota > Clostridia > Oscillospirales > Acutalibacteraceae > Thermocaproicibacter. The sequence continues at coordinate 1,430 of DAINSB010000003.1, read as the reverse complement.
CGACCGAGCCGAAATTCATCCCGGAGCAGCCCGTCACCGTGCGGATCGACAAAAGCGCGACGTTTTCCGTCCGGATGATCGACTGCGTCGGGTACATCGTCCCCAGCGCGCTCGGCTACATCGAGGGCGACAACCCGCGCATGGTGCGCACGCCGTGGTACGACGAGCCCATCCCGTTCAACATGGCCGCGGAGATCGGCACCAAGAAGGTCATCACCGAGCACTCGACCATCGGCCTCGTCGTCACGACGGACGGCAGCATCAGCGACATCCCCCGCGCGGAGTATGAGGAGGCGGAGGAGCGCGTCGTCGACGAACTCAAGAAGATCAGCAAGCCGTTCATCGTGCTGCTCAACTGCGTGGAGCCGGGGACGCCCGAGGCGCAGACCCTCGCCGGCAACCTCCAGCAGAAATACGCGGTCCCCGTCCTGCCGGTGAACTGTTTGAACATGGAGGAAACGGAGATCCGCGCGATCCTCGCGAAGGTCCTGTTCGAGTTCCCGGTGCGGGAAGTGCGGGTCGAGATGCCCCGCTGGCTCGCGTCGCTGGAAAAGAGCCACTGGCTGCGCTCGGCGGTGTTCTCCTGCATCCAGGATTCCGCGTCCAAGGTCTCCAAGATTCGCGACGTGGAGAACATCGTGAGCGACGTGCAGAAGTGCGAATATGTCAATAACGCGGGCATCGTCGCGGTCGATCTCGGCACGGGGCGCTCGCGCATTTCCGTCGGCCTTCAGCCGGGGCTGTTCTACAAGGTCCTCGGCGAAAAGACCGGCCTCGAAGTCAGCGACGAAGGCAGCCTGATGACCTGCATGATGCAGATGGCCGAGATGAAGAAGACCTACGACAAGATCAGCGGGGCGTACCAGGATGCGCAGGAGAACGGGTACGGCATCGTCATGCCGGGCATGGATGAGCTGACCCTGGAAGAACCGGAGATTATCCGCCAGGGCGGCAAGTACGGCATCCGCCTGAAGGCCGCCGCGCCGTCCATCCACATGCTCAAGACGCGCATCACGACGGAGATCACCCCCATCGTCGGCTCCGAACGGCAGTCGCAGGAGCTGATTGAGTATATCCTCAAGGAATTCGAGTCGAACCCCGCCCAGATCTGGGATTCCAACATTTTCGGGAAGAGCCTGCACGAGCTCGTGAACGAGGGGCTGCACAACAAGCTGATGCGCATGCCGGACGACGCCCGCGACAAGGTGCGCGAGACCATCGAGCGCGTCATCAACGAAGGCTGCAACGGCCTGATCTGCATCATCCTGTGAGCGGCGCAGTGCCTGAATTCCGCCGCTTTTGCGCGGAACATGGTTTTCTTCTGTCATTCATAACGGCTCGGAGGCGATCGAAAGCCTTCGGGCCGTTTTTCGTACCTTGAATTTACAATGTAAGTGCAACAGGGTAAAAAGGTGACTCAAAGGAATAAA
>DAINSB010000002.1:0-52903 GCA_036741535.1 Caproicibacter sp. | reverse complement strand
GGAGCTGCCCGCGGGGGCGACCGCGGGGGCCGTGCTGGGGGTCGACGACGAGGAAGGCGCCATCACGCTGGCGAAGGCGGCCGTTCCAAAACGCGGCCGGGGGAAAAAATGATCCTCACGCCTGGCGGCGCAGGTTCACCTTGTCGGTGTCTTTCCGGTGCATATGGACGTTCTGCACGAGGCCGAAGCCGAGATACAGGCACAGAGCGGAGGACCCGCCATAGCTGAAAAACGGGAGCGTCACCCCCATGACCGGCAGAAGGTCGAGGCACATGCCGAGGTTGAAGATCATCTGCGAAGCGACCATGCCGAAAAAGCCCATGCAGATCGTACTGCCCAGCAGGTCGGGCGAGCGGCGCGCGATACGGAGGGTCCGCCACAGCAGGAGCAAAAGCAGAAGGATCATCGCGCAGCAGCCGATAAATCCGAGCTGTTCGCCGGCGACGGAAAAAATGAAGTCGCTCTGCTGCACCGGCACCAGCCCCTTGTTGACGCGCGGGCTTTGAAAAAGGCCCCTGCCCCACAGCCCGCCGCTGCCAATGGAGGTCCTCCCCTGGATCTGCTGCCATCCGTACTGCAGAGCGGACGCGGTGTCGGCATCCAGATGATACGCGACCAGGAGCCGCTCTTTCTGGTAATCGGCCAGAACATATTTCCACGCGAGGGGCAGCGAAACGCCCATCACGGCGAACAGGGCCGCAAAATAGCGCAGCTTGATCCCCGCACCGAACGCCATGGCCAGAAACATACAGAAAAAGATGATCCCCGCGCCGTCGTCGCGCTGAAGATGCACGATGACGATCGGGATCAGCGCATGGCAGGCCAGCAGCAGGATATGCAGCGGCGACTTGAGCAGGCCGCGCTCCTCCAGAGCCGCGAGATGCTTTGCAAAAGTGACCATGAACCCGATCTTGACGAGCTCGCTCGGCTGGAAGGTCGTGCCGCCCAGGCTGATCCACGCCTTTGCGTTGATGCCGCCCGTGTTCGTGACGGCCAGTCCGAATCTCAGGGTGTACAGCATCAGAAAAACGCAGAAGCCCGCGATCAGATACCAGAAGTTCGCGATCTCACGGTAATCGACCAGAGTGAACAGGACCGCGCCGATATAGCCCAGCGCCACGGCCAGCATCATGGTCGCAAAATAACTTTTGCCGCTGGAATCCGCGGGAACCGTGCGGATCAGCAGCAAGCTGTACGCCGAAATGGTCAGCATGACCAGCCAGTAAAATTTATCTGCACGCTTAAAATAACTGAAAATCGACTTCAATGCCCGCATGACTTCACCTCACAGTGTCCATTATAAGATGGATCGGCGCAACATGCAAGAGCGGACTGTGTCCGCAGTCACGGCCCGCCGTTCAGCCCGACGCGAAATATTAGTTATGTGCGGCGGAACAGTCTAAGACAAGGCTCCCGCAGACAGGGCTTTGGGTTTCCGGAACGCCCGGAAAGAGCATTCCCAAAGCAAGGCGGCCAGAAGCCGTGCCGCTGAGAGCCAAAGTTGCGGCCCGCCGCAGGCGCGTAAGGGGTGCTGTGCAACCCTCCCGCCCAACCAGGCTTTATCGCTTGTGCCGCACCGGGCGGCGGGGCCCGGCCGCGGCGGCACGTCGCCCGCTTTCCTATTCCGACCGGATATGTTATAATATTAGTAATTATGTGCAAAGGCTGTGGAAAATTGAATGTTGTCTGATATTGAGATCGCACAACGGGCAAAAATGAGGCCGATCGCGCAGATCGCGTCGGAACTCGGGATTTTGGAAGAGGAAGTGGAACCTTACGGCAGGTTCAAGGCAAAACTGAACGACCGGCTGTACCGGAGGCTGGCCGCGAAAAAAAACGGCAAGCTGATCCTTGTCACCGCCATCAACCCGACGCCCGCCGGCGAGGGAAAGACCACCGTTTCCATCGGCTTGGCCGACGCGATGGCGAAGATCGGCAAAAAAGCGGTCCTCGCGCTGCGGGAGCCGTCCCTCGGCCCCGTGTTCGGGGTAAAGGGCGGCGCCGCCGGAGGCGGATACGCGCAGGTCGTGCCCATGGAAGACATCAACCTGCATTTCACCGGCGACTTCCACGCAGTCACTGCGGCGAACAACCTGCTCTGCGCGCTGCTGGACAACCACATCCAGCAGGGGAACGAGCTCGGCATCGACCCGCGCAGGATCCTTCTGCCGCGCTGCATGGACATGAACGACCGCCAACTTCGGAATCTCGTCACCGGCCTCGGCGGAAAGGCCCACGGCACGCCCCGGCAGGATTCGTTCTGCATCACCGTCGCGACCGAAGTGATGGCCGCTTTCTGCCTTGCCGAAGACCTGGGCGACCTGAAGGAACGCATGGGCCGCATCCTGGTCGGGTACACCTACGCGGGAAAGCCCGTTTTCGCGCGCGACCTCAAGGCGCAGGGCGCCATGGCGGCGCTTCTGAAGGACGCCGTGAACCCGAACCTCGTCCAGACGCTGGAAGGGACGCCGGCGCTGGTGCACGGCGGGCCGTTCGCGAACATCGCGCACGGGTGCAACTCGGTGCGGGCGACCCGCCTCGCCCTGAAGCTCGGCGACTACTGCGTGACGGAGGCGGGCTTCGGCTCCGACCTCGGCGCGGAGAAATTCATGGACATCCAATGCCGCCTGACGGGCCTCGCGCCGGACGCCGCCGTGCTGGTCGCGACCGCGCGCGCCCTGAAATACAACGGGGGCGTGCCGAAGCAGGAGACTGCAAAGGAAAATCCGGAGGCCCTCCGGGCCGGGATCGCCAACCTCGGGGCGCATATCGAGAACCTCGGGAAATTCGGGATCCCCGTCGTGGTCGCCGTCAACCGGTTTGAAAGCGACACGGAGGAGGAGCTCGATTTCATCGAAAACTACTGCCGGGAGCACGGCGCCGGGTTTTCCCTCTGCGAGGTGTTCGCGAAAGGCGGCGCGGGCGGGACCGACCTTGCGGAAAAGGTGTGCACCCTCGCCCGGACGCCCTCCCGGCCCCGCCTGCTCTACGACGACAAGGCGCCCGTCGCGGAAAAGATCGCGACGGTCTGCCGCGAAATCTACGGCGCGGAAAAAGTCGTATTCTCCGCCAAGGCGAAAAAGTCGCTTACGGAGATCAGGGCGCTCGGCGCGGACGATCTGCCCGTCTGTATCGCCAAAACGCAGTATTCCCTCTCTGACAACCCGAAGCTGCTCGGCAGGCCGACCGGCTTTCCCATCACGATCCGTGACCTGAGGCTCGACAACGGAGCCGGCTTCGTCGTGGCGTACGCGGGGGACATCCTGACCATGCCGGGCCTGCCGAAGCATCCGGCCGCCGAAACGATCGACGTGGACGAAGACGGCAGGATCACCGGACTTTTCTGAACCGGAAGAAGGGAAACATGCGCGAATTTGTGACGCAATCGCCGGAGGAGACCGAGGCGCTCGGCGAAAAGATCGCGAAAAAATTAAACGGCGGCGAAGTGCTCGCCCTGTTCGGAGAAATGGGCGCGGGCAAAACCGCCCTGACCCGCGGGATCGCCCGCGGACTGGGCGTCGAGAGCGGCGTCTCCAGCCCCACGTTCGCTTTGGTGCACGAGTACCGGGGCCGGCTGCCGGTCTACCATTTCGACATGTACCGCATCGAGGGCTGGGCCGACCTGTATTCCACCGGCTTTTTCGACTATCTCGGCTCCGGCGGCGTGCTGATCGTCGAATGGAGCGAAAACATCGAAAACGCCCTGCCGGAAGATGCCGTCCGCATCCATCTGCGGCAGGGAGAGACGGAAAATCAGCGTATCCTGACTTTGGAGGGGATGGACCTTTGATGATACTCGCGGTCGATTCGTCGGCGGTCGCGGCCTCCGCGGCTCTGGTGAAAGACGGAAAAACCCTCGGGGAGTTCTACTGCAACAACGGTCTGACGCACAGCCAGACCCTGATGCCGATGATCGACGGCCTGCTGAAGTGCACCCGCGTCCCGGTGGAAAAAGTGGATCTGCTGGCGGTTTCCGCCGGGCCCGGGTCCTTTACCGGCATCCGCATCGGCGTCGCCAGCGTGAAGGGCCTTGCCATGCCGGGAAACAAGCCCTGCGTGGGCGTCTCCACGCTGGAGGCGATCGCGCAGAACCTCTCGCACCTCACGGGGACGGCCTGCGCGGTGATGGACGCGCGCTGCGGCCAGGTCTACAACGCGGTCTTTTCCCTGAACGGGAAATCCGTCGAAAGGCTGACGCCGGACCGCGCCATTTCGATTGAAAATCTTGCAGAAGAATGCAAAAAATACGCAAACCCCCTGTTTTTAGTTGGGGACGGCGCAAAACTATGCTATAATAAGACCGGTTTTGAGGCTCTCGGCACTCTGCTGCCCCCTGAAATCCTGCTCTTTCAGCGTGCCTGGGGAGTGGCGCGGGCGGCGGAGGCGGCTTACCGGCGCGGAGAGGCGGTCTCTCCCGCCGCATTGATGCCGATTTATCTGCGCCCTGCGCAGGCGGAACGCTCCCTGAAAAGAAAGCAGTAATTTTTTCGCAATGGAGGACTGTACTTATGATTGCTCTTGGGGCCGACCATGGTGGCGTGAAGCTGAAGGAAGCCGTCAGAAAATATCTGGATTCGGAGAAGATCGCTTATCGGGACTTCGGCACTTTCGACGAGCAGTCGATCGACTACCCGCCCATCGCGGCCAAAGTCGCGCACTTCGTGGCGGACGGCGGGGCCGAGAAAGGGATCCTCTGCTGCGGGACGGGAATCGGCATGTGCATCGCCGCCAACAAGGTAAAGGGCATCCGCGCGGCCAACTGTGACAACGCCTACTGCGCGGAAATCACCCGCCACCACAACGACGCGAACATCCTGTGCCTGGGCGGCAGGGTCATCGGCGAAGACCAGGCGGTGGAGTTCGCAAAGCTCTTTCTGAATACGGAATTCGACGGAGGGCGCCATCAGAGACGCATCGACGAGATCTCGGCCATCGAACGGGGAGAACTCTAAAGCCGCGCGACATGCGACGGTTGAAAAAATAGGAGGACAGAAATTTTGGAAAGCTGTCAAAACGTATTTGTCATGGACCATCCGCTGATCCAGCACAAGCTGACCTATCTGCGGGACAAAAATACGGGCTCCAAGGACTTCCGTCAGCTTGTCAGCGAAATCGCCATGCTGCTTTGCTATGAGGCCACACGCGACCTCCCGCTTGAGGAAACGACGGTGGAAACGCCCGTGGCGGTTGCGAAAACGAAAGTGATCGCCGGCAGAAAGCTCGCTTTCATCCCCATCCTCCGGGCCGGCCTCGGGATGGTGGACGGCGTCCTCTCTCTGGTGCCCGCGGCGAAAGTCGGGCACATCGGCCTGTACCGGGACCCGGAGACTTTAAAGCCGATCGAGTACTACAGCAAACTGCCGCACGACATCGACCAGCGGGACGTGATCGTCCTCGACCCCATGCTCGCAACGGGCGGCTCCTCCGTCGACGCCGTCACGATCATCAAGCGGAGCCACCCGAAAAGCATCAAATTCATGTGCATCATCGCCGCGCCGGCCGGCATCGAGGCGTTCACCAAAGCGCACCCGGACGCGCAGCTCTACTGCGCCGCCGTGGACGACCATCTGAACGAGCACGGCTACATCGTCCCCGGTCTCGGCGACGCGGGCGACCGGATCTTCGGAACGCTTTGAACTGGAGTGTTAGAGGATCAGAGATTAGAAAGGGCACGCATTCGGCAAGACGGATGCGGAGCCTTCGGACTGCAAAAAGCCCCGGATTGGCAGTTTGGACTGTCAGTTCGGGGCTTTTTTCGGTTTTCCGGAAGCCGAACGCGGAGCCTAACTCTCTAACTTGCTAATTCTCTAACCCTCTAGGTCGGCAGAGAAAAGTCTGCGGGTATTTTTTCAGGAGATCGTCCCGGCACAGGACCGCCGCGGCGTCCCCTTCCCGGAAAAGGCCGAACACCGCGGAGCCGCTGCCCGTCATGCAGGCTCCCAGCGCGCCGCCTTTCAGCATGGCCGCTTCGATGCGCGGCACGTCGTCCAGCGCGCACACCGGTTCGAGGGCGTTTCCGAGCCGGGCCGCGATCTCCGGCAGGCTGCCGGCCCGGAGCGCCGCGAGCATCCGATCCGTATAGCAGGCAGCCGCGCCGCCGGAATCGTCGAAAGCCGCGAAGGCTTCCCGGGTGGAGACGCCGGCCGGCGGCTTGCAGATCAGAATCCGGCACGGGGGCAGCGGCGGCAGGCCGCTCAGCTTTTCCCCGATCCCCTCGGCCAGCGCGGTCCCGCCGCGCAGGCAGAACGGCACGTCTGCCCCGACGGACAGGCTGAGCCGGCAGAGCTCCGCCGGGGAAAGGCCCGTGCGGAAGCGCCTGTCGAGCAGCACAAGCGCGGCGGCCGCATCCGCGCTGCCGCCGCCGAGCCCCGCCTGCTGCGGGATGCTCTTGCGCAGGCAGAAAGCGGCCCCGCGCGCGGGGCCGCAGTGCGAAAAGAACGCCGCCGCAGCCTTTCTGACCGTGTTTTCCGGTCCGCAGGGGACCTCTTCCGCGCTGCAGACGACCCTGTCTTCCGCTTCATCCAGCAGGGTCAGCGTATCGCACAGGGAAACGCTCTGCATCACCATGCGCATCGTATGGTATCCGTCTCCCCTGCGCCCGGCGATGTCCAGCGTCAGATTGATCTTGGCATAGGCCCGCGCTCTGCTCATCATTGCGGCAGGGCGGCGAGAAAGCGGCGGATGCGCGAAAGCGCCTCCGAGATATGGCTGATGGAGTAGGAATAGGAGACGCGCACGAAGCCCTCCCCGCAGTCGCCGAAAGCGTTGCCCGGAATCACCGCAACATGTTCCGAGTGCAAAAGCCGCGTGCAGAATTCCTCGCTGGAAAGACCCGTGCTCCGGATGCACGGAAAGACGTAGAACGCGCCCTCCGGCTCGAAGCAGGTCAGGCCCATGGAGTTGAACTCGCTGACCATCAGGCGCCGGCGCGCGTCGTACTGGGAGCGCATTTCCGCAATATCGCCCTCGCCGTTGTTCAGAGCCTCGATCGCCGCATACTGCGCCGTCGTGGGCGCGCTCATGATGCCGTACTGGTGCAGTTTCGTCATCTGGCCGATGATCTCCTTCGGGCCGGCGGCGTACCCCAGCCTCCACCCGGTCATGGCGAAGGTCTTGGAAAACCCGTTGATGACCACGGTCCGCTCCGCCATCCCGGGAAGGGAGGCGATGGAGACATGGCGCGTGTCGCCGTAGGTGAGTTCGCTGTAGATCTCGTCGGAAACCACGAAAAGGCCGTATTCCTTCACCACCCGGGCGACCGCTTCGAGGTCGGCCCGGTGCATGACGGCACCCGTCGGATTATTGGGGTACGGCAGAACCAGCAGTTTCGTTTTCGGCGTGATCTTTTCGCGCAGGGACTGCGGCGTCAGGCGGAAAGAGTCCTCCTGCCGGGTCTCGACCGGCACGGGAACGCCGCCGGCCATGCTGGCGAGCGGGGTGTAGCAGACGAAGCTCGGCTCGGGGATCAGGACCTCGTCACCGGGATTGGCCAGACAGCGCAGGGACAGGTCGATCGCCTCGCTCCCGCCGACCGTGACCAGGATCTGGGCCTTGGGATCGTATTCGAGCTGGTAATGCCTCTTGACAAAGCGGCCGATCTCCTGTCTCAGCTTAAGAAAGCCCCGGTTGGGCGAATACCAGGTTTTGCCGTCTTCCAGCGAGCGGATGCCCTCCTGCCGGACGTGCCAGGGCGTGTTGAAATCCGGTTCGCCGATGGAAAGGGAGATCACGCCCTCCATCTCGTTTGCAATATCGAAAAAGCGGCGGATGCCGGAAGGCTTCAGTCTCTGGACCGAGCGGTTCAGGACCTGTGCGTAGTCAATCACTGAACACACTCCTCCGCTCATCCTGCTCTTCTTCCGGATTCATGATGACGCCGTTGTCTTTATATCTGGTCAGGATAAAATGTGTGGCGGTGGAAAGCACGGAATCCATGGTGGAGAGCCTGCGCATGACGAACATGGCGATGTCCTGCATGCTTTTGCCGTGCACCCGGACGGAGAGGTCGTATCCGCCGGACATGAGATAGACGCTCTCCACCTCCTCGAACTGCATGATCCGCCCGGCGATCTCGTCGAAGCCGCGGTCGCGCTTCGGTGTGACGCGCAGCTCGATCAGGGCGATCGCCTTGTTTTTGTCCAGCTTTTCCCAGTTGATCAGGGGACGGTAGCCCCGGATGATCCCCGCCTTTTCATATTCCGCGATCTGGTCGGCGACCTCCTGCTCCGTCCTGTTCAGCATGACGGCGAGTTGCGCGTTGGACAGTCTCGCGTTTTCATTCAGCAAAGTCAAAAGCTGATCCATAAAAGAAACCCGCTCCCTCCAAATAAAATTTTACGCGACCGGCAAAATCTGCGGCCGGCGCGCAACGTAGACGGCAAAATGTGTGAAGCCGGCCTGCCGGAGAAGCTCCAGACCGCGCTCGATGCCCGCCCCCACGTCCGCCCAGCGGTGCGCGTCCGAACCGAGGGTGACCAGACTTCCCCCCATCCGGCGGTAGCGCCGCAGCACGGGCAGCGGGGGCATGGCGACTCCCAGCCGCTGCCGAAATCCCGACGTGTTGACTTCGAGGGCCTTCCCCTTTTCGATCAGGAGCTTCAGGACCTCGTCGATGCGTTTTTCCCAGCGTCTGTCGTCGATCGGGATTCCGTGCTCCCCGACGATGTACCTCCACGGATACGTCAGGTGGGCCAGGGAATCGAACTCCCCCCATTCGACCATCTCCGCGACCTCGTCGAAATACTGCTCCATCACTTTTTCGAGATCTTCCGTCTGATAATCAAGGTCGAAAAAATCCGGTTTGCCCTTGACGTTATGTACGGAAGCCAGCACAAAATCGAATTCGCACCGCCCGAACAGATCCGCGACCGCGGAGGGCTCCTGAAGGGGCTGGCCCAGTTCGACGCCCGAATAGACGCGGAGCCTCCCGTTGAAAATCGCCGAGGCCTTGTGCGCCTCGAAAACGGACTGGCGGACGGATTTGTCGTACCCGTCTGCCAGGTACCGGTTGCATTCGCAGTGATCCGTGATGGTGATGGAATAAAGCCCCAGCTTCGCCGCACGGTCGCACAGCATGGTGGCCGGGTCCGCCCCGTCCCTGGAACAGTCCGTATGGATATGGCTGTCAGACACATATCTGAATCTCATTTTTCCTCCTGCATTTCCCGGCCCGCACGGCCGGTTCTTTCTCCCGGGCTCTGCTTTCCCGATTTATTATGTTATCATAAATCGGATGGAAATGACAGAGACCGATGTCATAAATTTTCGCGGGAAGCGCGGGCATTTTCCGTCATATGTCGATCCGGGCCGCCGCAGGGCGGCCGACCCTTGACAAAAAGACATTTTTCGATCATAATAGCACTAAATGCTAAAAGGTGGCAACGGGATATGGAAAAGCAGTCGGCGCGCGCGGTCATCACCGTCATCGGCAAAGACAGGATCGGGATCCTGGCACGGGTTTCTTCCATCTGCGCCCGAAATCAGGTCAATGTTCTGGAAGTGACCCAGTCCATTCTGCAGGACCTGTTTGCCATGACGATGCTGGTCGATATTACAAAATGCGCCGTCCCGTTCAGTCGGCTCTCCGACCAGCTTTCCTCCGCCGGCGACGAGATGAATCTTAAAATCCATGTGATGCACGAGGACATTTTCAATTCCATGCACCGCATCTAAAATGCGCCGGAAAAAGCGGAAAACGAGAGGCAAGCGTGACATGATCAATTCGCACGAGATTCTTGAGACGATCGACATGATCGACAACGAAAACCTGGATGTCCGCACCATCACCATGGGGATTTCGCTGCTGGACTGCATCGGGCCGGACATCGCCGTCACCTGCGACCGCATCTACGACAAAATCTGCCGCTACGCCGGGAACCTCGTGAAGACCGGGGAAGACATCAGCAAGGAATACGGCATTCCCATCATCCACAAGCGGGTATCGGTCACGCCGATCGCGATGCTCGCCGCGGCATACCCGGGAAAGGACCCCGTGCGTTTTGCTCTCGCCATGGACCGCGCGGCAAAAGCCATAGGGGTCAATTTTATAGGCGGATACTCCGCGCTCGTCCACAAGGGCTTCGCCCCCGGGGACTACGCCGTGATCGAGAGCATTCCCGAGGCGCTGAGCCGGTCGGAGTTCGTCTGCTCCTCGGTCAACATCGGCACGACGAAAGCCGGCATCAACATGGATGCGGTCGAAAAGATGGGGCACATCGTACTCGAGACCGCCAAGGCGACGGCCGACCGCCAGTGCGTCGGTGCCGCGAAGCTGGTCGTCTTCTGCAACGCGCCGGAGGACAATCCCTTTATGGCGGGCGCCTTCCACGGGCCCGGGGAACCGGACTGCGAGATCAACGTCGGGGTGTCCGGCCCGGGAGCCGTGCGCGCGGCTTTGGCAAAAGCGGGCGACTGCGACATCAGCGGCGTGGCCGAGGTCATCAAAAAGACCGCCTTCAAAGTGACCCGGATGGGCCAGCTCGTGGCGCAGGAGGCCTCCCGCAGGCTCTGCGTGCCGTTCGGCATCGTCGACCTCTCCCTCGCCCCCACGCCCGCCGTCGGCGATTCCGTGGCGCACATCCTCGAAGAGATGGGCCTCGAGAGCTGCGGCGCGCACGGCACCACGGCCGCGCTGGCGCTGCTGAACGACGCGGTCAAGAAGGGCGGCATCATGGCTTCTTCCCAGGTCGGCGGCCTTTCCGGGGCCTTTATCCCGGTCACGGAAGACGCCGGGATGATCGACGCCGCAAAGCGCGGCTCCCTTTCCATCACCAAGCTCGAGGCCATGACGGCCGTCTGCAGCGTCGGGCTCGACATGATCGTCATCCCCGGCGACGTTCCGCCCGAAATCATCTCCGCCATCATTGCGGACGAGGCGGCGATCGGCATGGTCAATTCCAAAACGACGGCGGTCCGGCTGATTCCGGCCATCGGCAAAAAAGCCGGTGACACCGTCAATTTCGGCGGTCTGCTCGGCGGAGGGCCGGTCATGGAGGTCAACCGCTTCTCCCCTCTCCGGTTCATCAAACGGGGCGGAAGGATCCCCGCGCCCATCCAGAGCCTTAAAAATTAGCGGATAGGGTGGGCCTTTTTCATAATTTTTAGTGCAAAGCGTGAAAGATGCTCAGATTTTTGGAAAAGCATATTGAAAGATTTTTAACAATGGATTACAATGGGTTATTATGAACTTGTTTAGGCTGGATGTGGAGGTGTTCTAACATGCAGGATCTGATGAAGCAAATCGTCGATCTGGACCGGCATGCCCGCGAGATCACGGATTCCGCGCAAAAGGAAAAAGTGGACTCCGAAAAAGAAGTGGTCAAGAAACGCGAGCAGCTTCGCAGCAACTATCTGGAACGGGCACGAAAAAGGATTGCGAAAAATGAGCCGAAAGAACGCGCCGCGGCCGAAGCCGAGTGGCAGGAAAAAAATAAAAAGAACGTCGAAAACATGAAAAAGCTGGATGATCTTTACCGTAAGAAGGGGGATCAGTGGGTCACTGAAATCGTGCAGAGAGTTTTGGAGGCTTGAAAATGCTGAATTCCCTGTCTTCCAACGTCGTGCTGGCAAAGGCCCGCACCATGTACGGAAAGCGCCTGACGACCGCCGACTACAACGAGCTTCTGAAATCCCGCACGGTCGGCGAGGTGGCCGGGTACCTCAAAAACCATACGGTCTACAGCAAGGCGCTGGCGGGCATTGTGGAAAGCGATGTCCACAGGGGGGAGCTGGAATCCGTTCTGAAGCAGAAGCTGATGGAGGAATACACGGCCCTGTGCAAAAACGAGGCGGAAACGGATAAGTATTTTTCCCGCTATTTCATTCAGTGCGACGAGGTGCGGTGCATTCTTCATACCGTGCTGCGGCTCAACGGCGGCGTTTCCGACAGCCCCGCCGACACGATTCCTTCCTATCTCTACCACTATTCCTCCCTGGACCTCAAGGCTTTTTCCCAGGTGAGAGATTTCGACGGGCTGATGAAGCTGATCTCCGGTTCCCCCTATCAGAAAATCATGGAGCCGTTTTCGCCGGAGCAGGGAGAGCGGATCGATTACACGGGCGTCGAGAATGCGCTCTATTTCTTCGTCTATTCCGATATTCTCGCGACCATCCGCAGGCATTTCCGGGGAGAGACCAGAAAAGAGCTGCGGAGCATCTTTGAATCCTATGTCGATCTGAACAATTACGTCCGCGTCTCCCGCCTGAAGCTGATCTACGGCGCGGACGAGGACACCGTGCGCAAATCGCTGCTGCCGGCGGGTTCCTTCAGCAAAGAGGAAACGGAATCGCTGGTAAAAGCCAAATCGGAAGAGGAGATCAACGCCGTACTCTCTCAGACGCGGCTCGGCCGCCAGTCCCTCAAAATCAGGCATTCCTATCTGGACGAAATCCCCTCGCGCATCAATTTTATGCTTTGCCGCCACTATATCGACTATTCCATCCATCCGCCCGTCACGCTGATCTCTTACATTCTGCTCTGCCAGAACGAGATCAACAACATCATCACCATTGTGGAAGGGGTCCGATACAAACTGCCCCCTCAGGAGATCAAAAAACTTCTCACCTTTGAAAATTTTCGTTTCTCGGAAGTTTCTTCCGTGGCAAAGCAAAGGAGTGGTTTCTCTGGCAGTCATTAAAATCAAGGTACTCAACATCATCGGCAGAATGTACGAATTGGACCGCGTGACGGCGGCGCTCGGCACCTCTTCCGTCTTCCATCCGGACAACGCGCTTTCCTTTTACTCCGACCCCTCCGGGTTTTCCCCGGTGAACGACGCCGATCCCTATGCGAAGGCCATGAGCACCATGTCCGACGCCCTGAGAACGGTCGGAAAGGCCGGCGAGGTTTCCGGCATCCGCTCCTCCACGAAGGCGGTCCCCTCCATAAAAGACTATCAGGCGTGGGCGGATTCGTTCGCCTCCGCCATTGCGGAAAAAATCAAGACCCGCCAGGGATTCGAGCAGAAGATCCAGTCCCTGAACGCGGAGCAGAAGCGCGTGGGCCATTTTGCGGGGCTCGAGATCGACCTCGACGAGCTGCGCAGATGCAAGTTCATCAAGATCCGGTTCGGCTCCCTCCCCGAAGGGGGCTTCGAGCAGCTTTCCGAATACACGCAGAACCCGTACGTCGTGTTCTTCCCCGCCACGCGGGACGACACCCACTACTGGGGCATGTACTGCGCCCCGATCGATAAGATCGACGAGGTCGACAAGGTCTTTTCGAGCCTCTTTTTCGAGCAGGTCTCCCTCGAGGGCCTGAGCGGCACGGTCGAGTCCTATCTCAAAGGGATCGACGAGAAACGCGGGCAACTTCTGAAGCAGGCGCAGGACATCGACGCTCAGATCGACGCTTACTGGCAGAAGGAACAGCCCGTTTTCAAGCGCCTGTACGCGTGGCTCGCCTACAAATCAATCTGCTTCGGAATCCGCCGGTACGCGGCGCGCTACGGCGGAAACTTCATCCTCACCGGATGGATCGCGGCCGACAAGGAAAAGGCCGTGACCGCCCGCCTCGACAGGATGGAAACCGTGCGGTATGCGTTCGACGACGCGGCCGACCCGGAGGTGCTGCTGCACGCGCCCCCGGTCAAACTGACAAACAAGGCGCTGGTACGCCCCTATGAATTTTTCGTGGAGGTCTACGGGGTCCCCTCGTACACCGAGATGGACCCGACCGCCTTTCTGGCTTTCACGTACACGCTGCTGTTCGGCATCATGTTCGCGGACTTCGGCCAGGGACTGTTGGTGGCGCTGATCGGCTGGCTGCTGTGGAAAAAGAAGAAGATGCGCCTGGGCGGAATCATGGTCCACTGCGGAATCTCCTCGGCGGTCTTCGGATTTCTGTTCGGCTCGGTCTTCGGATTCGAGCACGCGCTCGATCCGGTCTTCAAACATGTGTTCGGCCTGCCGCATAAGCCGATCGACGTGATGGAATCCACCTCCACCATCATCGTGGCTGCGGTCTGTCTCGGCATCTTCCTGGTGCTGCTGTCCATGCTGACCAATATCGTCTGCTGCCTGCACCGGAAGCAGTATACGAACGGCATCTTTGGGCCGAATGGGATCGCGGGTTTCGTTTTTTACGGCTCCGTGATCTTCGGCTTCGGCGCCCAGATGGTCACGGGGGCGCATATCGTCACGGCCCCCTTCGTGATCCTGTGCATCGTGCTGCCTCTGGTGGCCATGATCCTGCGGGAGGCTCTCGGAGGCCTTGCGGAAGGGAAACCGGACTGGAAGCCGGAAAGCTGGGGCAGCTTTGTCATGCAGAACTTCTTCGAGGTTTTTGCATTCGTCCTCAGCTATTTGACAAACACCATCAGCTTCATCCGCACCGGGGCCTTCGTGCTGGTCCACGCGGGCATGATGATCGTCATCTTCAGCCTGGCCGGAATGGCTACCGGCGTCGGCTATATCCTGATCATCGCCGTCGGCAACGCGTTCGTAATCGCGCTGGAGGGCCTGCTTTCCGGGGTGCAGTGCCTGAGGCTCGATTTCTATGAAATGTTCAGCAGATTCTACGACGGATCGGGCCGGCTTTACACGCCGGTCGTGATCGGTCAGGAATCTTAAATCATACTTATTTTCATAATTTTAGGAGGAAAAAAGATGTCTGTTATTTTTATGGTCCTACCCGCCATCGTCCTGATCGCTTCCATTGCGTATGTCAAACACGCCGTGAAAAATGGAGTTTCCAGGAAAAAGGCCATGATCACCCAGTTTGTGGTCATCGCCGCCGTCTGCGCTCTTTGCATCGCCGTTCCGTCCGTCGCGTTCGCGGCTTCCACCGGTAACGCCGGAACCGCCGCAGCAGCCGCACAGGCCGCCGATCCCTCCAAGGGAATGAGCATGATGGCCGTCGCCATCGTCTCCGCCGTCGCTTCCATCGGCGGAGCCGCCGCCGTGGCCGCCTCCGCACCCGCCGCCATCGGCGCGACCGGAGAAAATCCGAAGGTCTTCGGCCAGGCTCTGATCTTTGTGGCTCTGGGCGAAGGCATCGCGATCTACGGCCTGCTGCTCGCCATCCTGATGCTCCAGAAAGTCTGATCGACGGAAGCGGGAGCTTATTATGCGGTTTTATCTCATCAGCGACAATATTGATACCCAGGTCGGCATGAGGCTGGCCGGAATTGATGGGGTCGTTGTGCACGAGGCGGCCGAGGTGCAGAAAGCACTTCAGTCCTGTGTGGAACAGAAAGACATCGCGGTGGTCCTGATCACGGAAAGACTGCTGTCTCTCTGTCCGTCCGTCGTGTACAACATCAAGCTGAACAATCGCCGCCCGCTGATCGTCGAGATCCCCGACCGGCACGGAAACGGCTGCACAAAGGACACCATCACCCGCTACGTGCGCGAAGCGATCGGCGTAAAAATCTAAGCGAAAGTTCAGCCGAATCGAGGTGCTTAAATGGCTGATTTTGAAGAGAAAAAGGATAAGTTTTCGACTGCCATCAACCATTACGCAGAAGAGCAGCGTCAGAAAATAGAAAAAGAGATCGAAGAATACAAGCAGAAAGAGCTGGATGATGCCGAGATCGAAGTGCTGACGGAGTGCTATCAGATGATCCAGAAGGAGACGGCCCGGATGCGCAGCGGCATCGCGCGGGAAATGTCCGTGCGGGGCATGGATTCCCGGCGGAAACTTTTGGAAAAGCGCAGCCACATCACCGCCGACGTGTTTGCAAAAGCCTCTCAGAAATTGAAGGAGTTCACCGCCCGGAAGGACTATCTCGATTTTCTCAAAAAGACCGCGTCTCAGTTTGCGGAAATTTTCGGGCAGGATGGAATCGTCGTCCGCCTGCGGGCGGATGACGCCAAATATGAAGACAGCATCCAGAAGGCGCTTGGCCTCGCGTGCGAATTCCAGATCGACAATACCATCAAGATCGGCGGGCTGCGCGCCCTGCACACGGAGCGGGGCCTGCTGGCGGACCAGACGCTCGATTCCCTTCTGGAGGACCAGCGCGAGTGGTTTGAATCGCATTCCGGCATGACCGTCGTATGACCGGGACTGCTGCATCGGAGATGAAGTTATGGACACAGAGAATTTGATTTACGGCATAAACGGCCCTGTCGTCACCGTTCGGAATTCCCGCAGCTTTTCCATGATGGAAATGGTGTTTGTCGGCAACGAGCACCTCGTGGGCGAAGTGATCGGCGTTTCCGACAAACTGACAACCATACAGGTCTATGAGGAGACGACGGGGCTGCGCCCCGGCGAACCCGTATACGGCACCGGAAGCCCGATGAACGTGACGCTCGGCCCGGGCATCCTCGACAATATTTTCGACGGCATCCAGAGGCCGCTGAAAGAAATCGCAAAGCAGGCGGGCGCGTTTATCTCACGCGGCAGCCGCGTTCCCCCCCTCGACGAGGACCGGGAATGGGACATCACCCTGACCGTCAAGGCGGGCGACCGCCTGAAGGGCGGGGACATCTATGCAGAATGCCCGGAAACCCCCATCATCCGCCACAAGTGCATGGTGCCGCCCGCTCTGTCCGGCGTCGTCACCAAAGTGGCTCCGAGCGGAAAATACAAGGTCAACGACGCCGTGCTCGAGTTGACGGACGATTTCGGCACGGTCCATCCCCTGACGCTCTGCCAGAAATGGCCGATCCGCAATCCGCGCCCCGTTCTGAAGCGCAAGCCCCCGAACATTCCGCTGATCACGGGCCAGCGCGTGATCGACACCCTCTTCCCCATTTCAAAGGGCGGTGCCGCCGCGATCCCGGGCGGATTCGGGACCGGAAAGACGGTGACGCAGCACCAGCTCGCCAAATGGTGCGATGCGGACATCATCATCTACGTCGGCTGCGGAGAGCGCGGGAACGAGATGAGCCAGGTTCTCGACGAGTTCCGGGAACTGGTCGACCCGAAATCCGGGCGGCCGATGACGGACCGGACCGTGCTGATCGCCAACACCAGCAACATGCCGGTCGCGGCGCGCGAGGCCTCCATCTACACGGGCATCACGCTCGGCGAATATTACCGGGACATGGGCTACCATGTCGCCCTGATGGCCGACTCGACCTCCCGCTGGGCGGAGGCCCTGCGCGAAATCTCGGGGCGTCTGGAAGAGATGCCCGCCGAAGAGGGATTCCCCGCCTATCTGCCCAGCCGCCTTTCCGAATTTTACGAGCGCGCGGGCATGGTGGAAAATCTGAACGGCACCGACGGCTCCGTCACCATCATCGGCGCCGTCTCCCCGCAGGGCTCCGATTTTTCGGAGCCCGTCACGCAGAACACCAAGCGTTTTACCCGGTGTTTCTGGGCTCTGGACAAGGGCCTCGCATACGCCCGGCACTACCCCGCCATCAACTGGATGGAGAGCTACAGCGAATATTTCTCCGACCTTGACCCCTGGTATGTGGAGCACGAGGGCGAGGATTTCATCAAATACAGAAGACAGATCAACAAAATCCTGCAGCAGGAGAACCAGCTGATGGAGATCGTCAAGCTGATCGGCTCCGACGTGCTGCCGGACGACCAGAAGCTGATCATCGAGATTTCGCGGGTCATCCGCGTGGGATTTCTGCAGCAGAACGCCATGCATCCGGAAGACACCTACGTGCCGCTCGACAAACAGAAACTGATGATGAAAACGATTCTGCACCTTTACTCGAAATCGAAAAGTCTGATTTCGGCCGGGATTCCGATCTCCGGCATTCTGAAATCCGGGCTGTTCGACAAAGTCGCCAGGATGAAAAACGAAATCCCGAACGACAAGCCGGAGATGTTTGAAAGCTATCAGAAGGAAATCGATCAAACCCTCTCCGCCATCGTTGCGGCCTGACGGAAGCCGGCTGTCGGGAGCTGCCCCGAGCACTCCCGCCAAACCGGGCTGTCACGCTTCCGTCGAGCCTTTCGGCGGGGATCGGGGGGCGGACACTGTCCGCCGTTTTGAAAATCATTCATTTGAAAGGCGGTCACACATGATTCTTGATTATATTGGAGTAAAAGATGTCAACGGTCCTTTGATTGTCCTCGACAACATTGACAACGCCTCGTTTGAGGAAGTCGTCGACATCCGCCTGGATGACGGAACCATGCGCCATGGCAGAATTGTTCAGATGGATGGAAAACGCATCGTCGTTCAGGTTTTTGAAGGGACGCGCGGCATCTCGCTGACCAATACGCGCACCAGGCTTCTGGGGCGCCCGCTCGAAATGCCGCTTTCGCCCGAGATCCTGGGGCGCGTGTTCGACGGCTCCGGCCGCCCGATCGACGGCCTCGGGGATATTTTCCCGGTCAAGAAGGCCAATGTCAACGGCACCCCGATCAACCCCGTTTCAAGACTGTACCCGAAAAACTATATCAGCACCGGCATCTCGACCATCGACGTTCTGATGACGCTGATCCGCGGGCAGAAGCTGCCGATCTTTTCGGGCTCCGGCATGAAGCACAACGAGCTGGCCGTGCAGATCGCGAGGCAGGCGAAAATCAGCGACGAGGAGGGCAGCAACTTTGCCATCGTTTTCGCCGCGATGGGCGTCAAGAGCGACGTCGCCGATTACTTCCGCCGCTCCTTCGACGAATCCGGCATCCTGCAGAGGGTCGTCATGTTCCTGAACCTCGCGAACGACCCGATCATCGAAAGGATTCTGACGCCCCGCTGCGCCCTCACCGTCGCGGAATACCTCGCGTTCGAGCTCGGGATGCACATCCTCGTCATCCTGACGGACATGACCTCCTATGCCGAGGCGCTGCGCGAATTCAGCTCTTCCAAGGGCGAGATCCCGGGCAGAAAAGGATTCCCCGGCTACCTGTACTCGGACCTGGCCTCCATCTACGAACGCGCCGGGATGATCCGCGGCAAGCCGGGTTCCGTCACACAGATCCCGATTCTGACCATGCCGAACGACGACGTGACCCATCCGGTGCCCGACCTGACCGGCTATATCACGGAGGGTCAGATCGTTCTGGACCGTTCGCTTGACGCTTCCGGCATCTTTCCGCCCGTCGCGGTTCTCCCCTCCCTTTCCCGTCTGATGAAGGACGGCATCGGCAAGGGATTCACGCGCGAAGACCATTCCGCGCTTTCCAACCAATTGTTCGCCTCATACGCGAAGGTGATGGACGCCCGTTCCCTCGCTTCCGTCATCGGCGAGGAGGAGCTCTCCCCCGAAGACAAAAAATACTTGGAATTCGGCAAGCAGTTCGAGGCGAAATTCGTCAACCAGGGCGCAACCGAGAACCGCAGCATCGAGCAGAGCCTCGACCTCGGGTGGGAGCTGCTGACGATCCTGCCGCGCGAGGCGCTCGACCGCCTGGACAACGAGACGCTGGATCAATACTATGAACCGGCGAAAAAGCGCGTGGCGGAAGCCGCCGCATCCCAGAAAGATTCTACTGAGGATCGCACCGGCGCGGCGTCCGCTCCGGCGGAAAGCGGGGTAGTGTGAATTGAGTGACCAGGTCGTCCCAACCAAAGGCAATCTGCTCGCAACAAAAAAATCGCTGGCACTCTCCCGCACCGGCTTTGACCTTCTCGACCGGAAACGAAACATCCTCATCCGCGAAATGATGGCGCTGATCGACCGGGCCACGCAGATCCAGGGCAAGATCGACAAGGCCTATGCCGAGGCCTACGCAAGGCTTCAGCGCGCGAACATCTCCCTCGGCATCTGCAAGGAGTTCGCCGAAACCGTGCCGATCGAGGACGGCCTGAACGTCGCGTACCGCAGCGTGATGGGCGTGGAGATCCCGATGGTTTCTCTGGAGAAATCGGAAATGCCGACCGCCCCGTTCGGCCTGTATTCCTCCAATATCCTTCTGGATGAAGCGTATCAGAAATTCATGGAGGTGAAGCGGCTGACCGCCGAACTCGCCGAAGTGGAAAACAGCGTCTACCGTCTGGCCGACTCCGTAAAGAAGACGCAGAAACGCGCAAACGCCCTGAAAAACATCATGATCCCGAAATTCGAGGCAAACGTGCGGTTCATCACCAACGCCCTGGAGGAAAAGGACCGCGAGGAATTCTCCCGCCTGAAGATCATAAAAAGACAAAAGAGCGAAAAGGCGGGCTGAAGGCATTCAATGCCTTTCGCGCCTACGGCGACCACGACTTTGGCAACAGCTAAAAAGAGCATACCCTTCGCACAGGGTATGCCATTTTTCTTTCTGCAAACACGCGGCGAGCCGAGGCCGGTCAATGCCAGAGCGGGCCTATTTCTTTCGTCGGGCCGCCCGGCGGGACCTGACCGCGGAGGCACTCCGCTAAAAGAAAATCGACCTGCCGGCCGTGTTTTCCTTGGGTGCCACAAAAAGCTGAAAATCCCGGTCCTGCACAAAACCGTTCAGGGTGAGAGAGCAGAGCGCCGTGCGGTATGCCAGCTCCGGCGTGTTGTTTTCACAGCTCAAATGGACGAGCAGAAAGCGCGTGGTTCCGCTCCGGATGAGGCCGGAAAGCGCCTCGGCGCAGTCTGCATTGGAAAGGTGCCCTCTGTCGGAAAGGATACGGCGTTTGAGCGGATACGGATACGGCCCGTTTTCAAGCATTCCGACATCATGGTTCGATTCCAGCACCACAAAATCCGCGCCAGCCAGCCCCAAACGGACTTCCCCCGTAAGGGAGCCGAGGTCGGTCGAAAGCGCGATCGTCCTTCCGTCCCCCGTGGCGATCCGGTATCCCACGCATTCGGCGCTGTCGTGAGAAAGCGGAAAGGGGACGATCTTCATGCCGGCGCATTCCATGCCGGAACTTTCGATGACGGAAGAGGAAAAGTCTCCGGCCAGACAGCCCATCGTGCCCAGCGCGGCGAGGGTGCCGGCCGACGCATAGACGGGCAGATGCCGGTGCGAGGCGAAAACGCGCAACCCCGCGATATGGTCCGTATGTTCATGGGTGATGAAAACGGCTTTCACCGCGTCGGGCGAAATCCCGCTTTTCCTCAGGCCGAACGAAACCTGCCGCGCGGAACGCCCAATATCGATCAGGATGCCTTCCTCGGCGGAGCCTATGTAATAACAGTTCCCGCTGCTTCCGCTGAAGAGCGGGCAAAGCCTTGCCATTTCCGATTCCTTCCCTATTACAAAAAGGGACGGCGATTGCCGTTCCCCAAAATTTCAGATTGCCTGCGCCGTTTCCTGCTCGGGAACCGAAACCCTGCGTATGTCCGCGCCAAGGGCCCGCAGCTTTTTGTCGATGCTTTCGTATCCGCGCTCGATCTGCCGGATATTTTCAATCTGCGTCGTCCCGCGCGCGCAAAGCGCCGCGATGACGAGCGCCGCTCCCGCGCGCAGATCGGTCGCCTTCACCGGGGCACCCTCCAAGTGGTCCACGCCCTCCACCACGGCTAGCTTGCCGTCGACCGAGATCTGGGCGCCCATCCGCTTCAGTTCCTCGACATAGCGGAAACGGTTGTCCCACACGCTTTCATTGATGATGCTGGTACCGTGCGCAAGAGAGAGCAGAACCGCGATTTGCGGCTGCATGTCGGTCGGAAAGCCGGGATGCGGCATCGTCTTGATATTGCATTTGTTCAATTCGCCCGTCCGGGCAACACGGATGGAATCGTCGAACTCCGTAAGCTCCACCCCCATTTCCTCCAGTTTTGCGGAAATGGACTCCAGGTGCTTCGGGATCACGTTCTTGATCAGGACATCCCCTCCGGTCGCCGCGGCGGCCACCATATACGTACCGGCCTCGATCGGGTCCGGAATGATGGAGTAGGTCGTCCCGCTGAGGTGCTGGACCCCGTAGATTTTGATGACATCCGTGCCGGCCCCGCGAATATCAGCCCCCATCGAATTCAGAAAGTTCGCCAGATCGACGATATGCGGCTCCTTCGCGGCATTCTCGATGACCGTAGTCCCCTCCGCCTTCACCGCCGCCAGAATGATATTGGCGGTCGCACCCACCGAGACAACGTCGAGATAAATATGGCTGCCGACCAGCCTGTCCGCATAGACATCCACCATGCCGCCTTCCAGACGGTGTTTGGCCCCCAGGGCTGCAAATCCTTTCAGGTGCTGGTCGATCGGCCTGACGCCGAAATCGCAGCCGCCCGGCATCGTGACCACCGCATGATGGAACCTGCCGAGGAGCGCGCCGAGCAGATAATAGGAACCGCGCATATGCCTTGCCCGTTCCTCCGAGGCGATATACGTCTTGATGTGAGTCGGATCGATCTCGATGGTGGACCGGTTGATGTTCCGAATCTCCGCCCCCATGTCATACAGGATTCTGGTGATCGCAGTCACGTCGGTTATGTCCGGGATATTTTCGATTCTGCAGACGCCGTCAGACAAAACGGCCGCCGGTATAATTGCAATCGCGGCATTCTTTGCGCCGCTGATATTGACCTCTCCCGTAAGGCGGCAACCGCCCTTAATAACAAATTTGTCCAATGCGGTACGCTCCATTTCTAAAAATCAAGCATTACTATTATTACAAATTTTCACGAAATATTTAGCGCCGCAATCGGGAAAACGGGTTGAAATTACTTGCAAAAAACGAAGGAGAAATAGACAGCCAAAACCTCTGGCAAACGCTTCCCGCCACTTGCATAGGACCGTGTCCGTCTCTATAGAAAGAAAGCCCGCCTGACACACAGAAACACCAGTGCCACCGGGCAAAAAGCCGTTTTCCACACTGTCCGCCAACGCTCTTATTGATCATAATACACAGAAAAGAAAAAGTCAACCTTTAACAAAAGATGTAATCATTTTGTTGACATTTCCATAAAAATCTTCTGCGATTTTAAAACGATTCTGCTAGGATACATACGGAAGGGGATTTACCTTCGTGTTGTTCTTGATCACCTCAAAATGACAGTGCGGGCCCGTCGAGTTTCCGGTGCTTCCGACCCTGCCGATCGCCTGCCCTTTTGAAACGCTCTGGCCCCCCGTAACCAGGATCTCGCTGCAATGGCCGTAAAGCGTGCGGTAGCCGTTCCCGTGGTCGACGATGATGCAGTTTCCGTATCCGTCGTTCTCCCCCGCCAGCGTGACGACTCCCCCGTCCGCCGCGACGATCGTCTTCCCGTAGGCGCCGGACCCCGAAATATCGATCCCGGTGTGGAATTTCCCCCACCGCCAGGTAAAGTACGTGGTGATCTCGTGGAGGGCGGGAACCGGCCACATGAATTTGCCGCTTGCCACGCCGGCCTCATTCTGCGGCTTTTTCTTCGTGCCGGTCAGAACGACTTTTTCCACCGGCTTCTGAAGCACCGTTGTGGAAAGATTCACCCGTGAGGTCTCCACGCCGTTCACGGTGTGGATCTCGTCGGTCACACGCTGCTTTCCGTCGACGCCTTCCGTCAGCACTTTGGTATAGTCCGTGTACTGCGTGCCGTCCTCGCGCGTCACTGTGGCATAGGGGATGGCGACCTCGTAGGTCACCGTCTTCACCAGCTCCACTTCCAGCGTCGGCACGGCGAGTTCCAGGTTGATGAGATCCCCGGGATGGAGCAGATCGCCCAACTGGTTCCGGTTGATCTTGTTGAGCTCCGCGATCGTGGTATGGTTCGCGTACGCAATGGAGGTCGCCGTATCCCCTTCCCGGACCGTATAGGTCGTCGCGGCCCTGGAGGTCCCGTTCACCAGCTTTTTCATGGCGTCCGTGCCGACGATGGACATGGTGGGGAAAAGGCCGTTCACGATCTCCACGTTTTTCTTGAACTGCGCCGTCACGGAAGCGTCGTTCCCCCGCGCCGCGCTGAGCACGCCCTCCAGCAGATACCGGAGGTCCGCGCCGCTTTTGACGGCCCCGAGGAGCCTGCCGTCCACATAAAGGCCGCTCGCCTCTTCGATGATGCCGTTCGACTGCTTGATGAGCAGATCGCAGACCGCGTTGGGGCCCACATAGCCGGCGGCGGAAGCCGTGGTCAGCCGGAAACTCGGCGCAAGTCTGATCTCCGACGATTGCGCCGCCGTATCGTGCACCATGCGCTGATTCACCATTTCCGTGGCCTTTTCGTAGACGCTTTCATTCTGGATGGCGGCGATCTGCCGGCCGTTGTTGGTCAGGATCAGCCCGAAGTCCGCCGTGTTCCAGTACCGGACGGTGGCGATCAGGAAAAGGACCGACGCGACGGGGAGCACAAAATGGACGACCGAAGAGAGGAAATCGCGGTGAAGGCGGATCCCCCGGTGTGTAAAACGAAAATATTCCCTCAGGGCCTGCCGAAAACCGGTATTCCTCCTGCGGGAAAACACCATGCCGAGATTGGAAAAGCCGACGCGGACGGCATGCAGTTCGCGCCGCAGCCGGCGCATCCGCCTGCCGGCGGTCGCGGAATACACCTGTCCCACGGCGGCGGCCGCAGGGCGCAGGGCACAGGCGGAACGCCTTTTCAGGCGTTTGCAGATGCGGACCGTCTGGATCCCAACCACATAGAACCAGCGACACCCGCGGATGTGAAAAACAGCGCAAGCATCCGCCGCGTGCCGCAGAATCGGTCGGATCGGGACCATGTGCCGCTGCATGACAAGAGACCTTCCTGATGAGATTGCAAATATTACAATTTTGTAATATTGCTCGTCCTATCATATAACAAACGGAACGATTTTGCAACCCTCAGGCGTGATTTTCTATCTGAAATGCGTGTTCAGGACGGATACTTCAGTTTTTCGGCGCTCCAGTCGCGGATCACCGGCAGAAAATCCTTCGCCTCCCGGACGGCTCCCGGCAGGTCGTGTTCGCGGTAATTTCCGCATTCCGCCTGCGCCGCGCCCGGAATGGGCCCGCTGTACGCCGCGATCTGCCGGAAAATGCGGATAATGAGCTGCACGGCCTCTTCCCTGTCGACATCGCGCAGCAGGAAATAGAAGCCCGTGCGGCATCCCATGGGGCCGAAGTAGATCACGCGGTCCTCGTACTCCGAATTTCGCGCGAACGTGGCGAACAGGTGCTCGATGGTGTGCAGGGCGGCGTTCTCAAGATAGGGCGGCGTATTGGGTTTGCGCATCCGGATGTCATAGGTGACGATGTCCCCGTCGATGCGGGAAAGATAGATCCCGGGGACCAGTTTGTTGTGGTCGACGCTGAAACTCGCAATCCGCTTCATAATTTTTGTCACTCCTTATGAAAATGGGATATGTTCGGTATACGAATCAAAAGATTCGACTGAAAAAAAGCGGCGGATGAAGTCGAGGCTTTCCTCCACAGACCGCCGGTAGAGATCGAGATAGGTCTCAAAATGGGGCTTCGGGTCCGAAGGCGGCCAGATCCACGGCGTACCCGACACATTCGCATAGTCATAATCGTCGTTTTCCATCAGGCCGTGGAAGAAGCAGGAGACATAGTACTTTCCAAAGTGCCGCTCCGTTTTTTCAAAGAAGGTCTTTTTAAAGCCCGTGCGGTCATTCTGAAGGCCGCAGGCGATCCGGCAGTTGCGCATGGCGGCAAGAAGGACCGACGGCTCGATCGCCCGCTGGTACAGCGTGCGCAGCAGATAGACGTAGAACGCGACGATCTGCGCCTGGACTTCCGGATCTCTGGGAACGGTTTTTTTCAGATTGAAGGAGGTCGGCAGCTCGCCGTTTTCAAACCGCAGCGTGATATTGTCGAGGGCGGTTTCGATCTGGCTGTGGAGAAAAATGCCGGGGCGCTCCGGATAAATCTTTTTCAGCTCCCGGATGCCGGAATAGACGTACGGGTGTATCGTGCGGTCGAGGCTGTAGTGGCAGAGGAAGCCGAACAGGTAGGACCTGACGGCATCGCCCTGGGGCAGGCCCAGGCAATACCGGCGCATGGCGTCGAAAAGGACGGCGGGGTCGCCTTTGTGCATCCTGCTGCCCAGCACCGCGAGGTTCGGGCGTCTTCCCCCGGAATGGTAGCCGTAAAAAAGAAAGTCCGGCCCCTGCGCACCCCAGCAAAAAGCGGAATAGCAAACGGGCGCGCCGCCGGACTGTCGATATTTCGTCAGGACCCTGTTGGCCAGAAGATAATGTGAAATGGCTGCTGCCAAGAATAAAACACCCCGGTTCGCTCAAAAGCAGGTCGGCTCTTTCTTACTAATAGTATAGTAACACCGCGGCAGCCGGATTTAAAGTACTTTTGACAAAAAGTCCTGAAGTCTCGGGTTTTGAGGATGGTCGAAGAACGCATCCGGTTTCGCTTCCTCCAGGATCTGCCCGTCGGACATGAAGAGCACCCTCGTGGCCACCTCGCGCGCAAATCCCATTTCGTGCGTCACGACGATCATCGTCATGCCGTCCTCGGCGAGCTCTTTCATGACCTCGAGCACCTCCCCGACCATCTCCGGGTCCAGCGCGCTGGTGGGTTCGTCGAACAGCATCACGTCCGGCTCCATGGCGAGGGCGCGCACGATGGCGATGCGCTGTTTCTGCCCGCCGGAAAGCTGCCCCGGGTAGGCGTCGGCCTTCTCGACGAGGCCGATCCTCGCCAGAAGCTGCATGGCCTGTTCGTCGGCGTCCCGCTGGTTTTTCAGCCTCAGGCAGACCGGCGCCAGGGTGATGTTCTGCCGGACGGTCAGGTGCGGGAACAGGTTGAAATGCTGAAACACCATACCCATCTTGCGGCGCAGCGCGTCGATGTCGCACCCCGGCGCGTTGACCTGCTGCCCCTCGAACCAGACTTCCCCCTCGGAAGGCTCCTCCAGACGATTCAGGCAGCGCAGAAAAGTGCTCTTACCGGAGCCGGACGGACCGACCACGACGACCTTCTCGCCCTTTTCGATCTCCTGATTGATCCCTTTCAGCACCTCGATGTCCCCGTCGAGCGTATGAAAGCTCTTCCTCAGATTCTTAACGGTAATCACTTCTGCGCAGCCTCCGTTCAAACTTGGTGAGAAGCGTGGTCAGGCCGATCACGATGACGAGGTACACCAGAGCCGTCGTCAGCAGCGGGGTAAACGCGAGGTATGTAATGCTGCGGATGATGTCGCCGCCCTTCGTGAGGTCCTGGACGCCGATATACCCGGCCACGGACGTCTCTTTCAGCAGCGCGATGAACTCGTTGCCGATGGCCGGCAGCACGTTCTTGAGCGCCTGCGGGAAAATGATCTTGACCATCGTCATGCGCCGGCTCAGGCCCAGCGAACGGCCGGCCTCCATCTGTCCGTGATCGACGGAGAGGATACCGCTGCGGATCACCTCCGCGACATACGCGCCGGAATTGATGCCGAACGCCAAGGTGGCCGCGACCATTTTGTCGGCGCTCGTGAGGATGACGTAATACATGATCATCAGCTGCACCACGACGGGCGTTCCGCGGATGACGGTCAGGTACAGCGTGCACAGGCCGTTCAGGATCCGCAGCTTTTTCGGGCTGCCCGCATGGGCGACCTTGACGAGCGCGATGAGCGTGCCGAGAAAGACGCCGATCAGAACGGCGAACACCGTAAGGATCACGGTGTTCTGCAGGCCGGTCAGAATGTACATGTACCGGTTTTCTTCGATCAGGGACTGGTGGATTTCACCCAAAATTCCCATGGAAGAAACGCCAGGCGCGGCGGCAAAAAACGGGTTCATTCCCAAATCCTCCCAATTAGAATAGTGGATTAGGTGCTTAGAGTGTTAGACCCGCAGCAAGCTGAATGCGGAGTCTAACACTCTAATTTACTAACCCACAAATTCTCTGATTCAGCCGTTTTCCAGCGCGGATTTGTATTTGTTCACGATCTGGTCGAGCTGCCCGCTGGACTTCAGCTCTTTCAGGACGAGGTTGATGTCGGTGAGGAGCTGTGTGTTGCCCTTTTTGACCGCGATGGCGTAATGCTCCACCGTGAGGGCGTCGCTCAGCTTCTGGAGTTTATCCGTGTGCATGGAGACGAACTTTTCCGCCGGGAAATCGTCGATGACGACCGCGTCCACCCTGCCGTTGAGCAGGTCGGTGATGGCGTCGGTGCCCTTGTTGTAGCGCTGCACGCTCTTCACCTTGATGTCGTTCTCCCCTTTTTCATTGGTGCAGTAGGTGTCGCCCGTGGTCCCCTGCTGGACGCCCACCGTCTTTCCGTTGAGGTCGGCGCGCGCTTTGATGGAGCTGCCCTTCGGAACGATGATGGACTGCGTGGCGTCGAAATACGGGTCGGAGAAATCCACGTTCTGTTTTCTGTCGTCCGTCACCGTCATGCCCGCCGCGACAAAATCGCACTTGTTGCTCTTGAGTTCCATGATCAGCGAATCAAAGTCGACGTCGTTGATGCTGAGCTGGGCGTTCAGCTTCTTGGCGATGACGTTCGCGATGTCGGCGTCGATGCCGACGATCTGGTTGTTGGCCTTCGACTCGAACGGCGGGAACTCCGCGTTGGTCGACATCACGATCTTGCCGCTGGACTTGATATTGTCCGGCACCACGATCGCATCGGAAGAGCCGGAAGGCGCTCCGGACGAAACCGTCGCGCTGCTCTCCGCGTCGCTTTTCGCCGCCCCGCTGGAAGCGGTCGAAGTTCCCCCCGAACACGCCGCAAACGGAACCATCATCGCGGCCGCAAGAATCGCGGCAACCGTTTTTTTCATATTCTGCATACAATCTACCCCTTTATCAAAGTCGTTCTCTGTTTGTTACGTTTGTATTATATCGCATATTTATGCATTTTTCAAGGCTTAATTGCACATAATATGAAATTTTATTCAATCATTTCAAATTTTTCCCGACGATCATTTTCATATCGTCCGGCAGCGCGGACCGGAATTTCATCATCTTTCCGGAGACGGGGTGGCGGAACCTCACCTGAAAACAGTGGAGGGCCTGACGCGGGATCAGCGCCCTCGCTCCGCCGTACATGTCGTCGCCCGCGAGGGGATGGCCGCAGGCGGAAAAATGCACGCGGATCTGATGCGTCCGGCCCGTCAGGATGCGGACCGCCAGAAAGCTGGAACGCTCCCCGCAGGCAAGGCTCCGTCAGAGGGTCGCCGCCGCCGCGCCGCCCGGGACGACCGCCCGCTGAACCGTATGGCCGGGCATCAGGCCGATGGGCCCGTCGATCCTGCCGCCGCCGGGCAACCTGCCTTCGCAGACCGCGAGGTACAGCTTTTCGACGCGCCCCGAAAGCCGGTAAGCCGCGAAAGGATGCTTCGCCAACACGACGAGGCCCGTCGTGTCTTTGTCCAGCCGGTAAACCGGCCGAAACGAGAATTGACGCCCGGAACGGAGCCAGTGGCAGGCCGCGGCGTTCGCAAGGCTGTCACGGTCGTGCCCGGGGGCCGGATACATCGGCATTCCCGCCGGCTTTTCCGCGACCAGAACGTCTTCGTCCTCATAAATCGCGGAAAACGGCAGGGGCACCGGCGCCTGGAATTTTTCATCGTCCGGAAAGGCGACGCGCACCGAATCGCCCGCGCGCAGAAGATCCGTCGCGATCACGGGGCGCCCGTTTCGCAGCACGCCGCCCGGCAGGCGCTTCAGGCGCGCGAACTGCCGGACGGAAAGTCCGCAGAAACCGTGGAGAAATCCTTTCAGCCTGACCCCGTCGTAGTCCGGCGGGACGGAAAAGTTCAGGATCCGCATGAAATTCGCCCCTCTCCCTCCCCGGGGGACGCACCCCACCCTTCGACAGCGCGGCCGCCGGAAAAAAGGCGAAACGCAGCCCGCCGGACCGGATCAGGCGGGATTGCGCAGCCCCTTGGGATATTTGTTTTTCAACCGCCCGCCGGAACATTTGCCGAAGCCGACCGTCACGCCCTCGACGGAAACGCCCGCGTATCCCCGGCCGCCCGCGTCGACGGCCAGCTCTTCCCCGCGGAGGAAAGCGCGGATCTCCGGGGAATCGCAGCCCAGATTAACGCTGAGGTTGAACTCCCGCGGTTTCGCAGCCATAAAAAGGGCGTGCTCGGGCTCCACGCGGCCGGGGCGGAGCCTGCCCAGCGGAAGGCCGGCCCGCAGCACGTTCAGCCCGTCGAGCGCGGGCAGAACGTCCGGGAGGAGAAAAAAGGACTCGCGCTTCTCCTCGATCCGGCGGGTCGGTCCGGAACGGAAAATCCGCCCGTAAAGTTCTTCCGCCATGCCGAGATGCTTCCCTTCCGCCGGCACATATTCCGCGACCAAAGAGGGGTTTGCGGAGATCCTCCGCAGGACGGCGACAAAATGTCCCTCCCCGCCGTCCATCGGAAAGACGCGGCGCGCCCGGGGCAGCAGGGCGGGCCTTCCGGCCGCGAGGCCGCAGTCCGCCAGTTCGAAATCCCCGCTCTCTTGCAGAAAGGTCGAAACGACGCCCTCGTCCTCCTCCTCGGAAAACGTGCAGGTGGAATAGACCAGGACGCCGTTTTCCCTGACCGCGGAACCGGCGCTCCGCAGGATGGCGAGCTGCCTCGCCGCGCAGGAGGCGACGTGCTCCGGGCTCCAGGCGCGCACCGCCTCTTCGCTTTTGCGGAACATCCCCTCGCCGGAACAGGGCGCGTCCACCAGAACGCGGTCGAACCAGCCGGAAAGCACGCGGCACAGCTTCTCCGGCCGGCAGCAGGAGACGACGGCGTTGGCGACACCCATGCGCTCCAGGTTGGAAAGCAGGACCTCCGCACGGCCGCGGACGACCTCGTTGGACCAGAGCAGCCCCCGGCCGCCGAGAAGCGATCCGATCTGCGCGGATTTTCCGCCGGGGGCGGCGCAGAGGTCCAGAATCTTTTCCCCCGGCCTCGGGTCCAGCGCCGTCACCGCCGAAGCGGCGGACGGCTCCTGCACATAGAACGCCCCCGCATGATGCAGCGGCGTCAGCCCCACCCGCTCCGCCTGCGGGGGGAGATAATAGGAAAGCGGCGAAAAAGGCGCCGGCACCAGACGGAACGGCAAAGCGCGGCTCAAAGTGCCGAAACTGCATTTCAGCGTGTTGAGATGGATGCCGCGGAAAGCCGGCAGACCGCAGCCGGCCTCAAACGCCGGATAGTCCCCGCCGAGCAGCCGTTCCATCCGCGACAGAAATTCCCGCGGCGGCCGTTCCATTCCCCTCATCTCCAAAAAAAATGGTATAATCTTCTGCTCCCCTACAAACACTAAGGTCACAAAGGGGGTGAATCCATTTGGACAGCAGACAATCCCAGAATAAGAAAAACAACTCGGGCAGGCAGGAAGCCGATTCCAAAAAAAGTTCTTCCTACGGCAACGAAGCCCAGAACAGGAAAAACGGCTCGCAGCAGTGCAGCGATTCTACGGATTCAAAAAACTGTAAAGACTGATTCCGGAATGCAGGCGGTCCTTCGCTTTCGCGGGGAACCGCCTGCTTTCAATTTTTTTTTCTGCCAGCGTGCAGAAGCTGCTTCAGGGTCTTGTCGTTCGGCTGCATGGAGCGGAACCCCTCGCCGGAAATCTCCCCCGCGTCCCCGACGATGATGAAGGCATGCGGGTCGATGGCGTGCACGATGTCCTTCACCTGCGCCACCTCGTACCGGCGCACGGCGCTGAGGATCACCTGGCTCGTTTTGCCGCTGTAGGCGCCGCGCCCTTCCAGCAGCGTGACGCCGCGGTCCACGCTGGCGATGATCTCCTTCGCGATCTGCCCGCTTTCCTCCGAGATGATCAGCAGCATTTTCCCGGTCCCGATGTCCGTGCCGTAAAGGGCGGCGTCGACCAGTTGGGTCGAGACGAAGATGGCGATAAAGGCGTAAAGGGCATTGTCGATGCTGCGGTAGACGACCGCGGAAAACGCGACGATGACGAAATCGACCGCCCGCATCAGCCTGCCAATGGAGAGGAACCGCAGCCGCCTGCCCAGCAGGCGCGCGATGAGATCGGTGCCGCCCGTGGTTGCACCGCGCATGAAGATCAGGGACAGACCCGCCCCGTCCAGACAGCCCCCGAAGATCGCCGCAAGCATGGGGCTCCCGGTGTACGGCCGGACGACCAGGCCGATGAGGTCGATGGCAAAAGCGAGGAGCAGAGTGGCCACCGCGCTTTTGAAGACGAGCTTGTAGCCGATTTCGAGAAAGGCAAAGAAAAAAATCGGCACGTTGAACAGAAGCGTGAGCATGCCGATCGGCCATCCGCTCAGATAGTTGACGACGGTGCTGATGCCGGAGATACCGCCCGGAGCGATGTGGTTCGGAGCCGTAAACATCCGGATGGAAAGGGCCATCAGGGCGCTTCCCGCCGTGCAGAAGGCGAGGTCCTTCAGAATCTCGACGTGCCGGCGCGCCGACGTGCCGGTCAACGACATAAGCGATTCCCCCTTCCCCATTAAACTTTAAACCGCGCCGAAACTACGCTAATTTTTCCCTCCGGGCCAAACGGCGCGGCCCGGAGACGGGGACACCCCGCCGCGGCCTGGCTGCGGCGACTCGCCGCCGCAGACGATGACGAAAATCTCCCGCATACGGTCGTTTCGCCCGCTCAGATACAAGTAGCCGAACAGCGCCTCGAGCGCCGTCGCCAGATGATAGTCCTCCTGGTCCGCGTTTTTGGGGACGTGCCCGGGATGCGCGTTTTTCCCCCTGCGGAAAATCCCCTTCTCCTCTTCGCTGAGGACCGGCCCGAGCTTCTCCGATGCCAGCGCCTGCGCCCGGCAGCACACCTTCGCGACGGAAAGCCTGTGGAGCTCCGACGCCGGGCGGCTGCCCATGCAGGCGAGCTCCTCCCGCACGAGAAGCTCGAAGACGGCGTCCCCCACAAAAGCGAGCGTCAGCGGGCTGAGCTGTTTCGGATCGCAGTGCTCGTCCAACCTTCTCACCGGTCGGCCCCCTTATTCCACAAAATCAAATTCCAGCCCGTAAATCTCGACCGTGTCGCCCTCCTTGATCCCCGCCCGGCGCAGCGCGTCGAAAACGCCGGTTTTTGCCAGAAGCTGCTGAAAATACTGGA
Organism: Caproicibacter sp.; assembly: GCA_036741535.1. Taxonomy (GTDB): domain Bacteria; phylum Bacillota; class Clostridia; order Oscillospirales; family Acutalibacteraceae; genus Thermocaproicibacter. The sequence goes on along the minus strand of DAINSB010000002.1, from coordinate 20,213 downwards.
AGGAATCCGAATCCGCAAAATTAACCGAGCGCATGGTCTTCCCGATCCACGGCGCCTGCACCGAATAGGCGCCGTCGTCTTTGCGCACGATGGAGACTTCATGCCCCCCGCCGCTCGGGGCCTTCTCCGGCGGCGGTTCGGGCTCGAAGCGGCGGATGGGGGGCAACTTGGCCAGCAGCTCCGAGATCCGGTCCAGCAGCGGATCGACCTGATAGCGGATCGCGGCCATGATCGGGAAGAACTCGTACCCCTTCTGTTCGACGAACCGGCGGAACTCCGCGATCTGCTGCTCGGTCGCAAGGTCGCATTTGTTGCCCGCGACCAGCATGGGGCGCTCCATCAGATGCGGATTGTATTTTCTCAGTTCGGCATTGATGGCCTGAAAATCCTGTTTGGGGTCGCGCCCCTCGCTGCCGGAGACATCGACCAGATGCACCAGCAGGCGGCATCGCTCCACATGGCGGAGAAACTCGTGCCCGAGGCCCGTTCCTTCGCTGGCCCCTTCGATCAGGCCGGGAATGTCCGCCATGACGAACGAGCGGTCGGCGTCCAGTCTGACGACGCCGAGGACCGGCGACAGCGTCGTGAACGGATAGTCGGCCACTTGGGGCTTCGCCTCGCTGACGGCGGAGATCAGCGTCGATTTCCCGACGTTCGGGTACCCGACCAGCGCGACGTCGGCAAGCAGCTTCAGCTCCAGCAGAAGGTCCAGGCGAAGGTCGAACGATTCCCCGGGGCCCCCCGGCTTCGCGAAGCGGGGGGCCTGCCGCACCGGCGTGGCGAAATGGGCATTCCCCCATCCGCCGCGCCCGCCTTTTGCGATGATCTGCGGCCCGTCCGCGGAGAGGTCGGCCACGATGCGCCCCGTGGCCGCGTCCTTGAGGAGCGTGCCGCGCGGCACGCGGATCACGAGATCGTTCCCGTTCCGCCCGCTGCAATTCTTGCCTTTCCCGGATTCCCCGTTTCCGGCGGCATATTTCCGTTTGTAGCGGAAGTCGGACAGCGTGGAAAGATTGTCGTCCACCCGGAAAACAACATTGCCGCCGCGCCCTCCGTCGCCGCCGTCGGGTCCCCCGGAAGCGACATATTTTTCCCTGTGGAACGCAATCGCCCCGTCGCCGCCGTTTCCCGCGCTGACCCTGATTCTGGCGCTGTCGATGAACATGGCGCGATCCTCCCTTTCCCCATCGCCTATTCTGCGCGCAAAGTACGAAAAAAATCCCGGGCGAAAGCACCCGGGACTTCTTTTCAGATTCTCCGGCAGGAACCGTTACTGCTCGACCTGATAAACGCTGACCTTCTTGCGGTCGCGGCCCAGATGCTCGAACCTCACTTTTCCGTCGATCAGGGCAAACAGGGAATCGTCGGAGCCGATGCCGACGTTTTCGCCCGGATGGATGTGCGTTCCGCGCTGCTTGACAAGGATGTTCCCCGCCAGCACGAACTGACCGTCCGCGCGCTTCACGCCGAGGCGCTTGGATTCGGAATCGCGCCCGTTCTTGGTGGAACCCATTCCTTTTTTATGAGCAAAAAGCTGAATGTTTATCTTCAACATTGTTTACACCTCCGTGTCTGTTATTTGAATATTTTGGGGATACTGTTCCTGAAGGCCTTTCATATGGAGCCGGAACCCCCTAAGGATGGCGCCGGCCGCAGCATTTTCGGGGGAAAACAGCTTGAGGAACATCACGCCGTCTTTCACAAAGACATCCGCCTCGCTGCCCGCCGCATCCGTGACGGTGTTGGCCGTCAGGTACGCCGCGGAAGACACCGCGGCGCACACGATGTCGGTCCCCGCGCCGGAATAACCGGAATGTCCCCTTAGCCGGAAGCCGACCGGCCTGCCTGCCTGCGAAAAAAATTCCGCTCGAATCATGTCAGGCGTTGATGGCTTCGATCTGCACTTTGGTGTAAGGCTGCCTGTGGCCCATTTTGCGCTTCTCATTTTTCTTCGATTTGTAGGTGAAGACCGTGATCTTGGGGGATTTTCCGTTCTTCAGCACCTTGCCCGTCACGCTGGCGCCCTCGACGTAGGGGGAGCCGATCTTCAGCCCGTCGTCGCCGTTCACGGCCAGCACTTTGAACTCGACCGTGCTGTCTTTTTCGGACGCAAGTTTTTCGACGAAGATCACGTCGTCCTTCGCCACTTTGTACTGCTTGCCCCCCGTTTCAATCACTGCAAACATGAATAAAGGTCCTGCCTTTTCCATTGATCTCGCTACTGCCGGGCGGGTCGCCCTCTTCAATGCCCACAGTAAGCGGCCTAAAAAGAATACCATATTCCGTCAAATTTGTCAAGACGGGTTTTGCGCGCCGCTCCGGGGCGGCCCTGTCATGCCGCAAAGCGGTTCTGGTATTTCCGCGGGATGCTCCGGTCGAGGACGCCCTGGATGAACGCGCGGCTGAAATCGGGCGTGAAGGCCCTCACGCCGTGCTGCGACGCCATCGCGTCGGTGTACCCGCTGAAAGGATAGATGGTGATGCCCGAGTATTTGCTGCCGTAATGCGTCACGATGGGGGTGAATTTCATGGAGGTGTAGGAGGTTTTGCCCGTCTTTCCGCTTTTCGTCTCGGCGACGGTCAGCAGGCCGCTGACCATGTTCTTGCCGGACTGCTGTGCGGACACGAAATTCCCGAGCGCGAAGGCGACGGGGCATTTCGCGCCGTCCGAAGCGCGCGTCAGCACCGTGAGCTGCTGGACGACGTGGGGGTGGTTGCCGAAGATGATGTCCGCGCCCCAGTCGACCATCTGCTGCGCCAGCGTCTTCTGCTTGTCCGTCAGCGTGTAGGTGTTCTCCGTTCCCCAGTGGACGGACACCACGACCACGTCCGCCATGCTCTTTGCTTTTTCGATCAGCTGCTGGATCTCGTCGGTCTCGCCGGTGTAGACGATCCGGTACGGGGAGCCCTTCGGCAGATACAGGCCGTTCGTCATCTCCGTAAAGCCGAGATACGCCGTTTTGATGCCCTTCTTCTCGATGATGCGGATGTTCTGGAGGTCCTCGTCGTTCCGGTACGCGCCCGTCACTTTGACGGGTTTGGTGTCCCAGTAATCGAGCGTGGCCTTGATCCCCTTCTCGCCCTTGTCGAGGATGTGGTTGTTCGCGTGGTTGATCACGTCGAATCCGACGTCGACCAGCGCGTCGCCGACCTCCGTAGGGGAGTTGAAAAGCGGATAATCGGACACCGGCAGCGCCCGGCCGGCGAGGACGGTCTCCTGGTTGATCACGGCGATGTCGGCGCTTTTGATCTGGTCGGCCACATGCGCGTAGACGGGGGCGAAGTCGTACCCGGTTCCCCCCGCGTGCTGCTTCGCCTGCTTGTAGATGGAGCCGTGGATCAAATCGTCGCCGGCGCCCAGGATCGTGATGGAAACGTCTTTGGCCGCCGCGGAGCTCGGCGAAGCGGCCGCGGCGCCGTTTTGGGCGGACGGCTGCTGCGCGGACGACGCCGGGCCGGAACTTGCGGCCCGGCCGCCGTTCCCGGACAGGTGAAGCGGAAAGAGGATCCCCGCCAGACAAACTGCGGCGGCGGCAAAAAGAAGCGCCGGCCATGGAAATTTTCTTCTCCCCGATCTGCCCCGCGTATTCATAACCCGCTCCCCGTGTCTCATCCGCACCCGTCCCTTCCCGTTTTTTAACGGCCATATGAAGGTAGTATACCATAAGAATGCTCCGCTTACCAACTTTTTTCCGAAGCGGGACGCCGGAGCGGCCGCGGCGTTTTTGCGCAATTGCCAATATCTACAGTTTTTGCTATAATTGGAACGGATCAAGCCGCCGAAAGGAAGTTGTGTCATGAATCGAAAGAAGAACAGCCGGCAGGCCGCTGTGATCGACATCGACTCCAACCTGCTGAAAATGCGGATTGCCCAGCTCAGGAAAAACGCCATTTCGGACCTGGACCGCCTTGAAAAGCCGGTCCGGCTCGGCCATGAGGTCTTCACGACGGATAAGATCAGTTTTGAAAGCCTGCGCGAGCTCTCGGAGCTGTTGAAAGGCTACGGCGAAGTGATGAAGGAATACGACGTGGGTCCGTACCGCGTCGTCGCCACGACGGCGCTGCGCGAAGCCAAGAACCGGTCTTTCGTGGTCGATCAGCTCAAAATCCAGAACGACATGACCGTGGAAGTGCTGGAGGAAAACCAGGAAAAGGCCCTGATCTACTCCAAGGTGCTGGAATACCTGGGCCGCGCCCAGGGGAAACGGAAAGAAAGCGCCCTGATCGCGTACATCGGCGCCGGGACCATCGGCTTCGCCGTGTACGACGGAGCCAAAATGATTTTTTCCCAGAATATCCCGATGGGCTCCATCAAGCTGCACGACATGCTGAGCGGCGTCGAAAACGACACCGACAATTTCTACGCGGTCGTGGAGGAATATCTCGACACCGTGATGGGGCACATCGCCATCCCCACCGAAACGGGCCAGGTCACGAACCTGGTGCTGACCGGCGGCGGCATCCAGCTGATCGCCCGGGTCTGCAATGTGGATACTTCGGGCGAGAGCTTCGAGATCGGCACGGACAGGCTCAAGGAGCTCTTCCGCCAGATCTGCTCCGCGCCCCAGGAAAAAATCGGCATCCGGTACAACCTTGCGGAAGAATCCGCCGACCTGCTGTATTCCTCGCTCGCCATCGCGATCCGGCTGATGGATTTTTCCACCTCGGACAAGGTCATCTTCCCGAAGGCGGAACTCTGGGACGCGCTGATCCACCACATGCTGGTTCCGAAAAGCGAAACCATGTTCCGGGAGCAGATCCGGGCCAGCGCGATCTCCTGCGCGCAGAACATCGCGACGGCGTACCACTGCAACCGGGCGCACTCCGAGTGCATCCGGAAATTCGCCTGCAAAATATTCGATAAGATGAAGGGTTTTCACGGTCTGGACGGGCGGGAGCGCCTTTTGCTCGAACTGGCGGCCATCCTGCACGAATGCGGGTATTACGTGGCCGTGAAACAGCATCTTCTGAATTCGTTCGATTTGATCAAAGACATGGATATTTACGGCATGACGGACGAAGAAATGCTGATCGCCGCCTACGTGGCAAGATACAACGACGACGACGTGCCTAGCTACGAAGAGCCCGGCATCGACGGCCTGAGCGACGAGAAAAGGCTGGTCGTCGCGAAGCTGGTGGCGATTTTCCGTCTGGCGAACGCCCTCGACAAATCGCAGAAGCAAAAGCTGAAAGACATATCCGTGCGGCAGGAAAACAACCGGCTGATGATCTCGGCCAAAAGCGACGCCGACCTCCTGCTGGAAAAATGGGCCTTCGCGCAGTGCGCCCCGTTCTTTCAGGAGGTCTTCGGGCTGCATCCGGAGCTTTCCATCCAGTCCGGACTGATCTGACAGAACGCGGATTCCCGGGCAAAATCTGTTTCAGCGAAAGGAAAGTGGAGAAAAATGGCGGAAGAAATTTCCGGAAAAGTCCCGTATATCAACCGGGAGCTCAGTTGGATGGACTTCAACAGCCGGGTGCTCGAAGAGGCTTTCAAAAAAGAGAATCCCATCATGGAGCGGATGAAATTCCTCGGGATCACCGCATCCAATCTCGACGAATTCTTCATGGTCAGGGTGGCCGGCGTCAAGGAGCAGGTCGAATCCAAATATCTGCTGCGCGACCCCTCCGGCCTGACCCCCGTGGAGCTGCTGCCTCTGCTCTCCGCAAAGATCCATACCTTCGCGGAAAAGCAGTATTCCTGCCTGAACCGTTCGATTCTTCCCGTGCTGCGGCGCACGGGAATTCGTTTTCTCGCCCCCGCGGAGATGGACGAGGAGCAAAAGCAGTACGTGACCGACTACTTCACCAAGGTCCTCTTTCCCGTGCTGACGCCCCTCGCCGTGGACAAAAGCCGGCCGTTCCCCCTGCTGGCGAACAAGAGCCTGAACATCGCCGTCCGACTGAACCGGGAAGGGGAATCCTATTTTGCCGTGGTGCAGGTCCCCTCCATTCTCTCGAGATTTCTGCAGGTCCCGTCGGAGAGCGGCAAGACCTTCGTGCTGCTCGAAAACGTCATCATCTACAAACTTTCGGAGCTGTTCGAGCTGAGCGACATCCGCTCGGCCTGCACGTTCCGCATCACGCGCAACTCCGACCTCGACATCGACGAGGACACGGAGGACCTGCTCAGCGAAATCCGTAAATCCATCAAAAAGCGCAAGCGCGGAAAGCCCGTGCGCCTCGAGATCTCCCAGAAGCACGACACCGAGACGCTGGCTTTTCTGAAAGACATGCTCGAGATCAGCGACGACGACATCTACTGGGTCGCGGGCCCGCTGGACCTGACCTTCTGCTCGAAATTCGCCCTGCAGCCGCAGTTCGAGTCGCTGTGCTTCAAACCGATCCAGCCCGTGTACCCGCCGGCCGATTTCTGGGGATACGACGACATCTTTCAGGCGATCCGGGAAAGGGACCGGATGGTTCACCACCCCTACGAAAGTTTCGAGACCGTCGTGGATTTCGTCAAGACCGCCGCCGCGGACGAAAACGTCCTCGCCATCAAGCAGACGCTCTACCGGGTCAGCGGCCATTCCCCGATCGTCGCCGCGCTGATCCGGGCGGCGGAAAACGGCAAGCAGGTCACCGTGCTGGTCGAACTGAAGGCCCGCTTCGACGAGGAGAACAACCTGATGTGGGCCAAGAAGCTGGAAGAGGCCGGCTGCCACGTCATCTACGGCCTGGTCGGCCTCAAGGTCCACTGCAAGATCCTGATCGTCGTCCGGCGCGACGAAGACGGCATCCGCCGCTACGTGCATATGGGTACCGGCAACTACAACGACTCGACCGCGAAGATCTACACCGACATCGGGCTTTTCACCTGCAAGGAGCCCTACGGCGCCGACGCCTCGTCGCTCTTCAACGTGCTGACGGGCTATTCCCGCCCGCCGGAATACAACCGCTTCGTCGTGGCGCCGGACGGCATGCGGTCCTTCTTCCAGAACGCCATCCAACGGGAGATCGACAATGCGCAGCAGAAACTGCCCTGCGGCATCACGGCGAAGATCAATTCCCTGGTCGACCCGCAGATCATCGCCCAGCTCTACCGGGCTTCCGGGGCGGGCGTGCCGGTGCGGCTGCTGGTGCGGGGCATCTGCTGCCTGATCCCGGGCCTTTCCGGGGTCAGCGACAACATCACCGTGCACAGCATCGTCGGGCAGCTTCTGGAGCACAGCCGCATCTTCCGCTTCGAGAACGCCGGGAACCCCCGCATCTTCATGGGGAGCGCCGACTGGATGCAGCGCAACCTAGACAGGCGGATCGAACTGATCTTCCCCGTGGAAGACGCGCTGCTGAAGCAGCGCGCGTTTGACATTTTGGAACAGATGTGGAATGATAATACCAACACCCGCGTGATGAACTCCGACGGGACTTACATGCGGGTGGACCGCAGGGGAAAGCCCGCGCGGAACTGCCAGCTCATCTTCTCCGGACTTGCGCAGGACGCGGTCAAAAACCTGAAGCAGCAGGAAGAATCCAAACGGTACGAACCCGTCCGCAGCCCGCGGACCAAGGACTCCCTGCGGCGCGAAGCTCCATAAAGAAAGGAAACACGCGTGAGACGAATCGGAATCTTAACCAGCGGCGGAGACTGCCAGGGGCTGAACGCGGCCATCCGCGGAATCGGCAAGACCCTGTACGGCAAATTCGGAAGCGAGGTCGAAATCTACGGCATCCACGACGGGTATCGCGGCCTGATCGAAAGCGACTACCACCTGATGCACCCGAACGACTTTTCCGGCATCCTGACCCTCGGCGGAACCATCCTCGGCACTTCGCGTCAGCCGTACAAGTACATGAGGGTCCTCGACAACGACAGCGTGGACAAAGTCAAAAGGATGAAGGAAAACTACGGCAAAATGAAGCTGGACTGTCTGGTGATCCTCGGCGGCAACGGGACCCACAAAACCGCCAACCTCCTTTCAAAGGAGGGTCTCCATGTCGTGACCCTCCCAAAAACGATCGATAACGACATATGGGGGACCGATCTGACGTTCGGTTTCTCGAGCGCCGCGGACATCGCGACGAATGTGATCGACTGCATCCATTCGACGGCGACCTCCCACGGCCGGGTGTTCATCATCGAAGTCATGGGCCACAAGGCCGGGTGGCTGACCCTGCGGGCCGGCATCGCGGGCGGGGCCGACATCATCCTGCTGCCGGAGATCCCCTACCGCATCGAGTCCGTCGCCGAGGCTATCCGCCGCCGCAGCGAAAGCGGAAAACGCTTTGCCATCCTCGCCGTCGCGGAGGGCGCCCTTTCGACGGAGGAAGCCGCCCTGAGCAGAAAAGAGCTCAAGGAAAGCCGGCAGAAGATGAAATTTCCCTCCATCTCCTACCGCCTCGCGGACGAGATCGTCAAAGCGACCGGCAGGGAGGTCCGCGTCACCGTGCCGGGCCATTTTCAGAGGGGCGGCAGCCCGAGCGCATACGACCGCCTGCTCTCCACAAGGTTCGGCGCGGCCGCCGCCGACCTGATCGAACAGAAAAAATACGGCAACATGGTCGCGCTCCGCAACGACTCCATCGTGCCGGTGCCGCTGAGCGAGGTCGCCGGCAAACTGAAAAACGTCCCGGCGGACAGCGAGCTGATCCAGGCCGCAAGGGACATCGGCATCAGCTTCGGTTGCGAATAATAAAGAAAAAAGCCCCGTACGCAAACTGCGCGTCGAGGCCCTCGACCGATTGAGAGGCGGCATTTGAAAAGCAAAAAAACAGTTCTGAAAAAATTCGGGCTTCTGTTCCTCTCGGCCGCTTCCGTGGCGGCTGTTCTTATTTCCTGCTCCGCGGTCCAGATCGACCCGGCGGCCGGCGTTTCCTCTTCCACCGCCGTTTCGGAACCGTACGGCACGCAGGGGACCGCCGCGGCGGTTTCCGGACCAGCGTTGCCTGCGTCCTCCGGAACCGGCGACACCGGCATCAACGGCGTCCGGTATTATTTCCCCCGCGCCGGACAGAAAGCCCAGCCCGTACTGATCGGCGTGATCGGCTCCGCCAGGCACACGCTGGACGTGGCCATCTACAGCTTTACGGACAAAGAGATCGCCGCCGCCCTGATCAAGGCGAAGACGCGCGGCGTTTCCGTCAGGTTGATCACCGACAAGACCCAGGCCGCAACGCGCAGCCAGCAGACCGTGATCAAACAGATCGTCAAAGCCGGCATCCCCGTGAAAGTGGACACCCACAAGGGCATCATGCACCTGAAGATCACCGTCGCGGACGGGAAAACGGCGACGACCGGCAGCTTCAATTACACGCAGGCGGCCGAGAAGTCCAACGACGAGGTCCTCGTCGTGATCGACAACGAGAAGATCGCGCAGGATTTCGACCGCGAATTCGGCAACATGTGGAACGACCCCGGAAACTTCAAAAAATATTCATGACCGCGGATTTTTATCGTAGATCATCGCTTGACGGAAAACTTTTTCTCCGTGCCGTTTTTCAGGCGGACGATATTCGCCTTGTGCTTCCAGATCAGCAGGACGGCCAGCATCAGCATAACGGCGGTGGTCGCCCACACGTACGAGAGCGGGACTGCCCCAAGGGCGGAATCCCCCCCTTTGTATTCCAGAAAATAGACAAAGCAGAAACTGGAGACGGGCAGCGACGCCGCGGACAGGATGGAGGAAATCGACACGATTCTGGTGACGGCCACCACGACCGCAAAAACGGCGAAGGAAACCAAAAACACACGCCAGTCGATGAACGCCAGCATCGCCCCGGTGGAAAGGATCCCCTTGCCGCCGCGGAAGCCGAAATAAAGCGGATAGATATGCCCCACCACGCAGAGGAGGCCGGCGAGATACGCCCCGTATTCCGCAAGGTAGGGCGGGAGCGAATAGCGGATACAGACGTAGCGGAACAGTTCCCTTCCGATCCAGACGGAAGCGCCCGCTTTGGCGCAGTCGAAAATCAGGGTGAAAACGGCGGTCTTGACCCCTACGGAGCGCAGGACATTCGTCAGCCCCGCGTTTCCGCTCCCCATGCTGCGGATGTCCTGCTTGTTGAACAGCCTCGTGAAAATGATGGAGGAATTGACGCTCCCCAGCAGATAGGCGATCACTGCCGTCAACAGCGCCGGCAGGGCAAACCGGAGGAATTCTTCCGCCATTTTTTCAAACCTCCCCTTCCTTTTCTCCGCGCTCGCGGACGAGAAAGCGAATCGGCGTGCCGACGAGCCCGAAGGTGTCGCGGATCACGTTTTCAAGATAGCGGCGATACGAAAAATGGAACAGCGGTCTGGAATTGACAAAAAACACAAAGGTCGGCGGCTGAATGGAGGTCTGCGTCATATAATAGATCTTCAGCCTTCTGCCCTTGTCGGTGGGCGGCTGCGTCCGCGCCGTGGCCTGCGACAGCACCTCGTTCAGCCTGCCGGTGGAGATGCGGGTCGAGTTCGATTTCGCCGCGCCTCGGACCGCGTCGAAAAGCCTGTCGATCCGCTGGCCGGTCTTCGCGGAAAGAAACACGATCGGCGCAAACGGCATGAAGGAGAAATCCTGCTCCAGCTTTTTCCGGTACCGATCCAGCGTAAAGCTGTCCTTTTCCACCGCGTCCCACTTGTTGACCGCGATCACACAGCCTTTGCCCGCTTCCAACGCCATGCCCGCAATTTTGGAATCCTGCTCCGCGAATCCGACGGTCGCGTCGATCATCATCACGCAGACGTCGCTCCGGTCCACCGCCATCTGCGCCCGAATGACGCTGTACCGCTCGATGGCGTCCTCCACCCGGCTTTTTTTTCGCAGGCCGGCGGTGTCGATCAGGATGAAACGGCCGAATTCGTTCTTGACGCTGATGTCGATGGCGTCGCGCGTGGTCCCGGCCACATCCGAAACGAGGCAGCGGTTCTCGCCGCAGATGGTGTTGACCAGCGAGGACTTCCCGGCGTTCGGCCTGCCGATGATCGCCACGCGGACCGGACCGTCTCCCCCCTCTTCCTCCTGTTTCGGCGGAAGAAAGCCCGTGATGCGGTCGAGAAGATCGCCCGTCCCGTGACCGTGGACCGAAGAAACGCCGATCGGGTCCCCCAGGCCAAGTTTGTAAAATTCATAGAATTCCGGCGGCGGCCCCCCGATGCTGTCGCACTTGTTCACGCAAAGGACGACCGGCTTCCCGCTTTTCAGAAGGCGGGAAGCGATCTCGCGGTCCGCCGGGGTCACACCCGTCTGAAGGTCCGTCACAAGCACGATAACATCGGCGGCTTCGACGGCGACTTCCGCCTGGGCGCGGATCAGCGGAAGGATCTCATCGGAAGGATCCCAGTCGATGCCCCCCGTGTCCACCAGGGAAAAAAGGCGACCGTTCCATTCGCACTCGCCGAAGATCCGGTCCCGCGTCACGCCCGGCGTGTCGTCCACAATGGAAAGGCGCCGGCCGATCAATTTATTGAAAAGGGTGGACTTCCCGACATTCGGCCTTCCGACAATCGCAACGACCGGCCTGCCCATCCGCATCCCTCCAGATTTTTAAAAATTCCAGCCACAGACATCTTTCCCGCGCCGCCGGGATAAAATCAACAGCCATGCAAATTATGGCATGATTTTGTCCGCCCGTCAAGGGCGCACAGCGTCTTACGCGCCTACGGCTCTCGATCGGCGGGTCCGCGCCACAGAAAAAAAGAGAAGGATCCGCTCCTTCTCTCAGGCCGTAAACAAGCGGCCGGACCACGACAAATCACGCAGAACAAAGCACAGCCCATACAGAAAAAAATGGCACGACAATTTGCGGCTGCATGATCCCGGTGTCGGTCTGCCAAGTCAGGCTTCCTTCTTGATAACTTCCCTGCCGTTGTAATAGCCGCAGTTGCCGCAGACCCGATGCGGGGCTTTCAGCTCGCCGCACTTGGGGCACTTGACCAGCGCCGGCGCGCTCAGTTTCCACACATTGGAGCGCCTTTTGTTCTGACGCGCACTGGACAGTTTTCTTTTGGGTACCGCCATGTTCAGCACCTCCTTAACGATTCTGTTTTCAGGATGTTTTAATGAATGAAATTTCGGAGGACTTCAAATCTTTCGTCCCCCCGCTCCGAACGGCATGCGCAGGGACCTTCGTTCAGGTTTTTGCCGCATGTCGGGCAGATGCCCTTGCAGTCCGGCCGGCAGAGAAACTTCGTCGGCAGCTCCAGAAGGATGTCTTCCCTGACAAGGGCGTCGAGGTCCAATCTGAAATCGCGGACCTCGAGGAAGCGGTCGTCGTCCTTATTTTCAAGAGAAGGGACCAGCGTGTGGGAAAACGAATACAGCAGGCTCCGATCGATCTGAGAAGCGCACCGATCGCACGGGATGGAAAACTGAAAAGCGGTGCGGAAAACGAGTTCCGCAAACCCCTCTTTTCCGGTGACGGCCCCCGCGACTCTGACCGGAGAAACGAACGGAAACGATCCGCCGACGGCGGTCGAAGACAGATCCACGGCATAGTGGAACGGGATGTCTTTTTCTTCCCCCGCAAAGACTTTTTCCAAATCTAGAATCATAGTACACCTCGGCGCTACAGTCCTTAATTATATCGGTTTTTGTGCCTCTTGTCAATAAAAAACTGCAGACTCCAAAAGAAAGCCGTGCCGGAGCGACGACCCCGGCACGCCGTGACGCGAAAATCGGTCAGACCTCCGTGGAGATGGCCTGTACCTCCTGCGGCAGGACAGAGGCATCCGCCGAAATCAGCAGCGTGATCCTCGTATCCGCAAGCGACGACAGGCGGCTCATCTTCTGGATAAACGCGGAAAGGACCTGGATGTCGTCCCCGATGATCTTCAGCGTGGAATCGACGAAAATATCGGTCACATCATAATTCGCGGCGCAGATCCCGCAGATGAAGCCGCCGAGCGCGTCTGCGCCGCTGATCTTGTAGGAGTCGATGTCGACCAGACGGGCGTCGTGCGAAATGTCGTAAGTCAAGCTGTTGCCCTTCGCAATGACGACCACATTCCCGCTGGATTTCTTGACCGCTTCATTCGCGTGCTCCACGAGCCGTTTGGTCTTTCCCGTTCCCTTTTTGCCGACAATAAGATTGATCATGATGCGCTCCTCCTAATCATTTTTTTGCCGCGTGAAAGCGACGTTCGTCTGAAACGATTATTCTTTCAAACGTGCTTCCAACGCGGCCTTTTTCCCTTCGTAACCTGGTTTGCCAAGAAGGGCGAACATGTTTTTTTTGTAATTTTCGACGCCCGGCTGGTCAAACGGATTCACGCCGAGCAGATAGCCGGAAACGGCGCAGGCCTTTTCAAAGAAATAGATCAGCTGGCCGAGGGAGTCCTCCGAAAAATCCGTCACATGCAGAACGGTGTTCGGCACTCCGCCGTCCGTATGGGCGAGCACGGTGCCCTCGAAGGCCTTTCGGCTGACATACGACACCGTTTTGCCGGCGAGAAAATTGAGGCCGTCCTCATCGTTTTCTTCCCGCCCGATCACGAGGTCGCTGACGGGTTTGTCGACCAGGACGACGGTTTCCAGAAGAAAGCGCCTGCCCTGCTGGATATATTGTCCCATGGAGTGGAGGTCGGTCGAAAAGATGACGGAAGCCGGGAAAAGGCCCTTGTTGTCCTTGCCTTCGCTTTCGCCGAACAGCTGCTTCCACCATTCGCACATCATCTGGAACCGCGGCTCGTAGCTCACGAGCAACTCGATCTCTTTCCCCTTCCGATAGAGGACGTTGCGGACGGCGGCATAACGGTAGCAGTCGTTCTTCTCGAGGTCCGGGTCGTCGTAGTGCTCTCTCGCCTTTGCGGCCCCCGCCATCAGCGCGGAGATGTCTCCCCCCGCCACGGCGATCGGCAGCAGCCCCACGGCCGTCAGGACGGAATAGCGGCCGCCGATGTCGTCCGGAATGACGAACGTCTCGTAGCCCTCGCGGGTCGCGAGCTGTTTCAGCGTGCCGCGCGCTTTGTCCGTCGTGCAGTAAATCCGCTTCGCCGCCTGCGCCCGGCCGTATTTTTTCTCGAGGAGGCCGCGGAAAACGCGAAACGCAAGGGCGGGCTCCGTCGTGGTGCCGGATTTTGAAATGACATCGACGGAAACGTCTTTCCCCTCGCAGAGGGTCAGGACCTCCTGCAGGGAAGTCGAACTAAGCCCGTTGCCCACAAAATAAACATCGGGCGCATCTTTTTTCAGCGCATTGTAACGGTTCGATTTCAGATATTCGATCGCCGCGCGCGCGCCCAGATAAGAGCCCCCGATGCCGATCACTACAAACACATCGGAATCGGAGCGGATTTTCGCCGCGGCGTCCCGAATGCGCGCGAATTCGTTCCGGTCGTAATCGACCGGCAGATCGAGCCACCCGAGAAAATCGCCGCCCAGGCCTTTGCCGGAATGCAGCAGTTCGTGCGCGGCGCCGACCTGCGGCGCAATCGCGGCATATTCATCCCGATCGATAAAGCCGGAAAGATGTTGCACATCAAGCTGAATCGGCATTTTATCTCCTCCCGCCCGTGTATTTCCACGCCTCTATTTTACCGTATGGCGGCACAGTTTGCAAGAAGGAAGCCGACGATTTCTCAAATTTATGTTTTCCGCCGTTCAGCCGCCGACCATGAAAAGCTCCCGCACAAGCATACGGAAGACCAGGCCGAACGTGATCTGCGCGACAGAGTCCTTGGCGCAGATGTCGTACTGCTGGAGGACTTCCCCGTTCAGCGAACAACTCACCTTCCCGAGGACCTGCCCCTCTTTGACCGGGGCCGGGACGTTTTCCGGCAGATTGACCTTGTAGGCGACGTTCGCCGCCTTCCCCTTGGGGACGAGGACGCTGCCCGCCGAATTGACGGCGGTGCCCACGTTCGCCTCCATGCCGTTCTGCACCGCGACGGGCTGCAGCGCCTCGTTGGGGATGGCCGGCTTCGCGACGGACCAGTTCGCAAAACCGTAATCCATCAGGGAGGCCGCGCTTGCGAAACGGGTCTTCGTATCCGCGCAGCCCAGCACGACCGCGATCAAACTGACGCCGTCCCGCTCCGCCGTGGCGGAGATGCAACTACCCGCCTGGCTCGTGGTGCCCGTCTTCAGGCCCGTGATCCCCTTATAGGTCTTCAGGAGGCGGTTGGTGTTCACAAGCTGCGTCTTCCCGCCGCGCAGGGAATCCATCCAGGTCTTGGTATAATCGAAGATTTTGGAATGTTTGATCAGCTCCCGCGACATCAGCGCAACGTCGTAGGCGGAAGTCACATGGCCGTCCTCGTCCAGCCCGTAGCAGTTCTTGAAAACCGTATCGTTCATCTTCAGCTCTTTGGCCCGCGCGTTCATCTGGTTCACGAATTCCTCCTCGCTGCCGGCCACATATTCCCCGAGGGCGGCGGCCGTGTCGTTCGCGCTGGCGATCACCGTGGCCTTCAGCATGTCGTCGACCGTCATGGTTTCGCCGGGTTTGAGCCAGATCTGGGAACCGCCCATGGAAGAGGCGTGTTCGCTGACGGAGATTTTATCCGTCAGGGCGATCTTGCCGGAATCGAGCGCCTCCATGACCAGAAGCAGCGTCATGACCTTCGTGATGGACGCGCACGCCCGCTTTTCGTGGTCGTTCTTCTCGAAGAGGATCTTTCCCGTCTGCGCCTCCATCAGGATCGCCGACGGCGCCTTGACTTCTTCATTGGAGAGGGCGAACGCCCCCGCCGGGATCCCGGCCGCAATAAAAATCACCGCAAGCAGACATGCGGACAGCTTTTTCAGCTTCATCATCCCACACCTCCCGTTTTTACTAAATGCTTATGCCGGACAGGGAGGTTCTATCCATAAAAATCATAGAGAAACGGCCGGGCAAAAAAAACAGCGCCCGCTTTTGTCAGCAGGCGCAAAGAGATTGATTCACGGCAAGACAAATGGAAGTCACCAGCAGCGCCGTCTGCCACAGCAGCAGCGCCGTCCGCAGCAGCCCTGCCAGCCGCAGCGGCACCGGCAGCCACAGCGATTCCAGCCGCAGCGGCACCAACCGCAGCGGTTCCAGCATCCGCATCTGCACATTTTGATTCACCACCTTCAAGTGAAAGTGATACATCATATGTCGATGCGGCAAAACCTGTCAAAATCCGCCTGCGGAATTCCACAGCGCAAACGCCGCGCCAAGGCCCGCCGTTTGGCACAATGTAAAAACTTTAGCCGCTTTTGGCGGAACGGCCTAAGACAAGGCTCCCGCAGGCCGGACCGGAACGCCCCGCGCGGCGAGATAGCGTTTCAGCTCCGGGATCGTGAGCTCTCCGAAATGGAACAGGGAGGCGGCGAGGACCGCGTCCGCCTTGCCGATTCGGAACGCGTCGTAGAAATGCTCCGGCTTTCCGGCTCCGCCCGACGCGATCACCGGGATGGAGACGCGCTGCGACACGGCGGCCGTCAGCTCGAGGTCGTACCCGGTCCGGACGCCGTCGCAGTCCATGCTCGTGAGCAGGATCTCGCCCGCGCCGAGCCGCTCGGCCTCCCCGGCCCAGGCGACCGCGTCGCGGCCGGTATCCACCCGGCCCCCGTCGCGGTAGACCGTCCACCCGCCGCCGGGCAGCCGCTTGGCGTCGATGGCGCAGACCACGCACTGGCTGCCAAATTTTTCGGCGGCCTCCGAGATCAGGGACGGGTCCAGCAGCGCCGCGGTGTTGACGGACACCTTGTCGGCCCCCGCCCGGAGAATCTCCGTGAAATCCCGGACGCTCCGGATGCCGCCGCCCACCGTAAACGGGATAAAAATCCGGTCGGCCACGCGCCGCACCATGTCGATCGTGATGCCGCGCGCCTCGGCGGACGCGGTGATGTCCAGAAAAACAAGCTCGTCCGCGCCCTGGCGGTCATATTCTTCCGCCGCCCGGACCGGGTCGCCGGCATCCCGCAGATGAAGGAAGGAGGTCCCTTTGACGACCCTTCCCTTCTCTACATCCAGGCAGGGAATAATTCTTTTCGCATACATCAGCGTCCCTCCGTTCAGCGGATCATTTCCGCGAAGTTCCGAAGGATTCTGAGGCCGGTCCTCCCGCTTTTTTCGGGGTGGAACTGCGTGGCGAAGAGATTGCCGCGCTGGACCGAAGAGTCGATCGTCACGCCGTATTGAGTCGTGGAGGTGACGTCCCGCCGGTCGGCCGCCTGCAGATAATAGGAGTGCACGAAATAGACGTACGGGTGCTCTTCCAGCCCGCGGAACAGACCGGACGGCGCCGGGAAATTCAGGTCGTTCCAGCCGATATGCGGTATTTTCAAGCCGGGCGCGCCGGGGATGCGGCGGATCCTGCCCGGAAGGACGCCGAGGCCGGCGACGCCCGGCGCTTCCTCGCTGCTTTCAAAAAGCAGCTGGAGCCCGAGGCAGACGCCGAGAAACGGTTTGCCGCTGTGGATAAAATCCAGCACGGGCTGAACCAGCCGCGACCGCCGCAGGCACGCCATCGCGTCCCCGAAGGCACCGACGCCGGGCAAAATGGCGGCGGAGGCTTCTTTCAACCGGGCGGGGTCGTCCGTGACGGCGGCTTCACAGCCGAGAAAATAAAGCGCCTTCCGCACGCTCTGAAGGTTCCCGGCCCCGTAATCCAGCACGGCAATCATTTCGCATCCCTCCGCTTTCGCAATTTACCATATCATATCATGAAACCGCAAAAATAGCAAACGAAATCCCGTATTTTCTGTTCCGGCCGCGGAATGATAACAGGCGGGGTGATGATATGAAAGACAGCAAAGACCGTCGGGAACCTCCGAAAGACGGGGGGAAAATATCCACCGTGATCACGGCTCCGGACGACCGCTACAAAAAGACAGATGTCGCAAAGCCCGACGACTCCCATGTGAAGGAAGCGCGCCGATGGTCCGAGGAACATCAGCAGTAGCGGCGTGTCGCCGCGGCCGGGCCGCGCCGTTCAGCGCGGTGGAAGTTTCAAAACGCATCGGCGCGAGAGTGTCGGGAAGCTCCCGTGGACATTTCTTGTCTGCGGGAGCAGTTTTTATCCTGTCCGGGGACGCACAGGGCGGCCACGACTGCGGGAGCAGTCTCTTATACTGTCCGGGCGAAACGCAGCCTTTTATCTCCCGGAGGCTGCACGCCCGGCCTTGGGAACGGCGACACGCCGGTTGACATTCCGGCGCAATGCCGGTATGATTAATCTTAACACATTCTTTGTCTCGGAGGAAACGGATGGATTACGTTTCTTTGTGCGGAATTGCCGTGGGGCTTGCCATGGACGCTTTCGCCGTCAGCATCACAAACGGAGCCTGCATGCGGAAAGTCACCGTCCGCTTCGCCTTGAAGCTCGCAGCCTGCTTCGGCTTTTTCCAGCTCATCATGCCGCTCGCCGGCTGGCTGATCGGAAAAGCCGGGGAACGCATCATCGCTTCGGTCGACCACTGGGTGGCTCTGGCGCTGCTGAGCTATATCGGGATCGACATGATCCGCGAATCGCGCAAAAAGTCCAGGGCCGGCGTCTGCCGCACCGGGCAGGACAGCCTTCCGCTCAAAAAACTGCTGGCGCTGGCCGTGGCCACCAGCATTGACGCGCTGGCCACGGGCATCATCCTGCCTTCGGCGGTCGGCGCCTCCACCGCGTCTCTGATGGCCGTTTCCGTCCTGACCATCGGGCTGATCACCTTCGTGATCTGCTTCGCCGGCGTCTACATCGGCAGACAGTTCGGGCTGATGATCGCGGGGCACGCCGAAGTGCTCGGCGGGATCGTCCTGATCGCGATCGGCGTCAAGATTTTCATCGACCACATGTTCTTTCACTGAAGGCCGTAGGCCCGGCACAGCATCCGGATGCGGCGCACGACCTCTTCGCGCAGCGCCCGGGGCGAAAGGACGCGGACGCGGCCGCCGTACTGCAGCACCCATTCGACCAGTCCTTCGCCCGCATAGACTTCCCCGCTGACGGTGAAGGAGCCGTCGGGCAGGCGCTCCAGCGGAACGTCGCCCCCGAATTTGTCGAGGACCGCCTCGAGAAGGTCGGGCGCGCAGCGGAGCGCCACCTTCTGTTTTTCGCCGTGATACATCCCGAACGTGCGGCGGGCAAAATCCGCCGCGTCGAAGCGGCCCCGGTAATCGCAGACCTCCTCGAACGGGCGGCTGCTCTCTTCGAGCACTTCCGCGCGCTTCATGCGGTCCAGCCGGAACACGCCGACGCTGTCGTATTTTTCGTAATTCCCCGCGAGATAGTACCGGTCCGCGTTCCAGATCAGCGCATAGGGGCTGGCCACGAAAAGCTGGCCCTCGTTCTGCCCGACGCGCTCCCCGGAAAAAACGCTGTGGTGGTACACAAACGAGATTTTCTTCTTCTGCAGGATCGCCCGGCTGATCGCGTCGATCGCGTAATAAATCTCTTCGTTGGTAAATTTCACCCTGCTCTCTTCCGGGGAGAAGGCGGGGATCTGCTCCGCCTGCGCCCGGCTCAAAAGGCCGCGGAGCTTCGCCGTGAGCTCCTCCGTCTTGCGCGGGGTGATGAAGGGCGCCGCGAGCACGGCGTCCGACAGCAGGCGGACCTCCGGCACCTCGAAATCCCTTTCGGCCAGAAAGAAGCCCGCTCTCGGCCGCCGGACGAACAGGATGTCCATCCCGTATTCCCGCAGAGAGGCGATCTCCCCGTAGAGGGTCTTCCTCCCGCAGGGAAATCCCCGGTCTTCGAGCATCCGGCAGAGCTCGATCCCGGAAAGAGGATGCTCCTCGTCCGTCTCCTGCTTCAGGATGTCGAGCAGGACGAGAACCTTCAGTTTCTGGCGGCCGTTTGCCACAGTTTTCCTCCCCTTCAAATGAAAATTCAGAAGCAAAAAGGCCGCAGGGGAAAACCTGCGGCCTCAGAGTAAGACTTGGGGCGCGACTTGGCCGCGGCGACACGCCGCCTTATTTTTTCAGCATATCCCGCACGACCTGCTCGATGTGGGCAGCGTTCAGGCCGTACTGGTCCAGCAGGTCGACGGCCGGGCCGGAATGCCCAAAGACATCGTTGACGCCGATCTTGACCAGCGGGACCGGGCATTCTTCGCAGAGGACGGCCGCCACCGCGTCGCCGAGGCCGCCAATGATGTTGTGCTCCTCGACGGTCACGATCTTTCCGGTCTCCTTCGCCGCTTTGACGATGATCTCCCGGTCGATCGGTTTGAGCGTATGGAGGTTGATCAGCCTCGCGTCGATGCCCTCTTTTTCGAGACGGCGCACGGCTTCCAGCGCGCGGGAAACCATCAGTCCGGTTGCGATGACCGTGATGTCCTTCCCCTCGCGCAGCGTGACGCCCTTCCCGATCTCAAACCGGTAGTCGTCGGAATTGT
>DAINSB010000001.1:718-66296 GCA_036741535.1 Caproicibacter sp. | reverse complement strand
GTGGAGCGGTCAGAAAACTCCGACGGGGCACAGGCTGGAAGAAGAATTTCCGAATGTACCACGCCGCCTTTTTTGTGTCCCGTGAACCTCCCCGGCTATGCCGGGGTGTTCAGAAGAGCTTTAGCGTTGAACAAAAATGCAAGCTAAACCTTACCATAATTCTTCCGTTTCGCTTTCAAAGCAAAAATAGGCAGCTTCCATGAAACGAGAAGGGCTTTGGCAGGGAGGGGGCGCAGCCCCCTCCCGTATCGATCCCCCTTCCGCACCGAATTGCTTTCGATATTTTGTTCTGCTTTGTGTGCGGGAGGGGGCAGGGGGTGAGAGGGACTGTTGCAAGCGGAAGAAAGCCCCGAGCGCCTTGAGGCGTTGCCAGTAAAACAGGGCTTTGCCCGCATATGAAGAACCCACGGCTATGCCGGGGGGTGACTATTTTGCCACGGCGGTTTCCGCCCCGCCCATGCGGGTCACCACATTGCGGTAAAAGGTCTCGTAGGAACGGGAGCGGTTGAGAAGCTCAAGCTGTTCGCTGTCTGGAAGGTCCAGAAAATAGTCGCGGATTTTTTCTCCCTCGGACGAGAGCCTGGAAGGGAAAGGAAATTCCGAAAAGCCCGAATAGTCCATTTTTACCACCTCATAGGTAGTATACGGGGACGATCGGCTTTTCATGCGTACAATCCCCGATTCTCATGATCGGGAGCGAAGTCAGGGTGCTTCCGTTTCCGTCGGCAGGGTGGAAGAGTCGAACTGCATGTTGTAGTACTTGGCGTAGATGCCGTCGTGCGCCATCAGCTCGTCGTGCGTGCCCTGCTCGGCGATGCCGTTGTCCGCGATCACGACGATTTCGTCGGCGTTGCGGATGGTGGAAAGCCGGTGGGCAATCACGAGGGTGGTGCGGTCTTTGGCCAGGCGGTCGAGGGATTCCTGGATATAGCGTTCGCTTTCGTTGTCGAGGGCGCTGGTCGCCTCGTCGAGGATCAGGATCGGCGGGGTTTTCAGAAAGACCCGGGCGATGGCGATCCGCTGTTTCTGGTGTCGTAGCCGTCCGGCAGCCCGCTGATGAAGTCGTGGATGCCGGCGCTGCGCGCGGCTGCGAGGATCTCTTCGTCCGTCGCGTCCGGCTTACCGTAGGAGATGTTTTCGCGTATGCTGCCGGAAAACATGTAGACATCCTGCTGAACGATCCCGATGGTCTGGCGGAGGGAATGGAGGGTCACGTCGCGGACGTCTTTTCCGTCGATGCAGACGCTGCCGCCCGTCACGTCGTAAAAGCGGGGGAGAAGGGAGCAGAGCGTCGTTTTCCCGCTGCCGGAGGGCCCTACGAGCGCCACGTTCCTGCCCGCCTCGATGTGGAGGCTGACATGCTCCAGCACCCGTTCTTCCCGGTTGTACCGGAACGAGACGTCGCGGAAGTCGATCGCGCCCTTTACGTTTTTCAGTTCCGCCGCGCCGGGCCTGTCCGTGATCTGCGGGGCGGTCTCGATGACCTCCACGAACCTCCGGAAGCCGGAATACCCTTTCTGGAACTGCTCCGTGAATTCCACCAACACGTCGATGGGGTTGATGAAAATGCCGATGTAGAGCGCATAGACCGCAAGATCGGCGACGTGCAGGCTGCCCTTCGCAATCAGGAATCCGCCGTACACCAGAACGACGAGATAGAGCAGCCCTTCGAAGAAAGCGTTGCCCGCCCGGTAGATTCCCATCATGCGGTAGTTGCTGACTTTGGAATCGAGGAACCGCACGTTGCTGGATTCAAATTTTTCGCGCTCGAGTTCCTCGTTCCCGAAGGATTTCACCACGCGGATGCCGGCGAGGCTGTCCTGCACCTGCGAGTTTACGCCGGAGATCTTTCTGCGGTTGTCCAAAAATATAGCCTGCATCCGCTTGTTTTCATGGACGCTGAAGACGAGCATCACAACGGTGACGACGAGCAGCACCAGCGTCATCGGGATATTGAGGAACAGCATCATCACGAAAGAGCCGAAGATTTTCAGCAGGGAGATGAAGATATTCTCCGGGCCGTGGTGCGCGAGTTCGGAAATATCGAACAGGTCCGAAACCAGGCGGCTCATCAGGTCGCCCGTGTTGTTGCGGTCGTAGTAGGAAAACGACATCCGCTGGTACTGGTCGAAAAGGTCCTGGCGCATGTTGCTTTCCATCCTGGCCCCCATGATGTGTCCCCAGGAGGTGATGTAGTACTGGCAGCCGTAGCGGGTCAGATACATCAGCAGCAGCGCGCCGGCCAGGACGCCGAGGCGGCCGATGATCGTCTGGGCGCTCTGCGTGAAAAGGCCGCCCGTCAGAACGCGCAGGATCTGCGGAAACGAGATGTCGATCGCGGAGAGGACCAGCGCGCAGAACATGTCGAAATAGAAGATGCCGAGATAGGGGCGGTAATACCCGAGAAATCTGCGCAGCAGCGACACGGGCCCCCTGTCAGACCTTGTTCGGTTCATGGTAGGTCTCCCCGAACGTGTCCGCCGTTACGGAAACGATTTTCTGCTCCGTCAGAGGCTTGTCGTCGTAATCGCGCGGCGTGGACACGATGCGGTCCACCTCCTCCATGCCGTTGACGACTTTTCCGAAGGCCGCGTATTCCCCGTCCAGATAAGGGGCGTCGTCGACCATGATAAAGAACTGCGACCCGGCGCTGTTCGGATTCATGGAGCGCGCCATCGACACGACCCCGCGGGTGTGTTTCAGATCGTTTTGAAAGCGATTCGAGGTGAACTCGCCCTTGATGCAGTAGCCGGGTCCGCCCGTGCCGTTCCCGTGCGGGTCGCCCCCCTGGATCATGAAATTGGGAATGATGCGGTGGAACGTCGTCCCGTCGTAAAACTTTTTCCGAATCAGCGAGAGGAAGTTGTTCACGGTGTTGGGGGCGATGTCCGGGTACAGTTCGATTTCGATTTTTCCGTTTTCCGTCTGGATCGTTACAAGCGGATCTGTCATTTTCAACCCTCCGTTTTTTCAGGATACAGGTAATATTATAACCTTGCGGCGGCGATTTCACAAGGGTACACGGTACCTTTCGAGCCTACGGCTTGCATGGCTGTGGTTATACGGAAAATATCGTCTCAAGGGCCCGCCCCGGGGACGTCCTCGATCGGGGGGCCGAAACGGGCTGTGTACGCTTTCGTCCGCCGGCTCGGTATGGTATAATGAAAAAAACGGCGGGGCCGGAATCCGGCTTTGAAGATTCCGTCTTCCGCCATGCGGAGGGAAATGGAGTGAACCTTGTTTTTTACGGCGCGGACAAAGAAGTGACGGGGAGCTGCCACTGCCTTGAAGCCTGCGGCAAAAAAATTCTGGTGGACTGCGGCCTGTATCAGGGCCTCGGCGAAGAGGAAAACCGGGAGTTCCCGTTTTATGCGTCCCAGATCGACTATGTCCTGGTCACGCACGCACATATCGACCACAGCGGCCGTCTACCCATGCTCGTCAAAAACGGCTACGCCGGAAAAATCCATGCGACCCGCGCGACCTGCGACCTGCTTTCCATCATGCTGCGCGACAGCGCGCATATCCAGCAGGTGGATGCGGTGAACAGCAACCGCAGGGGCAGGCGCGCGGGCAAAGAGCCGGAAGAGCCGATCTACACGGTCGAGGACGCCGAGAGGACCGTGGAGCGTTTCGAGCCGTGCGGCTACGGGGAGGTCCGGCAGCTCTGCGACGGCATCCGCTACCGCATGATCGACGCCGGCCATCTGCTCGGTTCCGCGTCCATCGAGCTTTGGGCGGAGGAAAACGGCAAGACGGTCAAGATCGTTTTTTCCGGCGACATCGGCAACGTGAACCAGCCCATCATCCGGGACCCGCAGTACATCGGAGAGGCCGATTACGTGGTGATGGAGTCGACCTATGGCGACCGGGAGCACGAACCCATCGCCAACTATATCCCGGAGCTGGCCGAAGTTTTCGACAGAACGCTGAGCCTCGGCGGCAACGTGGTCATCCCGAGCTTCGCGATCGGCCGCACGCAGGAGCTGCTGTATTTCATCCGGGAGATGAAAGAGCAGAAGCTGGTCAAAAGCGTCCCGGATTTTCCGGTCTACGTCGACAGTCCCCTCGCGGCGGAGGCGACCAGAATCTACAGCGGCGACCTGCGGGGATACGCCGACGAAGATACGCTCCGGCTGCTCGACGGCGGCTTTCAGCCGATCTCCTTTTCCAATCTGCACACCTGCGACAGCGTGGAGGAGTCGAAGGCGCTCAACGAGGATGCGTCCCCGAAGGTCATCATTTCTTCCAGCGGGATGTGCGAGGCGGGTCGGATCCGCCACCACCTGAAATATAATCTCTGGCGTCCGGAGTGTTCGGTCGTGTTCGTCGGCTACCAGGCGGAGGGGACCCTCGGCCGCATGCTGACCGACGGCGTCAAGCAGGTCAGACTGTTCGGCGAGGAGATCGCGGTGCAGGCCCGGATCTATAATTTCAAGGCTCTCTCCGGCCACGCGGACCGCTCCGGCCTGCTCCGCTGGGCGGAGGCGTTCCGGCAAAAGCCGCGGCGCGTGTTTGTCGTCCACGGGGAAGTCACGGCGGCCGAGAGTTTTGCGGAGGAGCTGACCGGAAGGGGCTTTTCCGCCTGCGTCCCCAACTACCGCGCCGTCGCCGATCTGACGAAAAATCTCGTCGTGGACGATGGCATCGCCCCGGAGGTGCGGTTTGCGAAAAAAGAGGCGAAGCGCGCCTCCTCCGTCTTTTCCCGACTGCTTTCCGCCGGCCAGCGGCTTCTGCGCGTGATCCAGCACAACGAGGGGGGAGCCAACAAGGACCTCGCCAAATTCACCGACCAGATCAACGCCCTGTGCGACAAATGGGAGCGGACATAGTCCGCTCCCCAGGCTCCGCCGCGGGGTGCCCCCCGCCGCCAGACCGGCCATTCGACACGGCGGAAAAAAATAGTTTGGTTGGGGCCGCGCAGCGCCTCTCCCGCCTGCGGGAGCAATTCCTTAGACTCTCGCGCCAGTCGCAGCCCGGAATTTAACCCCATCTTATGGCGCGGCTTGGCCGCGGCAACCCGCCGCCAGCTTTTCCCGCGCGACGGCGAGCATCAGCTTGATGCGGTTCTCCTGGTTGACGCGGGTCGCGCTCGGGTCGTAGTCGATCGGGACGATGTTCGATTTTTCATTGATCGCCTTGATGCGGTGGATCATCCCTTTGCCGCAGATGTGGTTCGGCAGGCACCCGAACGGCTGGGCGCAGACGATGTTTTCGTATCCCTGTTCGGTCAGCTCCAGCATTTCCGCGGTCAGCAGCCACCCCTCTCCCATTTTGTCGCCGTAGCCGATCACCCCTTTGACAAGGCTCTTGGTGTGCGCGTAGGGCTCCGGCGGCTGAAAGCGTGGTTCGCTTTTGACCGCCTCGATCAGCGTGTCCTGCATCCCCAGCAGGTAATTCATCAGGATACTCACGACGGCGTATTTGATCCTGCTGCCGCCGTACAGTTTGATGTCCTCGAGCCGGTTGTCCACCTTGAACAGGGCGAAATTCATCAGGCCGGGCAGATTGACCTCGCAGTCCTGCTCCCGCAGAAAATCCTCCAGATTGTTGTTGCCGAGCGCGGCGTATTTCACGTAGATTTCACCGACGATCCCCACTTTTATTTTCGGGACCTTATGAATGGGCACAGCGGCGAAATCCTTTACGATCTCAAAGAGATAGCGCCTTTGCTCCTTGCGGGAGAGCGCCTTCCCGTGGTTGAATTTGTCCGTGAGGAAATCGCTCCACTTTTTCACCTTGGCGTCGCTCTCGCCCTTCTCCACCTCGTAGGCTTCCGTCTGGTTGCGCAGCAGCATCAGGGCGTCGCCGTACACCATGGCCGCGATGAATTTCCGCAGCATGGGAAGGGTCAGGTGAAAGCCCGGGTTGCTCTCGAGGAAAGACAGGTTGAGCGACAGGACGGGCACCTGCGCAAGGCCCGCCTTTTTCAGGGCCTTGCGCAGCAGATGGATGTAGTTGGAGGCGCGGCACCCGCCGCCCGTCTGCGAAATGACGAGGGCGGTCTTGTTCACGTCGTATTTGCCGGAGTGGAGTGCGTCGATGAACTGCCCGATCACGAGCAGCGCCGGGTAGCAGGTGTCGTTGTGGACGTATTTCAGCCCCTCCTGCACGATGTTCGGGTTGTTGGTGTCAAGCAGTTCAAAATGATAGCCGCAGTTTTTCAGCACGTTGATCATCAGCCGGAAATGGATCGGCGCCATCATGGGGGCGAGGATGGTGTATTCCCTCTTCATTTCCCGGGTGAACAGCAGGCGGCCGTGCTTGTTGTATTTCAGCTTTGCCATAAGTTGCGCCTCATTTCTCCAAAGCGGCGAACAGGCTGCGCAGCCTGATTTTCACCGCGCCGAGGTTGGTGATCTCGTCGATTTTCACCTGCGTGTAGATTTTGCCGTTTTCCTCCAGGATGCGGCGCACTTCGTCCGTCGTGATCGCGTCCACGCCGCATCCGAACGAAACCAACTGCACGAGGTTCATGTCCGGCTTGTCGCCGACGTATTTCGCGGCGGCGTACAGCCTCGCATGGTAGGTCCACTGGTTGAGCACTTTGGTGGAAAAGCGCCTGACCTTGCAGCTCACCACGTCCTCGCTGATCACCGCGGCCCCGAGGGACGTGATCAGTTTGTCGATGCCGTGGTTGATCTCCGAGTCCAGATGATAGGGGCGTCCGCTCAGAATGATGATCTGCATGTTTCGCTTCCGTGCTTCGGCGATCATCCGGTCGCCCTCCGCGCGGACCTTCGCAAGGTAGGCGTCATATTCCCGGTAAGCCAGCCTCGCGGCGGCGCGGACCTCCCGATCCGAAATGTCGGGCACATACTTGCGCAGAATCCCCGCCATCTTCTTCGGAAAATCGTGTTTTCGGTGGATGCCGACGTAGTCGTGGATGAAATGGCACTTGTCGAGACAGCGCATATTCGCGCTGATGACCTCCGGGTAATAGGCGACGACCGGGCAGTTGTAATGGTTGTCGCCGAGCTTTTCGTCGAAGTTGTAAGACATACAGGGGTAGAAGATGTTTTTGATCCCCTGGTCCACCAGCGCCTGTACGTGGCCGTGCATCAGCTTCGCCGGGAAGCAGACCGTGTCCGAGGGGATGGTACTCTGGCCCTCGAGGTACAGCTCGCGGCTCGAAAGGGGAGAAGTCACCACCTCGAAGCCGAGGCGCGTGAAAAAGGCGTGCCAGAACGGCAGCAGCTCGTACATGTTCAGGCCCATCGGGATGCCGAGCTTTCCGCGCGGGCCCTTCTGCGGCCGGTAGGAGCGAAGCAGGTTCAGCTTGTAGGCGTACATGTCCAGCTCTTCGCGGGAAGAGCGTTTGGTCACCGGCTTTTCGCAGCGGTTTCCGCCGATGAAGCGGCGGTTCCCTCCGAAAATATTGACGGTCAGGCGGCAGTGGTTGCTGCACATGCCGCAGTTGGTCACCCTTACCTCGTGCTTGAAGTTTTCCAGCTCTTCGGGGCCGATCAGGCAAGTCTTTCCGGAGGAGCGGTTCATCGCGTAAAGGGCCGCGCCGTAGGCGCCCATCAGGCCGGAGATGTCGGGCCGCGTCACCTCGACCCCGAGCTCCTTTTCAAAGACGCGCAGCACGGCGTCGTTCAGGAACGTCCCGCCCTGCACGACGATATTGCGGCCGAGCTCCGCGGCGTTCGGCACGCGGATGACCTTGTAGATCGCGTTTTTCACCACGCTGACGGAAAGCCCCGCGCTGATGTCCTCGGTCGTGGCGCCGTCTTTCTGCGCCTGCTTGACCTGGGAGTTCATGAACACCGTGCAGCGCGACCCGAGGTCCACCGGATGCTCGGCGAAGAGGCCGAGCTTGGCGAAGTCCGCGATCGAGTAGCCCAGCGTGTTCGCAAAGGTCTGCAGGAACGACCCGCAGCCGGAGGAGCACGCCTCGTTGAGGAAGATGTTGTCGATGGCGCCGTTCCGGATCTTGAAGCATTTCATGTCCTGCCCGCCGATGTCGATCACGAAATCGACATTCGGCCGGAAACGTTTCGCCGCAGTGAAATGCGCCACGGTCTCGACGATGCCGAAGTCGATGCCGAAGGCATTTTTCAGCAGCTCCTCGCCGTATCCGGTGACGGCGCTTCCCTCTATTTTGACTCTGGGATATTTTTTGTAGAGATCGAGCAGGTAGTCTTTGATGATCGGCACGGGGTTGCCGGAGTTACCCTTGTAGACGGAGCTTAAAATTTCCCCTTGTTTGCCGAGGACGACGGCCTTCACCGTGGTGGAGCCGGCGTCCACGCCGAGGAACGCGCCGCCCTCGTAGGTCCCGATGTCGCCGCGCGGCGCTTTGCACGCCTCGTGCCGTCTGCAGAATTCGTCGTATTCTTCCCGGCTCCGGAACAGGGGAGGGATGAACAGAAATTTTCCGGTTGAGCCGTATTTTTGGATGCTCTCGAGCGCCCGGTCGAGGTCGATCTCGTCGGCGCTGCAGTAGGCCGCCCCGAGCGCGACGAAATACAGCGAGTTTTCGGGGCACACGCCCTCGATCTTCAGCGCGCGGTCGAAGCTGGCGCGAAGCTCCGAGAGGAACGTGAGCGGTCCGCCGAGGTACAGCACCTTGCCCCCGATCGGCCGGCCCTGCGCCAGCCCGGCGATGGTCTGGTTGGCGACGGCGGCGAAGATGCTCGCCGAAACGTCCGTTTTCCGCGCGCCCTGGTTCAGCAGCGGCTGGATGTCGGACTTCGCGAAAACGCCGCACCGCGAGGCAATGGTGTAGATCTTCTCGTACCGCCCCGCCAGGTCGTTCATCTCGTCCAGCGGGACGTTCAGCAAAGTCGCCATCTGGTCGATGAAGGCGCCCGTGCCGCCGGCGCAGGAGCCGTTCATGCGGACCTCCATTCCGCCGGTTAAAAAAAGAATCTTGGCGTCTTCGCCGCCAAGTTCTATTACGACATCGGCATCCGGAATCAGCTTTCCAACGGCAATGCGCGTGGCGTAGACTTCCTGTACGAACGGCAGTTTGCAGGTCTGCGAGATGCCCATTCCCGCGGAGCCGGAAACGGTCAGAGACGCCTTTTCACCGGGAATGATGTCCCGCCGGACCTTCTGCAGCAGTTCCGACATCTTTTCTGTGATCTTGGAATAATGGCGCCCGTAGGAACGATATAGAATTTTCCCCTTTTCATCTGTAACGGCACATTTAATGGTGGTCGAGCCAATGTCCAGTCCTATCTTCATTCATAACCTGCCAATCCAGTCGTTGTGAAAGATCTCTTAACAGCTTATTGTAGTTCGGTTGGACCTTTCTTGTCAAGTATTTCGGTTTAAAATTCGCAGGAACATCTTGTGGTTTTTGCCGAAGAATGATACAATAAAATACAAAAAATTGAATTTGAGGCGATGGGAACGTGCAGCTCAACCATATGATTGATCTCGACCAGTTAAGCGTGGAAAGCCTTCGGGAACTGATCGGCCTTGCCGACAGCATCCGCAGCAATCCGTGGGCCTACCGGGAATCCTGCCGCGGCAAGATCATGGCGACGTTGTTTTATGAACCGTCCACCCGCACGAAGATGTCGTTCCAGGCCGCCATGTACCGCCTCGGGGGCGAGGTGATCGGGTTTGACAACCCTCAGAACAGCTCCGTCTCGAAAGGCGAGAGCCTGAAAGACACCATCACCGTCGTCAGCGGCTACACGGACCTGATCGTGATGCGCAACCCGCGGGAGGGCGCCGCCGCGGCCGCCACTCTCTATTCCAGGGTGCCCATCATCAACGCCGGCGACGGCGGCCATCTGCACCCCACGCAGACTTTGACCGACCTTGTGACGCTCTATAATGAAAAGGGGCGGCTCGACCATCTGTGCATCGGCCTGTGCGGGGACCTGATCTACGGCCGCACCGTGCATTCGCTGATCAAGACGATGACGCGTTTTCCCGGAAACCGGTTCGTGCTGATCTCCACGCCGGAGCTCGCGCTCCCGCAGTACGTCAAGGACGTGATGGACGCCGCCGGCTGCCACTGGGACGAGGTCGCGTCGCTCGAAGAGGCGCTGCCGCAGCTCGACGTGCTCTACATGACCCGCATCCAGCGGGAGAGGTTCAAAAGCCGTGAGGAATACGAGAGCCAGAAGGGCGTCTACATCCTCGACGAGCACAAGCTCCGGTTCGCAAAGCCGGACCTGCGGATCCTTCATCCGCTGCCGCGCGTGGACGAGATCGCCGAAGGCGTCGACCGCGACCCCCGCGCCACCTATTTCAGGCAGACCGTCTACGGGATGTATGCGCGCATGGCGCTGATCCTGACCATCCTTCAGAACTCGAAGATCCGGCCGAAGCCGAAGATCCCGGCTTCCACGCATCCGATCCGGTGCACGAACCCCGCCTGCATCACGCAGACCGAACCGTACCTGCCGAATCTGTTCAGCGAGGCGGGGGACATGCTGACCTGTTTCTACTGCGACGGCCGCAGGCTGATTTAGCTTGCCAATATTCTGAAACGGTGCTATACTGAAAAACAGCGCAAAACGCGAAGGAACTGGGAGGACGATTTATGTCAGGCCATTCAAAGTGGAACAATATCAAGCGCAAGAAAGAAAAGACCGACGGCGCCAGAGCCAAGGTTTTTACCAAGATCGGCCGTGAGATCTCCGTGGCGGTGAAAGAGGGGGGCGGGCCTGACCCGAACGCGAATTCCCGCCTGAAGGACTGCATCGCCAAGGCGAAAGCGGCGAACGTCCCGAACGACAATATCGAGCGCATCATCAAACGGGCCGCCGGCGACGGCGATGACACCAAATATGAAAACATCACCTACGAGGGCTACGGGCCGAACGGGATCGCCGTGATCGTCGAGACGCTGACCGACAACCGCAACCGCACGGCGGGCGACCTGCGCCATTATTTCGACAAGTACGGCGGGAACCTCGGAACCAGCGGATGCGTTTCGTTCCTCTTTTCCAAAAAAGGCGTGCTGGTCGTCGAGCGCGAAGGCCGGGACGAGGATAAGGTCATGGAGGACGCCCTCGAGGTCGGTGCTTCCGATTTTCAGGCGGACGAGGACGTGTTCGAGATCTACACGGAACCGGAGGATTTCAGCGGCGTCCTGTCGGAGCTTGAGAAAAAGGGTTACGAGTTCGTGTCCGCGGAGATCGAGATGGTCCCGAACAGCTACACGTCGCTGACGGAGGAGGGCGCCGCGTCCCGGATGCAGCACCTTCTCGACGCGCTGGAAGACAACGACGACGTGCAGAACATCTGGCACAACTGGGAGAATCCGGAGGAAGAGGAATCCTGACCGGAAGAGCCCGGAGTGGAAACCGGAATGCCGGGGGCGGACTGAAGACGCCGTCCCCCGAGACTTCGGTTTCCACATTTTTTTGCCTGCCCGGCCATCGCCCGTCCGACAGAATTTGCTTGTGCGGGCTGAAAAGTTATGTTATAATGAACTGAATGTTTAGGGGGAAAGCGGCTGATACAAGGCAGCCTGCTTTAGAATTTTCCGGGAACGGCAGCGGGGGCCGGCGGGGAACTCCGGATTGCTGCGGCTTCTTTTCATAGGGATAATAAGGGTTGAAAGAGGCCTCTTCCATCGTGTGCGCGCGTTTCATGGGAGAGGCTTTTGTGTTTTTCCCTGTTTTTATGGAAATGTTCTGCAAAGGATTGGATAATCCGGTTGCGGATGATCAGAATAAAGGAAGAATCCTCAGTCTATCTTGCGTTCGGAGGCGGCAGCATGACTGACATCGACAATCTGTGTATGAACTGCATGTCCGACATGGAAGGCAAAGAGACATGCCCTGTCTGCGGCCATCGCCGGGAGGATCCGCAGCAGAGCGGCGCTCTGGCGTATCAGACTCCCCTGCAGGACCGGTATCTGACCGGATGCATGAAGAGCGTCAACGGCGAAGGCATGGTCTACATCGGCTACGACACCGTGCTGAATATCCCGGTCGAGCTGCATGAATTCTTTCCCCGCTCCCTGTCGGAAAGGGATGCGGAGGGGAAAAAGGTCAGCGTTCTGGGGGGAAGCGAGCCGGTGTTCGAGGAATGCAGGTCGCATTTTCTCTCTTACGCGCGCGAGATCGCCCATATGCGCGAACTGTCCTTTATCCAGCATATCTACGACATTTTTGAAGAGAACGGCACGGCCTACACGGTCTCCGAATGGGACGACAGCATCCCGCTGCGCTATTTTGTGGAGCGCAGCGGCGGAAATCTGGGGTGGAACACCGCGCGGCAGCTCTTTATGCCGGTCTTGTCGTCCCTCAGCTCGCTGCATGCGCATTCCGTCTGCCACCTGGGCATTTCCCCCGAGACCCTGCAGATCATGAAAGACGGGAAAATGAAGCTGTGCGGTTTTTCCATCCGCGAGGTCCGGCAGATGGACACCGACCTTCCGCCCGACCTGGTGCCGGGCTGCGCGGCGATCGAGCAGTATATTTTCGGGGACACCCTCGACGAAAAGACCGACATCTACGGCTTTGCCGCGTCTTTGTTTTTCGCGCTGACGGGCTCCCTGCCGCCGGAGGCGCCGAAGCGCCGGGCGGACGCGAGGCTGATGATCTCCAACGCCCTGATGCGCAGCCTTCCGCCCTATGTCGTGTCCGCGCTGGCAAACGCCCTGCAGGTTTCGCCCGAAAAGAGGACCCCCTCCTTCGAGCGGCTGAGGGCCGAGCTTTCCGCGGCCCCCACCGTCACCGCCGCGATCGAGACGAGCCAGAAATTCGACCGAGTCGCCGAGGCTCCGGCCGGCCCCGCCCCGCAGAAAAAAACGAAGAAGAAGGTCCCGGATTTTGTGTGGATCGGGTCCTCCTGCCTGGTCATGCTGGCCATCCTGATGGGGATCGGCGTCCTTTGGATGAACCACAACGGCGCGTCTTCCCAGAATATGGCGGAGCTGACCGCAGCCTCCGGGCCGTCTTCCGCGGCGGGGGAGGTCGGAGCCTCGGCGCAGGCTTCCGCGCAGGCCGACCAGATCGCCGTCCCCAACCTTGTCGGGCAGAATTATTCCCAACTCGTCTCCCAGCAGTCCTCCCAGGACGAAGAGAACCAGGACTACCAGATTCTGCTTTCCTCTCAGCAGTTCAGCGACACCGTGTCGGAAGGATGCATCATTTCTCAGGACCCGAAGCCGGGGACGAACATGACGAAAGGCACGGCGATCGTCGTCGTGGTCAGCGAAGGCGCCCGCCTCCGCACGCTGCCGGACATCGCGGGCAAGACGCTTTCGGAGGCTTCGAGCGCGGTGACTTCCGCCGGCCTGGTTCCCGTCCCCGCGAAGGAGGGAGAGCCCAGCGACACCGTTCCGAAGGGAAGGGTCGTCGGCTACCAGGACAACGCGAAAGCCGGCGACCAGATGACCTACGGCTCTCAGGTGATCCTCGTCGTCAGCAACGGGCCGGATTCCGCGTCTTCTTCCGCGCCGGAATCCCTGTCTTCGCAGTAGGCTGTCGAAACGGAGATCACGGCTCTTTCAGCAGCCAGTGCTCCTGTTCCGCCGCCAGCGCGGAGATCAGCCAGCAGACGATGCTTTCGGCGCCCTCGTTTCCGTTCAGGCCGTGCCGGGTGAGTCCGTCGCAGCAACCGCCGGTCGCCGTGTCGATCAGAGAGATCCTCTGGCTGTTTTCGCCGAGATACCAGAGAAAGCACCGCTTGGCGCTCGCAAGGTATTTTCCCTCGCCGGTCATTTCGTAGGCTTTGAGGCACGCCAGGACCATGCCGCAGGCTTCCACGGGCTGCTCGTCGAACTCGGCCGGCTGACCCCCGCGTTTGAACCAGCCCTTGCAGCCGACGGGCTTGAAAACGCCGTTTTTTTCCGTCGTTTCCAGCAGAAAATCGAGACTTTCCAGCCCGAGCTGCCTGCAGCGTTTGTCGCGCTCCGAGGCGCACATCATCACGCCCGGCAGAATGGCGCTGCAGTACGTGACGGAATCGTCGAACCAGCGCCAGTCTTCTCGTCGATACTGCGCGTATGTATCAACGAGAGAGTCGATCAGCATTTTGACATAGGGCAGCGCGGCCGGATCTTTCCACTGGAGCAGCCCGGCCAGCGCGTAGGCCTTGCCTTTCAGATGAGTCAGGATCGAGCAGCTCGAGACCGTGCGGTGCAGCAGCCTTTCCGAAGCGCCGCGGACCGACGCGGGAAGCTGGGGTTGCGACGCGGTGTATCCCAGGGCGAGCAGGCAGCGCCCGAAGGAATCCTCGGAGCCGCGCTTTTCGAGAAACCGGCGGTGGTATCCCATAAAATTCCGGAACCATCGGTCGCGCTCCGCGTAAACCAAAAAGCTCAGGTACCGTACCATGAGCGCCTCATACTGTTCCTCTTCGGAGCGGCTGTAGAGCATGTCCGCGAGGATCAGCGCCCGGGCGTTGTCGTCCGCGGTGTAGCCCTCCGACGGGTCCGGCACACCGAGAACGGCGTGCTGGAACATCGCGGTGTCGTCCGTCATCCGGAAAAGGTAGCGTGTGTCGATCGGGTCCATTATGCGGTTTCTCCTTTTTGCTCTGAAATTACGGTCTCGAACAGGTCCAGATAGTTTTCCGCCACCCGGTCCCACATCATGCTTTTGCCCAGCTCTGCGGTTTTTTTCTCCATCTGCGCCTGCATCTCCGGGTGGCGGATCACTTGGAGGATGCACTTCGCAAGCGAAGCGGAACTGTGGAATTTCGCCAGCAGCCCCTGCCCTTCGGCCAGCATCTCGGTCGCGTAGGGATACGGCGTCGAGACGATGACGCGGCCGTACCCGACCGCGTAGGCGAGCGTTCCGCTCACGGCCTGTTCGCGCCCCAGGTAGGGAGTCATATAGATGTCAGAAAGGGAGAGGTAGCGGATGATCTCTTCTTTTGTCAGGTAGCGGTTGACGAACCGGACATTTTCGGAAATTCCGTAGTCCTGGACGGCGTTCTCCAGCTTTTCCCGGTATTGTTCCCCATCCCGGCTCTTGATGACCGGATGCGTCTGCCCCAGGATCAGATACAGCAGCTCCGGGTGCTTCCTGGCGACCCGCGCGACCGCGTCGATGCCGTATTCCAGCCCCTTGCTGGGGCTCAGCAGGCCGAACGTGCTGACGAT
The DNA here is from genome assembly GCA_036741535.1 of Caproicibacter sp. Classification (GTDB taxonomy): domain Bacteria; phylum Bacillota; class Clostridia; order Oscillospirales; family Acutalibacteraceae; genus Thermocaproicibacter. The sequence continues at coordinate 51,268 of DAINSB010000001.1, read as the reverse complement.
GAACCGGCCGGCGAGCCCTTCCTGCTTTTTGAGGACCTCGCGGCTGCTTACGGCGCGCCGCGGGACCCCGTGGGGAATCACGACGATTTTGTGCGGATCGACGCCGTAGACGTCTTCCAGCACCCTGACGGAAAAAAACGACATGGTGACGAGCTTTTTGCAGCCCGCCGCCAGGCTTTGGATGATCTCACGCTGTTTTTTGTTCGGCCTCGGCAGAACGGTGTGGAGCGTGACGAAGTACGGGACCTGCAGCATGCCGGTCAGCTTCAGCAGATATTCCCCCGACCTGCCCCCGTAGATCCCGTATTCATGCTCGATCATCAGGGCGTCCGCCCCGAATTGGTTGATCCGCCCGGCGGCTTCCGGGTAGGCGTCCGGGTCCTGCTGGTTCATAGAAAACAGCACTTCGTCCGGGTAGTCGTATTGGTCGTCGCTGATGGCGGCGATATGGCATTCGGCCTTGCCGGTCTGTGCCAGAGCGCCCGCCAGGTCCTGCGTGAAAGTGGCGATCCCGCAGGCCCGCGGGGGATACGTGCTCAGAAATACGATACGCTTTTTCAGTCGTTCCAATGTTTGCATTCCTTTCGTAATTTAGATGTTAGATATTTGGATGTTAGAGGTTAGGAAGGGCAAGACTCGAGGGTTTCTCTTGACCTTCCAACCTTCAACCTCCGATTTCCAACCTCTAGTCTTCAAAGGGCAGTTTGCTTTCCTGCGAATAGACGGTTCCCGTGCACTGTACGCCGCTTTCCAGACGGCAGCCGGAGGTCACGACCGAATGGTCGATCTCGACGCCGCTGCCGGTGGAGACCCCGTCCCAGATCACGCTGTTCCGGACTACGCAGCCCCGCCCGCCGTGAAAGCCGTCGCCGACCACGACGTTCGGGCCGATGGCCGCGTTGGCGCCGATATGAACGTCTTTTCCGAACCAGACGGGACCGGTGATTTTGGCCGAAGGGTGAATATCGGCGCCGACCGCCCCGTAGATTTTCCTGCTGCCGAAATTGTTTTCTTTTACGCTGCAGCGCCCGTCGAAAATATCCTTGTGCGCCTGCATATATTTTTTCGGCGTTCCGATGTCGATCCAGTATTTGTTTCCCCGGTAGACGGCGATGCGCTTCTTTTTTTTCAGCAGCAGCGGAAACGTGTCCTTTTCGATCGAGACGGGCTTCCCGTCGGGGATGAGATCCAGCACCTCGGGTTCAAACACATAGATGCCGGCGTTGATAAAGTTCGACTTCTCCTTTCCCGGCTCCGGCTTTTCCGTGAAAGAAACGGCCATATCCTCCGCATCGTATTCGATGACCCCGTAGGCGGAGGGGTCGTCGACCCGGGTGACGGCGATCGTCGCACAGGGCTTCTTGGCCCGGTGGAAGGCGATCAGCTTTTTCAGGTCGATATTGCTTAGAATGTCGGAATTGAAGACGAAAAACGTTTCGTCGAAATATTTCCGGCAGTTCCGAATGGCTCCGCCGGTCCCGAGAGGGGATTCCTCGCAGACACAGTGTATTTTCATGCCGTGCTTTCCCTCCGGGGCGAAGTGGCTTTCTATGCAGTCGGCGCGGTAACAGGTGCTGAGCACGATCTCGTCCACGCCGCAGCTTTTCAACTCTTCGATGATTCTGTCCAGAAGCGGAACCCCCATGATCGGGACCATTGGCTTCGGCAGATGGTCGGTCAGGGGCCTGAGCCGTGTGCCCATGCCTCCAGCGAGAAATAACGCTTTCAAGGTTTATCCTCCTAATTTTCTGTAACTTCATCATATCATTTCTGACATGGTCGATTTATCGCAGAATTTCTTTCCGCCGGTTTTCTGCCGGCGGAAAAAATCGATTATTCAGGAATTGAAAAAAAATTAAAAAAATTATTGTTCGGGACAGCTTTTGATATATTCCAAAAGATCGTTCAGCGATGCGGTGGCAAGACAGATACAGGTGTCGGCCGCTCCGTAGTACATCCGAACGGTTCCCGCCTCTTTGTTGAGCACCCATCCGCAGGGAAAAACGACGTCGCGGACGTCACCCTCCCGTTCATAGGATTCCTCCGGCCCGAAAATCCATTCATCGCTCCGGCGCAACACCTTCAGCGGGTTTTCCAGATCCAGCAGAGCGAGCCCCAGCCGGTACAGGGAGCCGGACGCCGTCTGCCTTACGCCGTGGTACAGGATGAGCCAGCCCTCCGGAGTCTCCAGCGGCTGCGCGCAGAGGCCGACCTTGTTCGCGTCCCACCAGCCGCCGTTGCGGGCGTTGATCAGGATGCTGTGGTCGCCCCAGTATTTCAGGTCCGTCGAAAAAGACGCCCACATATGTGCTCCGGGGCCGACCGGCACCGTGCTGCCGAGATGGGCACCGATCGGCCGGTGGATCAGAAGCCATTTGTTCTTGAACTTTTTCGGGAAAATGGCCGCGTCCTTGTCTTCCGGCGGCATGATGGAGCCTTTTTTCTCGAACGAGGCGAAATCCTTCGTCAGGGCGAGCGAGACGGTGGGGCCGGAGTAGGAGAACGAGGTGTAGACCACGGCCCAGCAGTCGAGCTCGTCAATGCGGGTGATGCGCGGGTCCTCGATGCCCCAGGCCTCTTCCGGGTAATTGGGGTTCGCTTCGAGGGTCGGCCATTTGTCGATCTGCCAGTTCGTGATGCCGTCGTCGCTGATGGCTTTTGTAAAATGGGAAAATCCCCGCCGGTCCTCCACACGGGCCAGCAGAAGCGTCTTGCCGTTAAAAATCGTCGCCGCGGGATTGAACACGGTGTTGGCTGCATAAGGCCAATCTTTGGCGGTTAGAATCGGGTTATTGGGATACCGGACGAACAGCTCCTTGTAGGTGTTGTCGGTATTTCTCAACCGCGTTTTAAAAGAAGATTGCATGCTGATCAGTCCCTTTCCATTGGATTTGCAGGCAGCCATGAAGCTCTGGCACTCAGCTATTATGAGTGCTAAGCATACTTCTATTTTATATCGAATTAAAAATTATGTCAACTAAGTTATGTCAACTTATTTTCCATCCGGTCGCGAATCCCCCTTCGCGCGGAAAAAATAAAACGTTTTTCGGGGGCATATACCGCTAAAATAGTATGGATCCGAATGGTGAAAACATTCCTTTTCCGCGGGAAAGTATCTTCGGCGACAACGGAAAACGCCTTCAGCACATGCTGAAGGCGTTTTCCGTTTGTGAAAAGATGGTAAAAGTCCACCGAAATGAGGACTGTCGTGTAAGCGAAAGAAAGGATTTTCTCCACCCCTATTGTATTCTCTCTGATGTAATCTTTCAATATAAAACAAAAAATAAAATAAAAAAAAACAATATTTATTTTAATTTAACAAATCCGACCGACTTACGAAGGACAGGATCCGGGGGATTTCTGTCTGAACCCGAAGAATTTTACCAGAAAATGAAAAATATTACAGTGATCATTATCATAGAGCAGGAATGGGAATCTGTCAATCCGTTTCCCGCTTTTTCTCCGAAGGAAGCCGATGTATTCTTATTCAGCTTTGCCACATTTTATCCCGGAAAATTCAAAAAATATGACCTGCGCCCGAAATAAGCGAAACCAAAACCCGCCGGCCGCTCCGCTTTTTATCTAGTATGCATGAATAACGGGAAGGATATGGAAAAATTATAGACGAATTATGGATTATTGCCGAAATCCATTTTTTTCTTGATCGCCATAAAGGAATCGTGCTATAATACCGTTATTGTTACTAGATAATATCATTCATACGAATATGATAGATAATCTGTTAAAAATTGCGGAGAAAGCGGCAGAAATTGAAGGGAAAGGGTCATGAAACGCGGATATGGTCTTGACAGAAAGGGAAGGGACTTTTGATGATGCAGAACATGTTGAACCTTACGATCGGGCAACAGCTCGACCGGGTTGCGGCGCACTATCCGGACCGGGAGGCCGTGGCCTATGTCGACCGCCCCTACCGCAGGACGTGGCGGGAATTCCGGGAAGAATGCGACCTTGCCGCAAGGGGGCTTCTGGCCATCGGCATCGGCAAGGGCGACCATGTGGCGATCTGGGCGACCAATGTCCCGGAATGGCTCATCACGCTGTTTGCGACCGCGAAGATCGGAGCGGTGCTGGTCACCGTCAACACCAATTACAAAAAATATGAGCTGGAGTACCTGCTGGAACAGTCCGACGCGAAAGCCCTCGTGCTGATCGACGGCTTCAAGGGAAACGATTATTTCGAGACCTTGAACGCGGTCTGCCCGAGCCTGAAAAACAGCGCGCCGGGGCATCTGCACGAACCGTCGCTTCCGTTCCTCAAAAGCGTGATCCATGTCGGCGGGCGCCCCGTGCCGGGGACTTATCGCTTCGAGGACCTGTTCCGCCTCGGCGGCGGATTCAGCGAGGAGGAGTACCGCCGCGTGGAGTCGTCGCTGGACGCACAGGACGTGATCGACATGCAGTACACGTCGGGGACCACGGGATTCCCGAAAGGCGTGATGCTGACTCACTACAATATCCTCAACAACGGCAAAGGGATCGGGGACTGCATGAAACTGACCGAAAAGGACAAACTGTGCATCCCCGTTCCCTTTTTCCACTGTTTCGGGCTGGTGCTGGGCGTGATGGCGTGCCTGACCCACAGCACCTCCATGGTGCCGGTGGAGCACTTCAGGCCGACCGTCGTGATGGATGCGATCGACCGCGAAGGCTGCACGGCGGTCCACGGCGTCCCCACCATGTTCATCGCGATGCTGGAGCATTCGGAGTTCCGGAACCATCGCTTCGCGAAGCTGCGCACGGGGATCATGGCCGGCTCCCCGTGCCCGGAAAAAATCATGCGCAAGGTGGTCGACGAAATGCACATGAGGGAGATCACCATCACCTACGGCGAGACGGAGTCTTCCCCCGCCAGCACGATGACGACCACCGGCGACCCGCTGGAGCTCCGCGTCCGCACGGTGGGAAAGGCGATGCCGGGCGTCGAGACCAGGATCGTGGACCCGAAGACCGGCCGGGAGCAGCCGGTGGGGGTGCCGGGGGAGTTCTGCTCCCGCGGCTACAATACGATGAAAGGGTACTATAAGATGCCGGAAGAGACCGCGCGGGTCATCGACCCGGAGGGCTGGCTTCACACGGGGGACCTCGCCTGCGTCGACAAGAACGGATATTACCGCATTACGGGCCGCATCAAGGATATGATCATCCGCGGGGGGGAGAATATCTATCCGAAAGAGATCGAGGAATTCCTGTATTCCCACCCGGCCGTCCGGGACGTTCAGGTGGTCGGCGTGCCCAGCGAGGAATACGGGGAAGAGATCGCGGCCTGCATCATCCTGAAGCCGGGGATGTCCGCCACGGGCGACGAGATCCGCGACTATGTCGCCGCGCAGCTCGCCCGGCACAAGGTGCCGAAGTACGTCTGTTTCATGAAGGAGTTTCCGGTCACGGCGAGCGGGAAGATCCAGAAATACCGCCTCCGCGAGATTGTCGCGAAACGGGTCGGGAATCCCGGACGGCGGGAGGTCGGGAAAAGCCCCGATCGGAAAGACCGGTCCCGTTCCGAGATCCGGGAAAAAACGGCCCGCAGCCGTCCCTCAGGTCTATGCAAAATGAAAAAATATTTCTGAAAAGAAAAATAACATATGGAAAAATTGGTACAATTGGGGAAATGATAAAACAATTGCTGCCGGTTTTCGCCCGGATGACGGCTGCGGAAACGGCAGTGGAGGAGACATGAATTTTAAAATACTGGGTACGGGAAGCGCACATCCCAAGTGCGCCCGAACGAATGACGATCTTGCAGAGATCGTGGAAACTTCGGACGAATGGATTTATTCGAGGACCGGAATCAAGAGCCGCTATGTCTGCACGGACGAAACCATCAGCGATGTCGCCGAGGCCGCCGGCCGGTCCGCGCTCGAGCAGGCGGGCGTCAAGGCGTCGGAGCTCGATCTGATCATCTGCTCCACGATCCGGGGCGATTATTTCACCCCCTCGCTCGCCTGCGTGCTGCAGGAGCGGCTGGGCGCCCATTGCCCCGCGTTCGACATCAACGCCGCCTGCACGGGTTTTCTCTATGCGCTCGACATCGCGGACGGATTTTTCGAGCGGGGATGCGTCAGGAGGGTGCTGATCGTCTCCTGTGAGAACATGTCGAAGCTGCTGGACTGGAAAGACCGCTCCACCTGTGTGCTGTTCGGTGACGGCGCGGGGGCCGTGGTGCTCGGGGAGGGCGACAACCTGCTCTCCATCCGCATTTCCGCCCAGGGCAACCGGGAGATCATGTTCATCCCGAACGTGAGTGGGAATTCGCCGTTCAACCGCGCGCCGAAACCCGCGCCGGTCCTTACGTGGCGCGGGCACGACGTCTACAAATTCGCCGTCGGCGAAATGGCCTCTCAGCTCGAGGCCGCGATCCGGGACGCGGGCCTTTCGCAGGAGGACATCACGTGGGTCCTGCCGCATCAGGCAAACCTGCGCATCATCGAGTCGGCCAGAAAAAGGCTGAGGATCCCGGCGGAGAAATACTGCTGCAACATAGAGCATTACGGAAACATATCTTCGGCGGCCATTCCGATTCTGATGGACGAGTTCAACCGGAAGCAGACCTTTCACAGCGGCGACCTTCTGGCGCTGGTCGCGTTCGGCGGCGGACTGACCTCCGGGGCCTGCGTCATCCGGTGGGGATGACGGAATCGTTGAAAAGGAGAGAAAAGGATGATAAAAACTGAGATCTGCGACCTGCTGCAGATTCAATACCCGATCTTTCAGGGCGGCATGGCGTGGGTGGCGGACGCGTCCCTCGCCTCCGCGGTTTCCAATGCCGGCGGGCTGGGCATCATCGCGGGCATGAACTCCAACGGCGAACAGCTCCGCGCGGAGATCCGCAGATGTCGGCAGATGACCTCGAAGCCTTTCGGCGTCAACGTCATGCTGATGAGCCCCTTTGTGGCGGAAGTGGCGCAGGTCGTCGCGGAGGAGAAGGTCCCCGTCGTGACCACGGGCGCGGGGAACCCGGCGAAATATATGCCGGATTGGCTCGCCGCCGGTATCAAGGTGGTCCCGGTCGTCGCCTCGACCGGCTTTGCGCGGCTTGCGGAAAAGCGCGGGGCCTGCGCCGTTGTCGCTGAGGGAGCCGAGAGCGGCGGGCATATCGGCAGGCTGCATACCATGGCGCTCCTGCCGCAGGTCTGCGATTCCGTCAGCATCCCGGTGCTCGCCGCGGGCGGCATCGGCGACGGCCGGGGGGTCGCCGCGGCGCTGATGCTCGGCGCGTCGGGGGTCCAGCTTGGCACGCGGTTCCTCGTGGCGAAAGAATGCACCATCAGCCAGGTCTACAAAGACAAGATTCTGAAGGCGAACGAGCTCGACACCGTTGTGACGGGGGAACGGACCGGCGATCCCGTGCGGTCGCTCAAAACGCCTTTTTCCAGAGAGTTTGAAAAGAAAGAGCGGGACGCGGGCGTCTCCGTCCAGGAATTAGAGAAACTCGGCGCCGGCGCCCTCCGCCGCGCCGCGCGGGAAGGGGACGCCGAGCACGGCTGCTTCCTCGCGGGCGAGATCGCCGGCCTGGTCAAGAAGGAGCAGACCGCGGCCGAGATCATAGAGGAAATCTTCGCGGAGGCCGAATCCCTTTTGGACGGTGCGAAAAAATGGGTAAAGTAGCGTTCCTTTTCAGCGGACAGGGGACCCAGAATACCGGGATGGGTAAAAGCCTCGCCGACTGTTCCCGCGCCGCCGCGGAGGTCTTTCGTCTCGCGGACGGGATCCGCCCCGGCACCTCGCGTCAATGCTTCACGGCGCCGAAAGAGGAGCTTTCCCTTACGGTCAACACGCAGCCGTGCGTGTACTGCGTCGATCTTGCCGCCGCGGAAGCTCTGCGTGAAGCCGGCATGCGACCGGACGCCGTCGCCGGCTTTTCGCTCGGCGAGATTGCGGCGCTGACCTTTTCCGGCGTCTTCTCGCCGGAGGACGGTTTTTCCTTTGTCTGCAGGCGCGGTTTTTTCATGAACGAGGCCGCGCAGCGGGACGGCGGCGGGATGGCGGCGGTCCTGAAACTCACGGACGAGACGGTGGAAGAGCTCTGCCGACGGTATCGGCGCGTGTACCCGGTCAACTATAACTGCCCGGGGCAGGTGGCCGTCGCCGGCGACTTGGAAGAACTGAAAGCGTTCTGCGCCGATGCCGCGGCGGCAGGCGGGAGAACGGTCCAGCTCGCCGTCAGCGGGGCGTTCCATTCGCCGTTCATGGACCCCGCCGCGGAAAAGCTGCGCGACGTGCTGGCGGCCGTTCCCGTCCGGGCGCCCGGCATCCCCGTCTTCTCCGACTGCACGGCGGGGCGGTATGATGCGGATGCGGAGAACATCCGGGACCATATCGTCCGTCAGATCAACCACCCCGTGCTTTGGAGGAAAGTTCTGGAGAACCTGCGTTCCATGGGGATCGACACCTTCGTGGAGGTCGGCCCCGGCAAGGTTTTGAGCGGGCTTGTGAAAAAAACGCTGCCGGGCGTGCGCATCCGTCATGTGGAGGATGCGGAAACGCTGCGGGAAGCGGTTTCCGCTTTACGCGAAAAGGAGGAACGGATATGAGCGGACTGACCGGTCAGGTGGCGGTCGTCACGGGCGGGTCGCGCGGGATCGGCCGGGCGATTTCCCTGAAGATGGCGGAAAGCGGCGCGGATGTCGCCGTGATTTTCGCCGGGAACGAAAAGGCCGCCGAAGAGACGTGCGCGCTGGCTTCGGAATCTTCCGTCCGCTGCCGGGCGTACCGATGCGACGTGTCGGATTTTGAGGCGACGAAGGCGGTGGTGGAGGAGATCCTCAGGGACTTCGGCAAGATCGACATCCTCGTCAACAACGCCGGCATCACGCGCGACGGCCTCACCGCCACGATGAAGGAAGAGGATTTCGACGCGGTGATCGACACGAACCTCAAGGGCGCTTTTCATATGATCCGGCACTGTTACCACCATTTCCTGCACCGCCGCACGGGCAGGATCATCAATATCAGCTCCGTCGCGGCGCTGACGGGGAACGCGGGGCAGGCGAATTACGCTTCGGCCAAGGCGGGGCTGATCGGCCTGACCAAGACCGTGGCGCGGGAGCTGGCCGGGCGCGGTGTGACCTGCAACGCCATCGCGCCGGGTTTTATCGACACGGACATGACGCGGAAGCTCGGCGACAAGGCGCGGGACGCCATCGTGTCCTCCATCCCCATGAAACGCGCGGGAAAGCCGGAAGACGTGGCCAGCCTTGCGGTTTTTCTCGCGGGGGAGGGCGCGTCGTATCTGACGGGCGAAGTCATCCGCGTGGACGGCGGCCTTTGCATCTGACCCATCGGGAGGATTCATATGAACAAACGAGTTGTGATTACGGGGATGGGCGCTGTCACGCCGGTCGGCAACAGCGCGCCGTCGTTCTGGCGGGCCCTGCTTGCCGGGACCTGCGGCGTCGGGCCCATCACCCGGTTCGACACCACGGATTATAAAGTCGGGCTGGCGGCGGAAGTGAAGGATTTCCACCCGGAGGATTCCATCGAACACGCCATGCTGCGCAAGACCGATCTTTTCTGCCAGTATGCCATGGCCGCCGCCCGGGAGGCGATGGACGACAGCGGTCTGCGGGGAAAGGTCGAGCCGGAGCGCCTCGGCGTTTTCGTCGGTTCCGGCATCGGCGGCATGCAGACTTTCATCGACGAATGCACCAAACTGAACAAGTCCGGCCCGAGGCGGATCTCTCCGTTTTTCATCCCGAAGCTGATCGCCAACATCGCCTCGGGCAACATCGCCGTCGCGGAGAACGCGAGAGGGCCTTCGATGTGCATCGTCACCGCATGCGCCACGTCGGCCCATTCCATCGGCGAAGCCTACCGGGTGATCCAGCGCGGCGAGGCGGATGCCGTGATCGCCGGGGGTTCCGAAGCGACCATCAACGGGCTCGCCGTCGCCGGCTTTTCCAACTGCATGGCGCTTTCCACCTCGAAGGACCCCGCGAGGGCGTCCATCCCGTTCGACCGCGAACGGAGCGGCTTCGTCATGGGCGAGGGGGGAGCGATCCTGATTCTGGAGGAATACGGGCACGCCGTGTCGCGCGGGGCGAAGGTCTATGCGGAGATCTGCGGATACGGCAACACGAACGACGCCTACCACATGACGGCCCCTCAGCCGGAGGGGATCGGCGCGGCGGAAGCGATCCGCAAAGCCGTGAAAGAAGCGGGCGTCGGCCCGGACGACCGGCTGTATATCAACGCGCACGGGACCGGAACCGTTCTGAACGACAAAATCGAGACGAAGGCGTTCAAAAAGGCGCTGGGAAAACAGGTGTATTCGACGCAGATCAGCTCCACCAAATCCATGACCGGCCACATGCTCGGCGCGACCGGCGCCGCCGAGGCGATCGTCTGCGTGCTGGCGCTGACCAACGGCATGATCCCGCCCACCATCGGGTACCGGGTGCCGGACCCGGAATGCGACCTCGACTATGTCCCCAACACGGCGCGGAAAGCGGAGCTCGACTTTGCGCTTTCCACCAACCTGGGGTTCGGCGGGCACAATGCCTGCCTTGTGTTCCGAAAAGCGGAATAGAGATCGCTGAAAGGGAGGAAGTTCGATGAATCTTGATGAAATCCAGGCGCTTGCGCAGATCATGAAAGATGCGGGGCTGACAAAGATCGAAGTTGCGGACGGGACCCGGAAGATCCGCCTCGAAAAGCGCCCGGCCGCCCCTTCCGACGCGCCGCCTGCGTCCTGCGCGCCGGGAGCGGATGAAAAATGCGCGGTCCCGCCGGATCCGGCGGAGGGCCTCCGCGAGATCAAAAGTCCGATGGTGGGCGTGTTTCACGTTTCGCCCTCTCCGGAGCAGGAGCCTTACGTCAAGGTCGGCAGCAAGGTTAAGAAGGGCGACGTCATCTGCGTGATCGAGGCGATGAAGCTCTTAAACGAGATCAGCTCCGACCAGGACGGCGAGGTCGTCGAGATCTGCGCCGGCGACGGGTCGATCGTCGAATACGGCCAGGTGCTTTTCCGACTTAGAGGTTAGAGGCCGGAGGTTGGAAGATCAAGAGAACCCCCAAGGTCCTGCCTTTTCTGGCCTCTAACATCCAATATCCAACATCTAACCTCTAAAGGAGCGACAGAATGAACAGAGACGAACTGAAAAAAATACTGCCCCACAGGGAGCCGATGCTGCTGATCGACGAGGCGGAGCTGCGCGGGGAGAACCTCGCGGCCGGCCGGTGCTTCATCAAAGGCGACGAGTGGTTCCTGCAGGGGCATTTTCCCGGGATGCCCATCGTTCCCGGCGTCATCCAGTGCGAAATGCTCGCTCAGACGTGCTGCGTGCTTCTGGCGGATCAGGTCAGGGGAAAAATTCCCCTGTTCGCCGGCCTGGACCGCGTGCGCTTCAAGCGTCAGGTCAAGCCGGGCGAGACGCTTGAGATCGAATGCAGCCTTATAAAAAGCAGGCCGCCGTTTTATTTTGCAAAGGGAAGGGGCAGCGTAGGCGGCGAACTGGCCGTCAGCGCGGAGCTTTCTTTCGCGCTGGTTCCCCCACAGAAGGAGTGACGGCCTTGTTTTCCAAGATCCTGATTGCGAACCGCGGCGAGATCGCCGTCCGCATCATTCGGGCCTGCAAAGAGATGGGGATTTCCACGGTCGCGGTCTTTTCCGAAGCGGACCGCGACGCGCTTCATGTCAGCCTCGCGGACGAGAGCATCTGCATCGGACCCGCTTCGGTCCGGGACAGCTACCTGAACATGGGGTCGATCATGTCCGCCGCGGTCGCGACGGGGGCGGGCGCCATCCACCCGGGGTACGGCCTGCTTTCTGAAAACGCAAAATTCGCCGCGCTCTGCGAACAGTGCAAGATCACCTTCATCGGCCCGCCCTCCGGCGTGATCGCGAAGATGGGCGACAAGGATATGGCCCGCCGCGCCATGCAGGAAGCCGGCCTGCCGGTCGTGCCGGGGAGCGGCATGGTCGTGAATACGGAAGAAGCCAAGCGGGCCGCGGAAAAGATCGGCTATCCCCTGCTGATCAAGGCCCGCAGCGGCGGCGGGGGGAACGGCATCCGTCTGGTCCGCTCCGAAAAAGAGCTGGAGAAGACCTTTTCCATCGCCTCGGCGGAGGCGCGCATGGCATTCGGCGACGGCGCCGTCTATCTGGAAAAATACCTGGACCCGGCCAAGCATGTCGAAGTCCAGCTTCTGTGCGACTCGGCCGGGAACATCGTGACACTGGGGGAGCGCGACTGTTCCATCCAGCGGAAGCACCAGAAACTTCTGGAAGAGAGCCCCGCCCCGCACCTCGACCCGAAGACCCGCACCCGGATGGAGGAGTGCGCCGTTCGCGCCGCGAAGGCCGTCGGCTACGTGAACGCCGGAACGGTGGAATTTCTGCTGGATGACCGGAAGAATTTCTATTTTATGGAGATGAACACCCGCCTGCAGGTGGAACATGCCGTGACGGAAATGGTCACGGGGATCGATCTGGTCAAATGGCAGATCCGCATCGCGGCGGGCCTTCCGCTGAATTTCAGCCAGAAGGATGTCGCGCCGGCGGGCTGCGCCATCGAGTGCCGCATCAATGCGGAGGACCCGAACCGGAACTTCCGCCCGAGCAGCGGGAAGATCACCCTGCTGCACATCCCCGGCGGCCCGTGGGTCCGGTTCGACACCGCGCTGTTTCCGGATTATACGGTTCCGCCGTTTTACGATTCCCTGATCGGCAAGCTGATCGTCCATGCGCAGACCAGGGAAGAGGCCGTCCGCAAGATGCAGGCGGCGCTGTGCGAGCTTGTCATCGGCGGCGTGGATCACAACGCCGATATGCACCGCCGCATCCTGAACGACCCGGAGTTCCGCTCCGGCGGGTATCATACCGACTTCATGGAGAGATTCGAGGGGAACACCGCTCATGAAACTGACCAAAAACCTGTTTAAAAAACCGAACAATCCGCTGGAATGGTACGACAGCCGCACGAAGGATTCCATCCCCGACGTTCCGGACGAGATGTGCATCTCCTGCCCGAAGTGCAGGGCGATCATCCTCACGGGCGACCTGAACGAAAACGCGGGCGTGTGCCCCAAATGCGGCCACCATTTCCGCCTGAACTCGAGGCAGCGCATCGGCCTGCTGACGGACGCGGATTCTTTTACGGAGCACGACGGAGAGCTCCGCTCCACCAATCTGATCGACTTTCCGAACTATGACAAAAAACTGTGGCATGCCCGCCTCAAGAGCGGGGAAAACGAGGCCGTCGTCTGCGGGACGGCCTGCGTGGAGGGGTTCCCCTGCGCGCTTTTTGTGATGGAGGCGGATTTCATGATGGGCAGCATGGGCACCGTCGTCGGGGAAAAGATCACGAGGCTGTTCGAGTACGCGACGGAGCATTCGCTCCCGGTCGTCGGCTTTACGCTCTCCGGCGGGGCGAGGATGCAGGAGGGGACGCTTTCGCTGATGCAGATGGCCAAAACCAGCGCCGCCGTCAAGCGCCACAGCGACGCGGGCAACCTGTACGTCGCAGTGCTGACCGACCCCACGACGGGAGGCGTGACCGCGAGCTTTGCCATGGAGGCCGACATCATCCTGGCGGAGCCGGGCGCGCTGATCGGTTTCGCCGGCCCCCGCGTGATCGAACAGACCATGAGACAGAAGCTGCCGCCGGGCTTTCAGCGCGCGGAGTTCCTGCTGGAAAAGGGATTCCTCGACGACGTGGTCCCGCGGGGCAGGCAGAAAGCGTACCTCGCCAATCTTCTCTCTCTGCATCGGAAGGAGGCCTGAGATTTGGAAGCGTTTGAACATCTCGCCGCGGCCCGCGCCAAAGACAGGCCGACCGGCCTCTGCTACATCCGCGGTATCTTCACCGATTTTGTCGAGATGCACGGGGATCGCCGCTTCGGCGACGACCAGGCGATCGTGACCGGGATCGCGCGCCTCTGCGGCATGCCCGTCACCGTGGTGGCGCAGGAAAAGGGGAGCGGCACCAAGGAGCGCGTGCGGCGGAATTTCGGCTCTCCGCATCCGGAGGGCTACCGGAAGGCGCTTCGGCAGATGAAGCTGGCCGAAAAATTCGGGCGCCCGGTCGTCTGCTTCGTCGACACCGCCGGCGCGTTCTGCGGCGTCTCGGCGGAAGAGCGGGGAGAAGGGCAGGCCATCGCCGAGAACCTGATGGAGATGTCCGCGCTCAAAACGCCCATCCTTTCCATCTTTATCGGAGAGGGGGGCAGCGGCGGGGCGCTCGCGCTGGCCGTCGCGGACGAGGTCTGGATGCTGGAAAACGCCTGCTACTCGGTGATTTCGCCGGAGGGCTGCGCCAGCATCCTGTGGAAGGACTCCTCGCAGGTCAGCCGGGCCGCCCAGTGCTTGAAAATGACGGCGAAGGACCTGCTCCAGTTGAAAATCGTCGAGCGCGTCGTCCCCGAGCCGGCGGATTTCGAAAACCTGTATGAGAACCTGAAGACCGGGATTTATCATAAGCTCGTGGACCTTCAGGCCTTCGGCACGGAGGAGCTTCTGCGGAGGCGTTACGACAGATTCCGCAAATTCGGCGTGCCCGGCTGAGGCCGGCCGTCGGCGCTTCCCTGCGGGGGAGCGCTTTTTTCGACCTTAATTAAAATCCTTCTAATATTGATTTAACATAGATTTAACATCCACAGCTTATATTGAGAATGTGCAAGAATGGAAATTGAAGATTCGGGTCAAAATGCTCCAACGTCGGAGATGCGAAAGGAAATTTTCACACAATGGAAATAGCTGGGATCAGGACTGCAGCCTTGCAGCCGTCGCAAATGGAACTGGTACGGGAGGGCAGCGCCCAGGCCGAAACGAAAATTGAGTTTGCCGGCTTAAATCTGTTTTACGGGGATTTTCAGGCGCTGAGAAACATCAACATGGCGATTCCCAAAAATAAAGTGACGGCTTTTATCGGCCCCTCCGGATGCGGAAAATCCACATGCCTCAAGACGATCAACCGGATGAACGACCTCATTCCGAACTGCCGCATCCAGGGAAAGGTCACGATCGGCGGTGAGGATATTTACAAGCCGGAAACCGATGTCACCCTGTTGCGCAAGCGCGTCGGCATGGTGTTCCAGAGCCCGAATCCGTTTCCCATGTCCCTTTATGACAACGTGGCCTTCGGCCCCAGGATCCACGGGGTCAAAGACAGAAAGCAGCTCGACGAGATCGTCGAATCCTCCCTGGTCAACGCGGCGCTGTGGGACGAGGTGAAAGACAGGCTGAAAAAATCGGCGCTCGGTCTGTCCGGCGGGCAGCAGCAGCGCCTCTGCATCGCGAGGGCCCTGGCGGTGGAGCCGGAGATCATCCTGATGGATGAGCCGACCAGTGCTCTGGACCCGATTTCCACCTCGAAGATCGAGGACCTGATGGACGACCTGAGAAAAAAATACACGGTCGTCATCGTGACGCACAATATGCAGCAGGCGGCCCGCATCGCGGATAAAACCGCGTTTTTCCTTCTGGGCGAGCTGGTCGAGTACAGCGAGACGATCGAGATGTTCAATCAGCCGCACGACGAGAGGACGGAGCGTTATATTACGGGCCGCTTCGGCTGAACCCATTGCTTTGGCTGGATTTTTCCAGTATAATAAGGAGAGGAAAACACGAGATGCCTAGAAAGATTTTTGACCGAGAGCTGGCGAACCTGAACCAGCGCATGGCTGAAATGGGAAGCGAGGTCGATTCCAGAGTGCAGCGGACGATTTACGCCCTGCGCACCATGGACCTTTCCGTGGCTGATGAAGTCGCAAAAGGGGACAACGACATCGACCGTATGGTCCGCAACACCGAAAAGGACTGTATCGACCTCATTACGCTGCAGCAGCCCATTGCCAAAGATTTGCGCACCATCGCGGCTTTTCTCAAGATCCTGACCGACGTGGAACGCGAGGCCGACCAGTGCGCCGACATCTGCGAGATCCTGAGCACCGGCGAGCTCAAGGGCAACAGCCTGGCCGTCACCCACGTGGTCCGGATGCTGGAGTCCGCCCGCGCCATGTTCCGCGGGGCCATGAACGTCCTTATCAGCCGGGACGTGGAAGAGGCACGGAAAATCTGCGACAGCGACGACGAAGTCGATGCGATGTTTTCCAAGATTATTCTTGAGGTCTGCAACTATATCTCTGAGAATCCGGCCAGCGTGATGTCCGAAATCGACCTGCTGTTCATCACGAAATATGTGGAACGGCTGGGCGACCACGCGACGAATATCGCCGAATGGGTGATCTATATGGAGACCGGGCAGCATCCGGATCTGAATACGCAGTAAATGGAATGGGAGACCGTGAATGGCACTTGTTTATATTGCCGACGATGAGGAGAGCATCCGCAGAATCGTCGCAATCGGGCTGAAGGACAGCGGGTACGAAACGGAGGAATTTGCGGATGGAGCTTCCCTTTTGAGCGCGGTGCAGGTGCGCCGGCCGGACGCCGTGATCCTGGACTGGATGATGCCGCAGCCCGACGGGCTGACCGTCTGCCGCATGCTGCGTGAAAACCGCGAGACGCACAACATCCCCGTGCTGATGCTCACCGCCCGCGGGGAAGAGCTGGACCGGGTGCTCGGGCTGGAACTGGGCGCCGACGACTACATCGTCAAACCGTTCAGCGTAAAAGAGCTGTGCGCGCGCGTCAAAGCCGTCCTGCGCCGCACGGAGCGCCGCGAAGTGCTGGAAGAGGCGCCGCTGCGCCACGGAACGCTGACCGTGGATGTCACGAGACATCTTGTCACCAAGAATTCCCAGTCCGTCGAACTGACTGCGAAAGAGTTCGACCTGCTTGTGATGCTGATGCGCAACCGGGGCAGGGTCCTGACCCGGGACACGCTCCTCGACAAAGTCTGGGGCGTGGAGTATTACGGGGACACCAGAACGGTGGATGTCCACGTGCGCTATCTGCGCCAGAAAATCGAAACCGATCCCGACAACCCCAAGCTGATTCAGACGGTGCGGGGCGTCGGCTATAAATTTGTAGAGTGACGTGTTTCTGCGGGGGGTGGCTGGATTTTGAAAAAGAGATTGACCCTGTTGAATGCCACCATCGTGATCATCGGTTTTTTGGCGGCTTTTTTTTGTGCCGCCCTTCAGATTCAGCATCAGTACCGGCAGGAATTTGAGGGCAGACTGGACACGGCCCTTGCCATTCTTTCCACGGAGGACCGGGAAATCCGGGAGGACCCCCATGCCGCGGCGGACACAGTGGGCGCGCGGCTTTCCGCTTCCGGCGAAGAGATGCGCATCAGCATCATCGACCTTTCCGGCAAAGTGACGGGCGACAGCGAGAAAGACGAAATCAGCCAGAACCACCTGAATCGCCCGGAGATTCAGCAGGCGCTGAAAACCGGCAGCGGAACCGATATGCGTATCAGCGCCAGCACAGGCCGGCGCTATTATTATAAAGCCGAGTATCTCCCGGGAAAATATTTTATCCGTGCGGCCCTTCCGACCTATGAGCTGGACGCCGCCGTCAGCCGGCTTTGGCTCATCGCGGCCTGTAGCATGCTGCTCGGGATCCTGATCGCGTGCGGCCTCACCGCCTGGCTGGTCCGCCGGATGACGGGCCCGCTCGGCAAGCTGACGGCCGCGGCGAGGCGCATCTCCCAGGGGGATTACTCCTGCCGTGTGACGGGCACGTTCCGCGACGAGGTGGGCGTTCTCGCGGATTCGTTCAACAGTATGGCGCAGAACACGGAGAATGCCGTGTTCCAGCTTACGGAACAGCAGAACCGCCTGAACGGGGTTCTGCAGGGCATGGATGACGGGGTCCTGGCTGCGGGGGGAGACAACCTTATCCTGTTCCTCAACCAGAGTGCGCGCAATCTTCTCCAGAAGATGGATCTCAAGGTGGGGGTCCCCCTCTCGGGGAGTCTTCTTGTCAACCAGATCGCCGAGCTGATGCGGGCCGCCGCCCAAAACGGCAGCACGCCCACCCGCACCGTCATCGCGGAGGGCGAAAGGCAGTACAGCGTGTATACCGCGCCCATTTCCGGGCAGAAGACGGCCGCCTCTCTCGCCGTGATCACCGATGTCACCCGTATGCGCAACCTCGAAGAGATGCGCAGCGAATTCGTCGCGAACGTCACGCATGAACTGAAGACGCCGCTGACTTCCATCCGCGGCAGCATCGAGCTTTTGAAGAGCGCCGACCGGGACGAAAAGACCCGCCGGTATTTTTACGATGTCCTCGACATCGAGGCGGAAAGGCTGCAACACCTGATCGACGACATGCTGGTGCTCTCGAGGATTGAGAACGCGAAGGACGATCCGGCGGCTCAGCCGTGCAGCGTCGCGGACGCGGTGCGGAACTGCGTCGGCCGGATGAGCGCTGTCGCCAAAAAAAATCAGGTCTCCATCTCCCTGAACCTGGACGAGGATATTTATGTTTCCTGCTCGCCGACGCGGCTGGAACAGCTTTTGGGCAACCTGATCGAAAATGCGGTCAAATACAATGTCCCGAACGGCAGAGTGACCGTCACGTCGCTCCGGCAGAAAAAAATGGCCGTCGTCCGTGTGCAGGATACGGGCATCGGCATCGCGAAAGAGCATTTCGGGAGGCTTTTCGAGCGTTTTTACCGGGTGGATGCGAGCCGCTCGAGAGCGGTGGGCGGCACGGGCCTCGGGCTTTCCATCGTCAAGCATCTCGTCGCCCTGTACGGCGGGGATGTCGAGGTCGACAGCGAGGTAGGGCAGGGCAGCACCTTTACGGTCCGGCTGCCGCTCGTGTCTCCTCCCTGATTCGTTTCGGCCGTTCATCCGGACGGCCGGTCTTTCTTATAAAACGGGCAGGCGGAAAAATCCGCCTGCCCGTTTTTGGCATAGGGAGCCGGACGCTCCGCGACAGGACCGCCCGGAAAATCGCGAGAACGTCAGGTGGTTTCCTGCAGAACCCCGCTCCGGTAGGATTCCAGCAAGGCGGTCAGCTCCCGGATGCGCCGCTTCAGTTCGTTTCCCGTGTCGGTGTCGCCGACCGTGATCCGTTCGGTGATGGACTCGACGATCTCCACTTTCGGGGACCCCTCTTCCACCAGGCAGCCGGGTTTCAGCGGCTTATGCTCCGCCAGGGCGAGGTAACGGGAATTGGCGATGAACGTGAACCCCCCGATGCCGGTCTGCTTTTGATAGGATTTTGAGATGCCGCCGTCTATCATGAACAGGAGGCCCCCTCCCTTCACGGGCTTTTCCCCTTCTTTCAGCCGGACCGGCACGTGGCCGTTTATGATATGGGAGCAGGAGGGGTCGAGCCCGAATTCCCGAAGGATCATCTCGCAGGTCTCGCGGCTTTCTATGAAGGTATAATACGGATTCATGATTTCCGTATGGGTCTCCTTGTCTTCGATGAAATACCGTTCAAACGTGGAGATCCTGCTCTTCCCGAACAGAGGCGAATAGCGCCCGCACCACAGATACCACATCATGTCGCAGGCCTGTTCCCGTTCGGCGGAGCCTTCCGGCGCAAAATAGGCGCTGCGCGCGACGGAGTCGAGGTATTCCATATACTTTTTGCCCGAAAGCGTTTTTCCGCCGATCGGCACCTGAACGAAAGTGCCCTCTTCCGTCATGGGGAGGCAGCCGTGGTACAGCAGGTTGGAGTTGACGCACAGATACATGCCCCCGTGGGAATACAGATAGCCGATGTGCTTCTGCAGCCGTTCGCTGTGCCGGAAAGAAGAGACGAGGGTCTTCATCAGGTTCTCTTCTTCTTTGGTAAGCTCCAGCGGATTGTCCGGGTTCACGGTGGGAAACGACCGGTCGCGGAGCGGATAGGACTTTCCGTTCAGCAGAACGGTGCCGTTTTTGTAATCGACCTTGTTCAGCAGGACCCTGTCGTCCATCTGATATTCCGGGTGCTTCTGGATCAACTGGCCCTCGAGCTTGAACTGGATGATGGCGATCGCCTTATGCATTTTGGCGGTCAGTTGAATATCGACCGCGTCGAACTGGTTTTTATCCAGCAGATGCGGCTGAAAACAACTGCAGGGGTCGTCGCGATAGGCTTTTTCCGCAAACACGGAAAGCGGGCGCAGGTTGATGCCGTAGCCGTCCTCGAGCTGGTCGAAATTGTTGTAGCTGATGCCGATGCGGAGCACGTTGGCGATGCAGGCGAGGTTGCCGGCGGCCGCCCCCATCCAGGCGATGTCATGGTTCCCCCACTGAATATCCACGTCGTAGCCGCGCAGCAGATCCATAATCTTGTCGGCGTGCGGCCCGCGGTCGAAGATGTCGCCGATGATGTGCAGCCGGTCGACGAGCAGCTGGCGGATCAGGCGGCAGAGCGCGACGATGAACTGGGTGCCCATCCCCGTTTCGACGATGGCCCGGATGATCCCGTTGGAATACTGCGCTTTGTTTTTTCCGCCGTCCGCATGGAGGAGCTCATCGATTATGTAGGCGAAAGCGGGCGGCAGCTTTTTCCTCACCTTGGACCGCGTGTATTTCGAGGCGGCCTCCCGGCAGAGCTCCACCAGCCGGTAGATGGAGACGCGGCACCAGTCCTCGAAATTTTCGGCCTTTTTTTTCGCCTGTGCGATCTCTGTTTCCGGGTAATAGATCAGGCTGGCGAGAGCGGAGCGTTCTTTTTCCGAAATGGACTGCTCGAACAGCTCGTCTATTTTTTTGCGTACGACGCCGGAAGCACTGTGCAGCTGAAACAGAAAGGCGCCGTACTCGCCGTGCAGGTCGCTGAAAAAGAACTCTGTTCCCTTCGGCAGGCAGGTGATGGCTTTCAGGTTGATGATTTCACATGCGGCCGCCTGCGCGTTCGGGTATTGCTTCGCCAGAAGCTTCAGATAGCGGTTGTCAACCATAGTTTGATCCTCCCGATTTCAATTGTTCATTTCATGCCAATTTGCAATGAAACAACTCCGTTTTATGTTATAATCCTATTATAAACGATTGGAGGCAATTTTCCATGGGTGCCAGAGAAGAATTTGAAGATATTTATCAAAAAGAAATCTTCAGGGCGGGTTCCAAAGGACTGCTCGACTGGCTGCGCACCACGGATTTTTTTGTCGCCCCGGCCAGCACAAAGTTCCACTGTGCCTGTCTCGGCGGGCTCGCGCAGCACAGCGTGAGCGTCTATCATGTCATGCGCGAAAAGCATTTCGACCCGGAAAAAGACAGCGAAGAGAGCTTCGCCATCTGCGCCCTGCTCCACGACATCTGCAAAACGCAGTTTTATGTCAGGGGAACGCGCAATGTGAAAAACGAGGAGACGGGCGCGTGGGAAAAGCGCCCTTATTATTCCATCCGCGACAGTTTTCCGTATGGGCACGGCGAGAAGTCCGTCTTTCTGATCGAGCGGTTCATGCGCCTGAAACCCGCGGAAGCGATCGCGATCCGCTGGCATATGGGGGGATTCGACGACGCGGTCAAGGGCGGCAATTTTTCCATCAGCCAGGCGTTCGACCGGTATCCGCTGGCGGTGAAGCTCCATCTCTCCGACCTTGAGAGCACTTATCTGCGGGAAAAAGGAACCTCCGAGGTCCGCAGAAACCAGAAATAGTGCCGAGCGCGCCGATGCTGTTACGGCCGGGGCGAGCTGAGGCCTGCACACAAGTTTACACCCGGCGATCGGGTGCGTCCCGGGGCGGAAGACCGATCGGGTGCGTTCCCGGGATGAGAAGGCAAGACGCAGTTTTCACAAAGCCGACGCCGTGCCCGCCGTAGGCGCGAAAGACGCTTTGCGCCCTGGACGGTCTGGATATTTCTCCCGAGGACATTTTTTGGCCCCGGGAGCTTTTTCACCGGCCTGAACGGCAGGGCTCGGCAGCGGCGGCACGCCGCTTCGACTCCGCATAAAAAAGGCTTGACAGACGGGATTAAATGTACTATTGTATTAGTAAATTAGTACAATAGTACAGAAGAGGTGTTAAATTTGTCCGAAGTCATACTGAAAACAGACCGCGCCTGCAAAAGCTACGGAAAATTTGCCGCGGTTTCCGACTTGGATTTCCAGGTGAAAAAAGGCGACATCTACGCGCTGGTTGGTGTTCGACGGCATCTGCATCCTTCTGAACGTGATGATGGCAAATCCGTGAGGGAAGGCGACGGTGAGCTTTTCCTGGCAGTTTCCCGTCATCGCGGCCGCGGATTCCCTCGCGCAGATGCGGACGCCGCTGCTGGTCGTCCTGTTCACGCTCATCGTCTTTACCGCCTGCGGGCTGTTCGTGTTTAAAAAGCGGGATGTGAGCTGAACCCCTTGACAGAAAAAGGGAAATATGTATAATTGTATTAGTAAATTAATACATAAGGCCGGAGGTAATTTTATGCCGTGGGATCTTAAATCCGACAGGCCGATTTACGCGCAGTTGGTGGAGCAGATTCAGTTGATGATCGTCTCCGGAATTTATCCGCCGGGTTCGAGGCTCCCTTCCGTGCGCGACATGGCCGCCGAAGCGGCGGTCAATCCGAATACCATGCAGCGCGCCCTGTCGCAGCTGGAAACGGAGGGGCTGCTGTATGCCCAGAGGACGAGCGGGCGGTTCGTGACGGAAAACGTGGACCGGATCGCACAACTCAAAGAAAATCTTGCGGTCGGATTGATCCACGATTTTATAGACAAAATGAACAGGCTGGGTTATGAAAACCGGCGGAGCATCGCCCTTCTCGAGCAGACGATTAAGGAGGAAGAACGGAATGGATAGCATCTTGGAGTGCAGAAATCTCACGAAATATTTCCCGGGGTGCCTGGCGCTGAATTCGGTGAACCTTTCCATCCCCAGGGGAAGGATCGTCGGGCTGCTCGGCCCGAACGGAAGCGGAAAAACGACGCTGATCAAGCTGGCGAACGGCCTGCTGACCCCCAACGGCGGAGAGGTTTTGATAGAGGGCAGGAAGCCGGGCGTCGAGACCAAGAAGATCGTGTCGTACCTGCCGGAGAGGACGTATCTGAACGACTGGATGAGCGTACAGGGGATCATCGACTTCTTCGGCGATTTCTACGCGGATTTCAGGAAGGAAAAGGCGTACGACATGCTGGGGCGGCTCCACATCAACCCCAGGGACCGGCTGAAGACCATGTCGAAGGGCACGAAAGAGAAGGTGCAGCTCATCCTGGTCATGAGCCGCGAGGCCGAGCTCTATGTGCTCGACGAACCCATCGGCGGCGTCGACCCGGCGGCGCGTGACTATATCCTCGACACCATTCTCGGCAACTACAGCGAAAACGCCACGCTGGTCATCTCGACGCATCTGATCACGGATGTGGAAAAGATTCTGGACGACGTCATTTTTATCAATATGGGCAATATCGTGCTGACCTCGACGGTGGACGACATTCGGGAAAAAGAGAAAAAAAGCGTGGACGCGCTCTTCCGGGAGGTATTCAAATGTTAGGCAATTTGATCAAATACGAGATCCGGGCCACGCGGCGCATCTTTCTGCCGCTTTACGGGCTCATCCTCGTCTTCGCCCTCGTGAATAAGATTTTTATCAGTGCCAATTACGATGAATTCGGGGGCTCTGTCCCGTTCACCGTCGCGATGACGATCTATGTCCTTCTGATCGCGGCCCTTTTCGTCATGACGCTCGTCGTGCTGATCCAGCGCTTCCAGAAGAACCTGCTCGGCGACGAAGGGTACCTTTCCTTTACGCTGCCGGTCAAAACGCATATGCACCTGGACGCGAAAACCATCGTCACGGTCATGTGGACGGTCCTGAGCCTGATCGTCGCGGCGCTCTCCATCTTCCTGCTCGCGGTCGATGCCAATACGCTGCAGCAGATGCGCGAGGGATGGCCTTCTTTCCTGCGCGCGTACGAGCCGTTCGGCGCTTCGTTTTACGGCGTTCTGGCAGAGGTAATTATCCTCGCCCTGTTTTCGATCGCCGAGGTGACGCTCCATATCTACCTTTCCATCGCCGTCGGCAATTTCAGCAGCAGGCATAAGTTGCTGGCGGCTTTCGGGGTGTTCCTCGGCGTCAGCGTCGTGGAGCAGGTCGTGACGTCGCTGCTGATGAATGCCGGCGTTCGCGCGTCGATTTTTTCCGACTTTTTTGTCGGTTTCGGCAGCATGAGGTATGGTTGGGATGCGTCGGCCCCGGTCCTTGCGGGCTTTCTTGGGGTTCAGATTGCCTATACGCTGGTTTTCGGCGCACTGTTTTACTTCTTCACCGACTGGATTCTGAGCCGGAAGCTGAACCTCGAGTAGCGGCGGCGTGTCGCCGCGGCCAGGCCCCGCCGGGCAACTCGGCAAAAAGTCCGGGTTTTGTTTGGCGGGAGAGTCTTGCAAAACTCCCGGCAGGCTGAGCCTGCGTGCGGTTTTGCATATAGCCGGTCGAGAGCGTCCCCGGGGCAAGTTGTGACCCGCCGTAGGCGCGTGAGGCTTTTATGCCCGCGAGAATTTCGGGAAACTCCTGCGGAGATGGTTTTCCGTCCCCAAATGTGATATGATAAGGGCCGAGGTGGTTTTTCCATGGCTGAGACGGCGATCCACGCCGAGGGGCTGACGAAGATTTACGGCGGGTCCGTCGCCGCCCTGCAGGACCTGACCCTGGACGTGCCGGCCGGCGATGTCTTCGGCTTTCTCGGGCCGAACGGGGCGGGAAAGACGACGACCGTCAGGCTGCTGACGGGGCTCCTCGCCCCGACGGGCGGGTCCTGTACGGTGGGCGGCTTTTCCCCCGTCAAAAAATTCCGGGAGGTCCACCGCGTCTGCGGCGTGGTGACGGACGGCGCCAGAATGTACGGGCAGATGACCGGCAGGGAAAATCTGCTCTTTTTCGCCAGAACGGCGGAGTTACCCTCCGACGAAGCCCACTCGCGCTCCGAAGAGCTTCTGAAGCGCATGGATCTCTGGGATGCGCGCGACAAAAGGCTGCGGGAATACTCGACGGGCATGGCGCAGCGCCTCTCGCTCGCGAGGGCGCTGATCCACCGCCCGAAGATTCTGCTGCTGGACGAGCCCACCAGCGGGCTCGACCCGGAGGCGGCCCGGGGCGTAAACGGCATGATCGCCGACCTTGCCCGTTCGGAGGGCGTCACGGTGTTCCTGTGCACCCATCAGCTTCGGTACGCGCAGGATATTTGCCGGCACTACGGGATCCTCGAAAGGGGGACCCTGCTGGGCGTGGGGGACCTCGAGACACTCGGGAGGAACGCGTCGATGCACCGGCGCGCGGTCCTGCGGCTGAAAGACGGCGACGAGCTGGAGGGGTTCGACCGCGGCTCGGACGGCTGGTGGCGCGCGGACCTGTCGAGCGAGGAAGAGATGCCCGCGCTGCTCAAAAAGATCGTCGGTGCGGGGCACGATGTCTACGAAGCGAGGATCGTCAGCCCCACGCTTGAGAATGTATATTTCAAATATGTCAGGCTTGCAAGGGGGGAAAAGGAGACATGAAACTTCTCTCGGACGCACAGAAGGCGGTCGTGCAGAAGGATTTCCGGGAAATGTGGGACGTGCCCATCGTCCGCAACACCCTGCTGATCGTTGCGCTGCTGCTGGCGGTTGGCCTTCCGGTCCTGTTTCTGGTGATCGTCTGGGCGGCGCCGGCGAATGCGTTCCACGGCATGGACCGGGTCGCAAAGCTCCTTCCGCCGGAGGCACAGCACTACAATTCCCGTCAGAGCTCTTTCTACATGCTGACGAATCTGCTCGGCCCCATGCTGTTCCTGATGATCCCCCTGATGTCCTCCTGCGTTTCCGCGGTGAGCAGCTTCGTGGGGGAAAAGGAGCGCGGCACGCTGGTCACGCTTCTGCTGACCCCGCTCGGCGTCCGGGGCATTTTCAAGGCGAAGGTCCTCGGATGCATTTTCCTCTCGGCGGTGATCACGGCCGTCTCCTTCGTCGCGCTCTCCGTCTCCATCTCGGTCGGGGACATTCTGCTCGGCCTGCCGTTCTTTCTGAACTGGGACTGGCTGGTGCTCGTTTTTCTGTTCGCGCCGGCGATCACGGTGTTCGGCGTGGTCTTCATGGTCCTGGTTTCCGCCAGGAGCAAAAGCTATAACGAATCCATCCAGACCTCCGGATTTTTGGTTCTGCCGATCGTGCTGTTGTTCGTCGGGCAGTTTGTGGGGCTTTTCTCCCTGAACGCCAGGGCGTTCCTGATCGTTTCGCTCGCGGTGATCCTGGTCGATATTCCGCTCTGGCTGCTTTCCGCGCGTTCTTTTACCGCGGAAAAGCTGCTTCGGCAATAAGCGGGACCTTTTCAAAATGATGGAAAAGAAGGACTTTTTTATGCAGTATCGCTATCGAACCCAGGGGACCTGTTCCAGCGAAATCCTCATCGATCTGGACGGGGATACGATCCGCTCGGTGCAGTTCACGGGGGGCTGCAACGGGAACCTGCAGGGCGTCGGCTCGCTGGTGCGGGGGATGAAAGCGGCGGAGGTTGTCCGCCGGCTGAAGGGGATCCGGTGCGGGACGAAACCCACGTCCTGCCCGGACCAGCTGGCGAAGGCGCTGCTTCAGGCCATGGCGCTTCAGGCCGCCGGAAAATAAAAAAACGGGGCTGCGAAACGGATCGCAGCCCTTTTTTGCTCAGCAGCCACAATTGTTGTTGCAGCCGTCGCCGCAGCCAGTGCCGCAGCCGCTGCCGCAGCTATTGCCGCAGCCACAGCATACCAGCCAGATGATAAGAAGGATGATGATCCAGGAGCAGCCGCCACCGCCAAAACAGTTGTTATTGCAATTGCACATAAGTGATTTCCTCCTTTCGGTTTTCAGTATATAATATTGCGATCGAACAAAACGTGTTACAGGTTTTGGACTGGAAACTTCAGTGCGGCGATCCGTGTTTTGTTTTCCGCTGAAATCATGGTATAATAACCGCAGGGCAGTTATGATACCGATTTTTATGGCCCGCCGGCTCGCCCTTTCGGGCGTTCGCGGCGATGGCCGATTCTACCACAGTCGCTCCGCGTTTGTGGCAGAATATCAGCGTAACAGCAAAATCGGTGTGGGAGGCTGACGAAGATGCTGTGTCAAAGGTGCAAAAAGAACCCCGCCTCGACTTATGTCAGAACAGTTGCAGACGGCAAATTGACGGAATATGCCCTTTGTGCCGAATGCGCCCAGCAGTTGGGCTGCGGAAACCCCTTTGCCGGTTTATGGTACGGGTTTGGGGAGATTTCCCATGAATTTTTTAAAAATAAAAACGGAGCTGCCGACACTTTGCGCTGCAAATGCTGCGGAATGTCTTTCAACGACATTGTACGCAGCGGCCGGGTCGGATGTGCAGAGTGTTACCATATATTTCAGCAGAAACTGACGCCGGTTATCCGCCAGCTCCACGGCAGCGCCGTTCACAGCGGCAAGGCCCCCGGGGCCGATCTGCCGCAGGTCCGCGCGGTGGAAAGGCTTGACATGCGGCCTCCCGTCCGGAAGCCGGGGAAGCCGGGGGGCCGTTCCGATGGCTAGCCGCTTTCCGGTCGGGCGGGACCGGGATGTGGTCTTATGCGGAAGGGTGTGTCTGCTCCGCAACCTTGGGGGAACCCCGTTCCCCGCGAGGATGGACGCCGAAGAGCGGCGGGACGTGCTCAAAGAGGTCCATGCCGCCGTTTTCGACCGGAATCTCCTGCAGGGCGAAGGATTCCGCTTTTTCGTGCTGGACGGTCTGGATGAGACGAAGGCGGTTTCCCTTGTGGAACGCGGGCTGGCGGACGCGAACTTTATCGCGGAGCGGGAAGGGCGCGGGCTCTTCGTCTCCCGGGACGAATCCTGCAGCATCCTGGTGAACGGTGAGGACCACGTCGCCATCCGCGCGGCCTCCTGCGGGTTCAGCCTTTCGGAAGCGTTTGAAAAGGCGGACCTTGTGGAGACGGTGCTGGACAAATCCCTCCATTTCGCCTTCGATCCGCAGCTTGGATATTTGACCCGGAACCCGGCGCATCTCGGGACGGGGATGATCGTTTCGTTCCTGCTCCATCTTCCGGCGCTCGCCGATTCCGGCGCGGTCGCGAGGCTTTCCGCCAATCTGATGCGCATCGGCATGTCCCTGCAGAACCTGTGGGAGCCGGCCCCGGAGACCGGCGGGGAGCTCTATTTCCTCGTCAACCGGATGACGATGGGCCTGTCCGAGCGGGACGCGGTCGAAAATCTGGGCGGCATTGCGCAGCAGGTCGTTTCTCAGGAGCGCGCGGCGCGCAAAGAGTACCTGAGCGATCCCGCTTCCGTCCGGGCCGTCAAGGACGCCGCCCGCGGCCTTCGGACGGCGGAACGCCTGACCTATGAGGAATTTCTCGGCCTCGTTTCCCTCGTCCGTCTCGGGATCGCCGCGCGTCTCATCTCCGGCGCCGGATTCGACGCGGTGGACCGTCTGATCCTGCAGGTCCGGCCCGCGACGCTGTCGATGCGCTGCGGAGGAGATCCGTCGCCGGAGAAAAACGCCGCCGCACGCGCGTCCGCCGTCCGGGAGCGGCTCGCTTCCCTGACGGCGGAAGGGGAGGGCTGACCGGTGAAGAAGCACGACGCCGATCTGGCCGCCGCCCTCTTTTCCCTGCTCGGGGAGCCGGTGCCCCACAACCCGCGGCGGGAGGCCGAGGCGGCGGTCTGCCGGAAGCGCGCCGGGTCCGACGAAGAGGCGCTGCGCCTGGTGCTGGACCTCTGCGGGGAACCGGCCACGCCTCGGGAAACCTACCTGTGTGAAAAAGCCTGCAGCTGGCTGGGCGAAGACTACAGGCGGCGGCTGATCCGATACGCGGAGGCGTATCTGGATTCCGCCGGCTGGGACGCCCTTCCGGCCGGCGCCCTGGAGGAAAGGGGACTGCGCATCGACCAGGCGGACCGGATCCGGGCCAAGATCCTGGCCGAGCTCGCGGGCGCGCTCGGCGCGGAGCGTCGGTATGAAGAGGCGGAGTCCCGCTACCGGCAGGCCTTTCGGCTCGAGCCCTACCATGCGGCGTACGCGGCGTCCGCCGCGGCCATGCTCGTCCGCCTCGGAAGGGACGGCGAGGCGCTCGACTTTCTTTTGAATCAGAAAAAAGGTTTTTACTATCGCCCCGCCGCCTACCGGGATTTTTCCGGCGCGAAAAAGAGGAACGACGATTTTCGCATCACGATCGACCTGGCGCTTGCAAAGCTGGAAAAGGGGAATCTTTAAAGCAGCGGACCCGCCCTGTCGGGGGCGGGTCCGCTGCTGTCATGTCCGGTTTAGGGGGGATTTGCCGCGAATTCCGTGACGATTTTTTTTTCGCTGTTCGGCGGCGAGTAGACGAAACGGTCCATATGGCTGCCTGTGAAGAAGTACTTCGGCGGCGAAGGGCGGTACGCGCAGTCGAACGTGTCGATGATGACGAGTTTCACTTTCATGCGCGAAGGAAGGATGCTCTTTATGTAAACGCTTGCCTGCTGAGCCGGGTATACGTCGTCCTTCGTTTCCGCCAGACCGGCCAGGTTGGGGGAAAGCTCGACGAAGATGCCGTAGGGTTCGACGGAGCGGATGATCCCGGCTACCGTCTCTCCGGCGGAAAACATGGCGACGTTTTCTTCCCATGTCCCCAAAAGCTCCTTGTGGCTCAGTGTCACGCGTCCGTTGGCGATGGATTTCACGACGGCCCGGATGTCCATCCCCACCGAGAAGCGTTCCCGCGGATGGTCGATGCGGGAAACGGAGATCGAGTCGATCGGCAACAGGGCGACCACGCCGCACCCGATGTCCGCGAAGGCTCCGAAATTTTCAAGGTGGGTGACGCGAGCGTTTATGACATCTCCGGGCCGCATTCTGGATACGGCCTCCTTGATAAATTTTTCCTGCGCGGCTCTGCGCGAAAGCAGGGCGACGATGCTGCCGTCCGTTTTTTTTTCAAATCCCGTCACGAGAAAACAGACCGGGTGGTTGACCCGGGAAATGATCGCAATGTCCCGCACGGTGCCTTCGCGGATGCCGATGGCCCCTTCCTCACGCGGGATCATCCCCTTCATGCAGCCGAGGTCCACCATGAGATTGTGCGCGCTGTCGCAGACGACGGCGCGTCCCTCCAGAATCCTGGCATCCCGGCAGGCATCGTTCACCGACGAAAAATTCTGCGTGGCCGCACGGTTTTCCTGGGTGTCGATATTCCATCCTTCCGGATCGTATTCGGACATTTTCTTCCCTCCTTATTTTCAGTTTATCTATATGCATTGAGCCGCAAGGTAATACTTCGGGACGGAATTATTCAAATTCCGCGTGACTTTTTGCGCTTGATTCCGCCGGGATTCTAGGATAAAATAGTCTCATTGTGTGCCGCATCAAAATACATGCGAAAAGGGGAACTGTCGTTTTCATGAGCAACCGCATCAAAAGAGTGATTTCCGCCGTGTTGGCCCTTGCCGCGGCCGCCTCGCTGGCATCCTGCGCCGGGCCGCCTTCTTCTTCGGACGGTTCGCCGTCCGGCGCCGCGTCGGGCGCTTTGTCGACCGGGTCTTCCGGCGCGGCCGGGGACGCGCGGGTCCGGCCGGACGACGGCAAAAAGATCGGCTACCAGCTCGACCCGCCGGCGAAGGGCGAAGAGATCGCCGTGCTGGAGACGAGCCTGGGTACGGTGAAAATCCGTCTGTTCCCGGACGCCGCGCCGAAAGCGGTCGAAAACTTCAAGGGCCTTATGAAGAAGGGCTATTACAACGGGCTCACGTTTCACAGGGTCATCAAGGATTTCATGGTGCAGACCGGCGACCCCAAGGGGGACGGCACCGGCGGAAGCAGTCTGTGGAACCGGCCGTTCGCCGATGAATTCAACAAAAACCTTCTGAATGTCCGGGGTGCCGTGGCCATGGCCAATTCCGGTCCGGATACCAACGGCAGCCAGTTCTTCATCGACCAGGCCGGTGCGGATTCTTTCGCCGGCTGGGCGAATTTTGAAAAGGCGTATGCCGCTTTCAAACAGTCGAAAATCAGCGTAGACGATTTTACGGCCCAGTACGGGACAAGCTGGATCGATATGGACAAGACGACGCCGGCGTACCGCGCGCTCTATGAGAAATACGGCGGCAATCCGTATCTCGACGGCGCCTACAACCTTGCGGAGAGGGGCCATACCGTGTTCGGCCAGGTCTTCAAGGGGATGAATGTCGTCGACGAGATCGCGTCCGTCGCCGTGAACGACAGCGACAAACCTCTGAGCCCGGTCACGATCAAAAGGGCGGAGATCACGGCATATCTGCCTTGATTTGCGCCTGCCGTTGTGATTTTTCCTTGACATCCCCATGCCGGTTGCTGTAAAATTAATTTTGATTGTTTTAAAATGTCGTGCTGAACTCAATATAACTGAAGATGGAGGACGTTATGCCAGCTAAATATGTTTTTGTAACCGGGGGCGTGGTTTCCGGACTGGGCAAGGGGATCACTGCGGCGTCCCTCGGCCGTCTGCTGAAGGCCCGGGGCCTGCGCATCACGATGCAGAAGTTCGACCCGTACCTGAACGTCGACCCCGGCACCATGAACCCGTTTCAGCATGGGGAAGTGTTTGTCACCGACGACGGCGCCGAAACCGATCTGGACCTGGGACACTACGAGCGTTTTATCGACGAGAACCTGACCCAGAACAGCAACGTGACATCCGGGCGCGTGTACTGGAACGTGATCCAGAAGGAGCGCAACGGCGACTACGGCGGAGGGACCGTCCAGGTGATCCCGCACATCACGAATGAGATCAAGGCCCGCATCTACGAGGGCAAAGAAAACGTCGATGTCGCCATCATCGAGGTCGGCGGCACGGTGGGCGACATCGAGAGCCAGCCGTTTCTCGAGGCGATCCGTCAGTTCGCGACGGAGGTCGGGCGCTCCAACTGCCTGTTCATCCACGTCACGCTGGTCCCGTACCTCGCCTGTTCCCACGAGCATAAGTCGAAGCCCACGCAGCACAGCGTGAAAGAGCTGCTTTCCATCGGGATTCAGCCGGACATCATCGTCCTGCGCTCCGAAAAGGAAGTCGGGGAGGACATCAAGAAGAAGATCGCCCTGTTCTGCAATGTCGCGGAGAACTGCGTGATCGAGAACCTCGACCTGCCGCTTCTGTATGCGGTCCCGCTCGCTCTGCGCGACGAGCGCCTGGATGACATTGTGTGCAAGCACTTCGGGTTCGACACGCACGGCCCGGACCTCAGCGACTGGATCACCATGGTCAACACGGCGATGTCTCTGACCGACAGCGTGACGATCGCCCTCGTGGGAAAATACATCGAGCTGCATGACGCTTATCTCAGCGTTGCGGAAGCCCTCACGCACGGCGGCTTCGGCAATAAGGTGAAGGTCAATATCAAATGGGTGGACTCCGAGCTGCTGGAAGAGCAGAGCGTGGAAGAAGTGCTTTCGGATGTCGACGGCGTGGTTGTCCCGGGCGGGTTCGGCCAGCGGGGCATCGAGGGGAAGATCGCCGCCATCCATTACGCGCGGGTCAACGGCGTTCCGTTCCTCGGCATCTGCCTCGGCATGCAGCTTGCGCTGGTGGAATTCGCCCGCAACGTCCTGGGCTTCAAGGACGCGAACTCCGTGGAATTCGACCCGCAGAGCACGCATCCTGTGATCGACCTGATGCCGGAGCAGAAGGATGTCGTCCAGCTCGGCGGGACGATGCGCCTCGGGAAATATCCGTGCAAGCTGCTGGCCGGCTCGCAGGCGGCCAAGCTGTACGGCAACGTTCCGCTCATCTATGAGCGCCACCGCCATCGCTTTGAGGTGAACAACGAGTACCGGGAGCAGTTTGAAAAAGCCGGTGTCGTGTTCAGCGGCAGGTCGCCGGACAACCGCATCATCGAGATGATGGAGCTTCCCTCCAGTCCGTGGTTCCTGGGGTCCCAGTTCCACCCGGAATTCAAGTCCCGCCCGAACCGCCCGCACCCGCTGTTCCGCGGCCTCGTCGCGGCGGCGAAGGAATATCAGGCCAAACACAACGAGCAGATGAAACTCGACTGATGTCGTTCTCATCCTTTTTTTATTTCCGGTTCATTTGGTATTTAGAAATTCGGTCTACAGTAGGCTGGGTAAAATAACCAAAAAGGAGATAAAAAATGGAAAAGTTCAGAATTCGCATGGCGGTTTCTCTTCTGGCGGCTTTCTGCCTGATCGGCATGACGGCGTGTTCGCAGCAAACTGCTTCCTCTGCGGCTGTCGCGTCGGGTACTTCCGCGTCGGGTGCTTCCGCGGGGGCCGGCGAAGCGTCGGGCGGCGCGGCGAGCGGGTCTGCCGACCAGACGGCGGTCTTCGGGAAAGTCACCGCGGTCGACGGGTCGAAAATCACGCTGGCCCTCGGGACGCTGAAAAACAGCAGGCCGTCGGGCGCCGCGTCCGGCAGCGGGCGTCCGGAGAGGATTCCGCCCGCCGGAAGCCGGGCCGCCTCGGGCTCCCGGCCGGCCGGTCAGGGTGCGGACATGCTGACGTTATCCGGGAAAACCGAGACGATCACCATTTCGGATGCGGGCGTGATCAAAAAATTCGGAAGGCCCGGGCAGCAGGGACAATCCGGCGGAAACGCCTCCTCTTCCGGCGGCCTTTCCGCTTCGCTCTCCGAGATTCAGGTCGGCACCATTCTGAGAGTCTCGAAAGGGAAGGACGGCGCGTTGTCGTCGGTGATGATCCTGGGCGGTTCCGGCAGCAGGAGCGGGCCGGCAAAAAATTAGCGTTCCGAGCAAGTTCTCCCGTCTGACAGGCAGCGGGAGAACTTTTTTGTACTTTCCGGGGAATGATTGTATTGCTTCCGGGATTGGAATATAATATTTGTGGCCTTTTCCGGCGCATGTTTCGTATTCCTTCTGTAGAGAATGGAGATGTTAAGAATGAGTAACGGTACGGTTGTGCTTTTTAGCATTGTTGCCCTGATTCTGATCGTCGGATGTCTTTCTTTGGTCGTGATCAATGAATACGAGCGCGGGGTGGTTTTCCGTTTCGGGCACGTGATTGGTGTGCTGGGGCCGGGTTTGAGATTCCGCATCCCCTTCGGCGTCGACATCGTGCGCAAAGTGGATCTGCGCACGCGCACGATCGACGTGCCGCAGCAGGAGATCATCACGAAGGACAACATTTCGATTAAAGTGGACGCGGTCGTCTATTATCACATTCAGGATCCCGTCCTTGTCATCACCAAAGTGGTCAATTTCAACAGCAGCACGACGATGCTCGGGCAGACGACTCTGCGTTCCGTCCTGGGTCAGCACGAACTGGACGAAATCCTCACGAGCAAGGACAACATCAATGCCATTTTGAAACAGATGCTGACGGAGACGATGTCCTCCTGGGGCATCATCATCACCGCGGTCGAGCTGCGCAGCATCGAGATCCCGGATTCCATGAAGCGCGCCATGGCCAAGCAGGCTGAGGCCGAGAGAGAACGCCGGGCGAAGGTGACTGCCGCCGAAGGGGAGGCGCAGGCGGCCACAAAGCTTTACGAGGCGTCCGAGGTCATCCGGAAGTCGCCTTCCGCGCTCCAACTGCGCTATCTGCAGACGCTGACGGAAATCGCCGTCGAAAAGAATTCGACCATCGTCTTCCCCTTGCCGATGGAGTTCATGAAGGCTTTCAGCAGCGTCGTCCCGCCTCAATCAGACGAGAAATGATCGGTTTCGCACGGATCAAAGCGATGTCATGAGAAAGATCCTCCGCCGGCAGATCGGGCCGCGGAGGATCTTTTGATGCGGAGGTTCCGGGCTCCGGACCTTTATCTGGATCTGGCCATTTTATAAATGCTCAGACCCAGTCCGCCGAACAGCGCCGCCAGAAAAACGGGCAGGAACCAGCCGCCGAGCCCGTCGGAGAGGGAGCTTGCCGTCCGTGCGATCTGCCATTCCGACCCTTCCCGATTTTTGGCATAACGCGGGATGTAGGATAAGAATAGCACATGAAGTCGGAAAACGCAAATATTTAGACTAGACGCGGAATCATCCGTGCGGTCTTCGGGCGCGGGAATCGCGTCACTCCGCGCGCACCGGAAGCTTTAGAACGACATCGTCGGACCAGCCTTCCTTTCTCAGCCGGAAACATCCGATCATTTTCTTCATGGCCACGGCCTGTTCCTCCAGCTCCTCGCTGGCCGCCGCGGTCTGCTGGGCGACGGTGGAGTTGGTGCGCACGACCGTCGAGATGCTGCCCACGTCCGTCGAAATTACCCGCAGCATTCCGTTCTGCTGAAGCGCCCCCTTGGAAATCGTCTGGACCTGCGTGGCGGAATGCTGCGCGCTTTTGGCGATCCCGGTAAGGGCTTCCTGCGTCTGCTCCGCGATGCCCCTGCCGTTTTCGACGGCGTGCAGGCAGTCTTCGGTGAGCCGGGCCGTGGCCTTGGCCGCCTGTGCGCTCCGGTCCGCAAGGGTGCGGACCTCCTGGGCGACCACGGCGAACCCCAAGCCCGCGTTGCCCGCGCGCGCGGCTTCCACGGAGGCGTTCAGCGCGAGCAGGTTCGTCTGGGACGAGATGCCGTCGATGACTTTTACGATCTTGCCGATCTCGAGGGAAGAAGAGCGGATCTGCTCGACCGCTTTCATCATTTCCTCCATACGGTCGATGCCGTCCTGCGCTCTGCGGGCGGTCTCGGAGGAAGTCCGGCTTGCCTCGTCGGCCTTTCCCGCGGCGTCGGTGACGCCGTCCGAAAGCTGCTCCACCAGATTCGTCAGCTCGCGCAGGGCCTGCTCCTGTTTCACGGTTCCGTCCGCAACCGCCTGCGCCACCCCGGACACCTGCCCGGAACCGGCCGTCACCTGCCCGCAGGCACGTTCAATGCCCGTGAGCGATTCCCGCAGGGAATCTGAGATCTGCCGGACGGCCGCGCCGAGCGGTTCCAGATCGCCTTTGAAGGAAAGTTCCGTCTGGTCGGTAAAATCGCCCTGAGCCATCGCCGTGAGGAGCCGGGTCACGCCCCCGACGGCGCCGCGCAGCGTCACGATCATGGTTTCCGCAGCGCCGGCCAGCGCCTGCGTTTCGTCGCGCGTGCGGATTTTCGGCACCGGGGAATGCAGGTCTCCGCCTGCGAGCTGCTCCATGCGGGAGATGATCTGTTTCAGCGGCCCGGTCACGCCCGCGGCGATCCACAGCATCAGCGCGCAGCCGAACAGCAGGAGCAGCACGCCCGAGACGATCATCCAGGCCATCGCCGTATTTTTGGCTCTCTGATACCCTGTCAGAGCCGCCGTGACCTCGTCCTGATAGATCCCCGTGCTGATGAACCAGCCGTACTCCGGGCTTTTTTCCGTGAAGGTGCGCTTGAGCACCGGCGTCTTTCCGTTCGGTTTCGGGTAGTAGTAGCTGGAAAAGCCGCCGCCCTTTTTCGCCCCCTGCGCCAGCAGGTTCCGGATGTAATAAGTCCCGTGGCCGTCCTTCTCGTTGACGCGCTGTGTACCGGGCATTTCGTCGCGGTAATCCACCGCGCAGGTGCCGTCCGCCTTGTCGGCCCACAGATAGCCTTTGCCGCCGTCGTAGCGCGTGTCGCGCACGATGGATTTGGCCGTGTTCCACGATTCGACCTCCGTGATCTCGCCGTTCTTGAACCGCTGATAGTTTGCGGAGAGCGCGGAAAGCACGCTCTCCACCTCGGATTTTGCCACGGTGTCGAACGTGCTGCGCTGTACGTCGATGGCCGTGTTGTAGGCGCTGTCGAGGCTCCTGTAGGACAGTACGGACTGGATGAATACCAGCGCGACCATCAGGAGCGTCACGGCACATACGAGCTTTATCTGGATGCTCTGTCTTCCTTTTTTCCCGGCCGAAATGTGCATTTTTTATGCCCCGTTTCCTGGCAGATTATTGATTCCATATGTTTTCTCTTCCTATTCAGCCGTACTATAGCACAATTACATTAAATTTCTGTTTGGATCTTGTAAAAAACGGGCCGAATCCGGCAGATCGGCTTTCTCATTCAGAGCGGTCCGCCGTGCCGTTCGCGGGGGAAAAGAATCTGTTCTTCCGGGGCCGGGAAAATCCGTTTACTTTCAGCCGGTCATGTGCTTGGCGATGTTCCGGTGCACCCTTTGTCCTCTTGGCTGCCTTACGGCGGCCGGGAGATTTTTTTTCATGCAATTATCATCTGCCGTTCATAAGACAGCTTATGGATGTGCCGATATATTAACAACGAATAAAAAAGGAAGGAATAGTATGAGTATTTCAGCGATTTCAAATTCAAACGCCTATAGCAGTACAGGTAGTTCTTCGGAGATTTCCCAGTTAAAAGTGGAAGAAAAAAAGCTTGAGGAACAACTGGAAAAGCTAGAAGAAAGCGGTGCGGACAGCAACTCAGGTAACGAAGACCGAGGAGAGGTCTTTGGAACAAAGAATTTCTCGCATTGAACAGCAGATCCAGCAAGCAGGGAGTAATTTTTCTTCAACAACGGAGGGTTCAGCACATACCGAACAATCGGCACCGACGGCTAATTTACTCGATGCAAAAGCATAGCTAAATACTCTAGCCGACTCATCGGGACTCGTTGCCCGGTGGGCCTTATTCTTGTTATACTTTTCACTATGCCACTTTTTGGCAAATATTTTTGGAGGCATAGGAAGATGGACAAAGAACTAAAACAGCAGCTCGAATGGATGAATGCAAATTTGAATGCTATTGTATTAAATCAGGCGATGATTTTCGAGGAACTGAAACAGATGGAAAGGGAAATAGGAGACAGGGAGAAGGAAAAATAGGGGAGGGCGGCGAGATGCCGAAGAAAAGAGAATTACTTAATAATATAATGTAAGGGCAAAAATTTACGTAAGAAGTAAATTAAGAAACGAAGCGCCTTTTCAAGACAAACGCAAAATCCCGGAAGCCGCATCCATGCTAGCTTCCGGGATTTTGCGTTATGGCGGAGAGGACGTGACTCGAACACGCAACACCTTGCGGTGCACCACATTTCCAATGTGGCTCCTTACCAATTAGAATACCTCTCCAACTGGCAATGACAATCTTCTTTTCAGACAGCTTTTATATTATACCGAACATATCCAGAAAAATCAAGCCCCGGCGTCAAATTTTGCAGCCGAACGAAAATCTCCTTTTTACTTGAAAAACGGTCGGGTATGTTGTAAAATTGAATAACAAAATAAGATTAATTCTTGATTTTTGTTGAGGAGGAATTTCTTTGTCGAAACAGATGATCTCGACCCTGTATGCGGAGCCGCAGCAGTTCTTTCAGACGGAGGTCACGGTGTGCGGCTGGGTGCGTTCGATCCGCGATTCCAAAACGTTTGGATTTATGGATTTGAACGACGGGAGCTGCTTTCGTGGAATTCAGATCGTTTTCGAGGACGGCCGCGTCGGGAATTTCAAAGAGATCACAAAGCTCAATGTCGGCGCGGCGGCGTCCGTCACCGGCCGTCTTACGGCGACCCCTCAGGCCAAACAGCCTTTTGAAATCCACGCCTCCGAAATCGTTGTGGAAGGCGCGTCGACGCCGGACTATCCGCTCCAGAAGAAGCGCCATTCCCCCGAATATCTGCGTTCCATCGCCCATCTGCGCGGGCGGACGAACCTGGGCAGCGCGGCCTTCCGCATCCGCTCCGCCGCAGCGTATGCCATCCACCGCTTTTTTCAGGAGAGGAATTTCATTTACGTGCATACCCCGCTGATCACGGGAAACGACTGCGAGGGGGCGGGGGAGATGTTCACCGTCACTTCGTTCGATCTGGACCACGTCCCGAAGACGCCGGACCAGAAAACGGACTATTCGCAGGACTTCTTCGGCAGGCACACCCTGCTGACGGTTTCCGGCCAGTTGGAGGCGGAGAGTCTTGCGATGGCTTTCGGCCGGGTCTACACGTTCGGGCCGACTTTCCGCGCGGAAAAATCCTACACGCAGCGCCACGCCGCCGAGTTCTGGATGGTGGAGCCCGAGATTGCGTTCGCCGATCTGGACGACGACATCTCGCTGATGGAGGCTATGATCAAGTTCGTGATCCGGTCCGTCCTGGAACGGTGCCCGGACGACCTGGCGTTCTGCAACCGCTTTCTGGACAAAGGGCTGCTCGACCGCCTGAACCACGTCGTTTCTTCCGATTTTGCCCGCGTTACCTACACGGAAGCCATCCGTATGCTGGAAAAGAGCGGGGCGAAATTTGAATACCCCGTCTCCTGGGGGATCGACCTTCAGACGGAGCATGAAAAATACCTGACGGAACGGATTTTCGGCAGCCCCGTTTTCGTCACGGATTACCCGAAGGACATCAAGGCGTTTTATATGCGCCGGAACGACGACGGAAAGACCGTGGCGGCGGTAGACCTCCTGGTGCCCGGGATCGGCGAGATCATCGGCGGAAGCCAGCGCGAAGAGCGGCTCGACGTTCTCACCGCCAGGATGACGGAACTCGGCATGAATCTCGACGCCTATCAGTGGTATTTGGACCTGCGCCGCTACGGGGGAACCAGGCACGCCGGATTCGGGCTCGGCTTCGAGCGGATGGTCATGTACCTGACGGGGATTTCCAATATCCGCGATGTCCTGCCGTTCCCGAGGACGACCGGGTCGGCCGAGTTTTAACAATTCGAGGAAAGGGATGAAATCGATTATGATGTGGAATGACAACCTGAAGATCGGGATCCCCCTGATCGACGCGGAGCACCGCGAGCTTTGCGACAGGATCGACCGCCTGTTCGACGCCTGCGGCAAGGGCAAGGGGAAGGAAGAGATCATGAAGACGATCGGATTCCTCGAACAGTACACAATCAAGCACTTCGGGGATGAGGAGGCGCTTCAGCGCAAAAGCACCTACCCGAAGATTGCCGAGCACAAAGCCATGCACGAGTATTTCAAGTCCGAGATCGCGAAATTGAGAAACGACGTTCAAAACAACGGGGTCACGGTCGCGACCATTTCAAAGACGAATTATTTCCTGATGAACTGGCTGCTGAATCATATTCAGAAAATGGATTCGGAATTGAAAAATTACATCCATTAGCTTCCTCTCCCACGGGGAAGCCCCCGTCCCGTGCATGCAAATCCCGTTTTTCAAAAATGCAGGATACAAAAATTTGACTTGCAATTATAAGGAGAATCCATTACTATAGAGCTGTATGGAACCGTATTTTTGCAATTTAAATGAAAAGGGGATGCTCGCCGTTGGATTTTACATCCATGCCGAAAGCGGAATTGGAAAAAGTGAAATCTGATCTCGAAAAAAGCTATCAGGAGTTCAGGGAGAAAAAGCTGAACCTGAATATGGCCCGCGGGAAACCGAGCGACCCGCAGCTTGCCCTTTCGATGCCCATGTTGGACGAACTGGGGTCTTCCGCCGACTTTCACGCCTCGAGCGGGGAAGACTGCCGCAATTACGGCATGCCGGAAGGCCTGCCGGAGCTGCGCGAAATTTTTGCCGCCATGATGGGCGTTCCCGCCGACCATGTCATCATCGGCGGAAACTCGAGCCTGAATATGATGTTCGATACCGTCTGCTGCGGCATGACGCACGGCTTTTCCGGCTGCGAACCGTGGGGGAGGCAGCGGCATCTCAAATTCCTGTGCCCGTCGCCCGGCTATGACCGCCATTTCGCCGTGACGCAGTATTTCGGCTTCGAGCTTGTCACCGTGCCGATGGCCGCGACCGGGCCGGACATGGACGTGGTCGAACGATATGCAGAAAGCGACTCCTCCGTGAAGGGGATCTGGTGCGTCCCGAAGTATCAGAATCCCACCGGAATCACGTTTTCCGACGAAACGGTCCGCCGCTTCGCAAACCTGAAGCCGGCCGCCGCGGATTTCCGCATCTTCTGGGACAACGCGTACTGCGTCCACGATCTGACCGGGACGCCCGACCGCCTGCTCAACCTCTGGGACGAGTGCAAAAAGGCTGGCACGCTGGAAAACGTTTTTTTCTTCGCGTCCACCAGCAAGATCACGTTCCCCGGTTCCGGGGTGGCCGCGATGGCGGCCGGGGATGAAAATAAAAAGATCCTGCGGGAACGCTACTCGTTCCAGACGATCGGCCCCGACAAGCTGAACCAACTGCGCCACCTGAAATTTCTGAAAAATCTCGACGGCGTCAAGGCGCAGATGGCGAGGCATCGGGCAATCATCGCCCCGAAATTCCAGACGGTGCTGAATGGATTTGAAAAGAATCTGGCCGGGAAACGGATCGCCGCGTGGAGCCGCCCGAACGGGGGCTATTTCATCAGCATCGACGTTCTGCCGGGCTGTGCGAAACGTGTCGTTTCGCTTTGCGCCGAGGCCGGGGTGAAGCTCACGGGCGCCGGCGCGACTTTCCCCTACGGGAAGGACCCGAACGACAGCAATATCCGCATCGCCCCCACTTTTCCGCCGGTGAGCGAACTGGAGCAGGCCGTCGCACTGTTCTGTGTCTGCGTACAGCTTGCCGCCGCCGAAAAGCTGTTGCGCGCTTAGTTTTTCCAGATTTTCGGGCGCCGGAGAGCGCCTTTGTCCGAGGGGCTGGGGAAGCAAATCCCCGCCCTCATTTTTATTCTTCATATTGACCGAATATGCATGGAATGTGATTGACTTTTTGACACTATCACAATATAATGAATCTTGTACGTCTGCGAACTTTCGCGGAAAACCAATAAATTGGAGGATTCACGAATGAAGCGAGTACCGAAACCTGTGTTTTTCATCGTTGCCCTCCTCATCCTTCTTTTTACCTATGCCGCCACGTTCGGCATCAAGGCAAAAAATGGCGATAACACTGTCACCTATATCAAGGGTCTCAATGATATCAGATGGGGAATCGACATCAACGGCGGCGTGGAAGCCACGTTTACACCTGTCACGTCGGCCAAAGCGACGAATAAACAGATGGATTCCGCGGAATCAATCATAAAGCAGAGGTTAATCGGGGAAAATATCACCGATTATGAAGTTTATACCGATTATAACCATGACAGGATCATCGTCCGCTTTCCGTGGAAAAACGACGAAAAGAACTTCGACCCGCAGTCGGCCATCGAAGAGCTTGCCGCCACGGCCCAGGTCACTTTCCGCGAAGGGAAGGAATACACCACGGAGACGACCGGTTCCGACGGAAATCCGGTCTACAAGACGCCGAAGGGGACCACGGCCAGCAAAATTGTCCTGCAGGGCAGCGACATTCAAAGCGCGGGCCCCCAGATGACGACGGACCAGACGACCGGAAAATCCACCTATGTCGTTTCGCTGCAGCTCAGCGAGAACGGCACCAAAAAATTCGCGGATGCCACGCAGCGCCTGCAAAACCAGTACATCTCCATCTGGATGGACGACGTGATGATTTCGGCGCCTCAGGTACAGGACGTGATCACGGACGGGAAATGCCAGATCGACGGCGGTTCCACCGGCTTCACCGCCGCGGAGGCGTCTTCGCTCGCCAACAAGATCAATGCGGGCGCCCTGCCGTTCAAACTGACGATCACCGATTCCAACACCATCAGCCCGACGCTCGGGAAATCCTCGCTGAACGCGATGGCGCTCGCCGGGATCATCGCGTTCGTCCTCGTCGGCCTCTTCATGCTGATTGTCTTCCGCCTGCCGGGGCTGATCGCCATCATTTCCCTGCTCGGCCAGATGGCGCTCTCGTTTGCGGCGGTTTCGGGGTTCTTCCCGTTCATCAACAGTTTCACGCTGACCCTGCCGGGCATCGCCGGCATCATCCTTTCCATCGGCATGGGCGTCGACGCCAACATCATCACGGCGACGAGAATCAAAGAAGAGCTGTGGGCGGGCAAAACGCTCGACATGGCGATCTCGAAAGGCGACGAAAACAGTTTCTCCGCGATTTTCGACGGCAACATCACCGTGATCATCGTCGCATTGATCCTGATGCTCGTATTCGGGCCGACCAACATCCTCTCCATGATTTTCGGAGCCTCGACAACCGGCTCCATCTACTCTTTCGGCTATACGCTGCTGATCGGCATCATCGGCAACTTCCTGTTCGGCGTGGTGACGACCCGCCTGATGACGAAAGCGGTTTCCGGGTTCCGTTTTGCGCGTAACAAATGGCTGTACGGGGGTGCTGCAGAATGAGAACGTTTCATATCCGCTTTTACGAGAACAGGAAAATTTATTTTTCCATTTCGATCGGGATCATGCTGATCGGACTGATCTTCAATATGATCTTCGGCACCCAGCTCGACATCCAGTTCAAGGGCGGCGCGGTGATCAAATACGCCTATACCGGAGAAATAAAAGCCGCCGTCGTCGAGCAGACCGTTGAAAGCGCGGTCAAACGGAATGTTTCCGTCGTGATCAATTCGGACGTCAAATCAGCAAGCACGAGCGGTACGAAGAACAACGTGACGCTTTCTTTTGCAGGCACCGATTCCCTTTCCCTCGCCAATCAGAAAGCCGTGCAGAAGGCTTTGAGTACCTCATATCCCAACGCGAAATTCAGCCTCGTGAGTTCCGACTCGGTCAATCCCTCCATGGGGCAGAGCTTCTTTGCAAAATGCCTGGTCGCGGTTTTGATCGCGTTCCTGCTCCTCGACATTTATATCGCATTCCGCTTCCGCAAGATCGGCGGCACGGCGGCGGGCCTTTTTGCGATCGTCGCGCTGCTGCACGATGTCGCCATGGTGTATTTCACGTTCATCATTTTCCGCATCCCGCTGAACGACAACTTCATCGCGGTCGTGCTCACCATCCTCGGCTATTCGCTGAACGATACCATCGTGATCTACGACCGTATCCGTGAAAACCGCAGGCTGCTCGGCGCAAAGGTCGAGTACGGCACGCTGGTCGACAACAGCATCAACGTGACGCTGACCCGGTCGTTGTATACGGCGGGCTGCACCTTCGCCTCCATTGCCGTCGTCTTCATTGTGGGAAGCGTTTACAATCTCTCCAGCGTCACCACGTTCGCGCTGCCCATGATGGTCGGTATCGTGACAGGGTGCTATTCTTCCATCTGCA
Organism: Caproicibacter sp.; assembly: GCA_036741535.1. GTDB lineage: Bacteria > Bacillota > Clostridia > Oscillospirales > Acutalibacteraceae > Thermocaproicibacter. The sequence continues at coordinate 7,577 of DAINSB010000001.1, read as the reverse complement.
TCGCCGGCCCGCTGTACGTCATGTGGGAGAATCATAAGCTGAAGGTCGCCGTCGCCGCCCATTCCGCAAAAGCGAAGGAAGAGCTTCCGAAAGCTCCCGCACCTTCGCCGGCGCCGAAGCCGTCGAATGCGGCCCCTTCGGAACCTGCCGCGCAGAAGACTGCCAACAAGCCGTCTGCGGCGGCCCCGAAGCCAGCCCCGAGGCGTTCAAAATCTTCCAAGAAATCCAGGTCCTCCAAGAAAAAGCGTTGATCCCTTTCTCACGGAAAAAGGCGCCAGTACACGAAAATGTACTGGCGCCTTGGCGTTCCGGACTTTAACTGTCGTAATCCTCCACGATTTTTTCGACCTCCGCCATCGTGTGAACTGTTTTTCCCGTTTTCAGCGTATCCCTGTCCTGTTCGGGCAGCAGATCCACGTCCGTCTCATATTCCAGGAACGGGACGGTTTCCTGATTCCGGAAGACGGCCAGATGCCCCCGGTACGCTTTCACCGTATAGGTTTCGCTCTGCTTGGTATCGGTCTGGACCGCGCTGCTGCTTTCTTGACTTACTGCCGCTTTTGAGCTAGAATAAAGCGACGCGCTGTTGCTCACAGGCGACGGCTGCGTTTTCAGCGGCTTTTTTTGTGGAACCTGAAAGACCAATATGGTACAAATCAGTGCCGCGGTACACAGCAGCATCATCATTATTTTTTTCATGGCGATCACCTCGTGATTATGGTTTGAAAAAATTGGAAAATTATACATAAAATAAGTCCGATCGAGGCGCTTCAGGCCGGGAAGGCGGTAACCATGCGGAAAACGGATATTAATCAATTTGCGGGGACACAGCAGAGGGCGGCGGACAGGATCTCGACCTTCCGTTCCGTACTGCATATGCTGCTGAAGGGTCTGTTCACGCTGTTTTTCATTCTGATCGTGACGGGTTCTATCGTTCTTTTGTCCGTCGTCGCATTCATTTACAGCCTCAGGGATTCGTCCGTCGACTACGATCTTCATAAGCTGCAACTGGATTACACCTCGTTCATCTACGTGAACGGCCCGAACGACGACAGCGCGCACCCCGTCAAATATTCCACCCTTTCCGGCAGCGAAAACCGGATCTGGGTGGATTACAACCAGATCCCCGATGCGATGAAAAACGCCATCGTCTCCATCGAGGACAAGCGATTCTGGGAACACGACGGGGTGGACTGGCAGAGGACAATCGGCGCGACCGCCAATCTGTTCCATTTCTTTCAGAGTGACAGCAGCGGCTACGGCGGTTCGACCATCACCCAGCAGCTGATCAAGAACATCACGGGGGAAAACGAGGTCAGCCTGACCCGAAAGGTCAAAGAGATCCTCCGCGCGATGAATCTTGAAAAAAAATATTCCAAAGAAGAGATCCTGACGGCGTATCTGAACGTCGTGAATTTCGGCAGCGGCTGCAACGGCGTCCAGGCGGCCGCAAACCTGTATTTCGGGAAAAACATTCAGAACTGCGACATTGCGCAGTGCGCGGCGATCGCCGGCATCACTCAAAACCCGACCGCGTACAACCCCCTGTCGCACCCCGAGGCCAACAAGCAGCGTCAGCAGACGGTCCTGAAGGCGATGGTTAACCAGGGGAAGATCACCGAGGACCAGTTCAACTCCGCCATGCAGGAATCCGCGCATATGACCTTCGTCGGCAAAAAGGCGGAGGATGTCGTGGACGAAAACAGCGTGTGGAACTGGTACACCGACACCATGTTTGAAGATGTCAGGGTCGGCCTGATGCAGACATACGGCATCTCGAGCGACAAGGCGGTCGACATGATCTATCACGACGGGCTGAACATCTACTCGGCCATGGATACGAGCATGCAGGGCATTGCGGAAAGCGTTTTCAACGACGGCAAAACGTTCCCGAAGGGGTACCCGAACCTGCAGGGCGGCTACGTCGCCATGGATTATTCCGGCAGGGTGCTGGCCGTCGTGGGATCGCGCGGCAAAAAAACCAGCAACCGGCTCTGGAACCTTGCGACCGACGAAAAGCGGCAGCCGGGCTCCTCCATCAAGCCACTTGCAGTCTATGCGCCGGCCATCAATATTGGGAAAGCAAACTATTCTTCCCTCGTCGACGACGAACCGCAGGAAAACTGGAAGAACGGCAAGCCGGGCCCGGCCAACTGGGACTACAGATACCACGGCAGCATCACCGTGGAGCTCGCGCTGGACCAGTCCTACAACGCCGCCGCCGTCCAGCTCTGCAAGACGATCACGCCGGACACTTCTTTCAACTTTCTGAAGCAGAAGCTGAATTTTACGAGCCTCGAGCCTTCGGACAACACCCTCGCGATGTCGATCGGCGGCCTGACGCAGGGCGCGACGGTCCGCGAGATGACGGCCGGGTTCCAGATGTTCGGGAACGGCGGCAAGTATTATAAGCCGTATACCTTTTACTATGTGACCGACCACGACGGCAATGTGATCAGCGGGCTCGACAACCGGGAAGAGATCGCGACACAGGCAATCTCTTCCCCGACGGCGACCATCATGAACAAGCTGCTGACCCATGTGGTCACGAACGGCCTGGGCAGCGGGGCGAACATCAGCGGCTGGAACATCTTCGGCAAAACCGGCACCACGAACGACAATAAGGACAGCTGGTTTGTGGGCGGAAGCCCCTACGCCGTCGCCGGGGTCTGGACCGGCTATAAGACCCCCAAGGCCCTGCATTCGGCCGAGACGCCCGTCGCCAAAAAAGTCTGGAAGACGATCATGTCTCAGTATCTGCAAAACAAGCAGAAGAAAAGCTATACGTTCGACCCCAACGTCGTCTCGGCCGTTTTTTGCCGGGAAAGCGGACTGCTGGCAAACCCGGGCGTCTGCCCGGATACCGGCGTGGGATGGTACGAAAAGGACCATCTGCCCGCGACCTGCAACCTTGCCCACAATCGGACATTCGACGCCTCCTCCGTCAATCCGGAGGACGGCGCGAACCCCGATTCGGAGGGAAGCGCCTCCTCCGCGTGGGGGCCGGAATCTCAGACGGAATCCTCCCAGAGTACCGACCTGGAAAGCAACCCCTCCGCTTCTTCCGACTCCTCCTCTTCGCAGGGCGGTTTGCCGTGGGATCGCGGAGGGGGCCACACTTCCGAAAGCCGGAATCAGGCCGCCGCAAGATAAAGCTCAAAGAGCCATTTCTTGCATTCTCCCAGTTGAATCCCGTTAGAAAAAATGTTACACTATAAAGGCCTACAATTCCGGGATAGAGGGGAACAAGTCCATTACAAGGAGTGCTGAACATGGTTGAGATTGCAGTAATGGGATACGGCACCGTCGGCTCCGGTGTCGTTGAGGTACTTTCCAAGCATTTCGACAGTATCGCCGACAGGGCGAAAGAGCAGATAGATATTAAGTATATTCTCGATCTGCGTGAATTTCCCGACAGTCCCTATGCAGACCGGTTTACAAAATCCTTCGACACCATCATCGGCGACCCGGAGATCCGCATCGTGGTGGAGGTGATGGGGGGCCTGCATCCGGCTTTCGATTATGTGAAAAAGTGCCTGGAAAACGGGAAAAGCGTCGTGACTTCCAACAAAGAGCTGGTGGCCGCAAAAGGGGCCGAACTCCTGAAGATCGCACAGAAAAACAATCTGAATTTTCTGTTTGAAGCGAGCGTGGGCGGGGGCATTCCCATTATTCGCCCCATCAGCCAGTGTCTGGCCGCCAACGAAGTGGTGGGGATCGCCGGCATCCTGAACGGGACAACCAATTTTATCCTGACCAAAATGATCCGCGAGCAGATGGGCTTCGAGGAGGCGCTTTCTCTCGCGCAGAAACTGGGTTACGCCGAACGCGACCCGTCCGCCGACATCGGGGGGCTCGACGCCTGCCGGAAGATCTGCATCCTGGGCTCGCTGGCCTATGGCAGGCATATTTATCCGGAGCAGGTGCATACCGAGGGCATCTCGCAAATTTCGCTGGCCGATGTCGAATACGCCGCCTCGTGGGGCGGGGTGATCAAGCTGATCGGCTTGGTGAAAAAATTGGAAAACGGCAAGGTTTTCGCGATTGTATGCCCCATGTTTTTATCGCGCGAAAGCCAGCTTGCGAACGTCGACGATGTCTTCAACGGCATTCTGGTCCGGGGCGATTCCACGGGAGACGTGGTCTTCTACGGGAAGGGCGCGGGGAAATTTCCGACCGCCAGCGCCGTCGTCGCCGATGTCATCGACTGCGTCAAGCACTTTAAGGCCAGGAAATACCTTTTCTGGGACGAGGGCTCCGCCGATTATGTGGAAGACTACCTGCAGAACGACACCGCCCTGTATGTCCGCGCCAGAACGCCGGACGAAGCGGCCGCGGAAAACGCCGTCGCGCTTCAGTTCGGGTCTGTCCACTACCTGACCAGGCGGAATGCGGGAAAAGATGAAATCGCGTTCGTCACGCCGAAAATGAGGGAAGAGGAGCTGCGCGGAAAACTCGGCCTGATCTCTTCAAAGCCGCTCGAAATTTTGAATACGATCCGAATCGGGGATCTATAATCGTAATATACATAAGGATGTTGAAAATGATTAGAATTCAGGTCCCGGCGACAAGTGCAAATCTTGGCTCCGGTTTCGATTCCCTCGGCATCGCGCTGACCTTATACAACCAGATCTGGATGGAGGAGGCGGATACCGTCGACATCTCCTGCAAGGACGACGTTTCCGTTCCGACCGACGAGACCAACCTGATCTATTGGGCGGCCAAGCGCCTGTACGAAGCGTGCGGCGTGGAACTGCCGGGTTTAAAAATCGTTCAGCTCAACAACATTCCCATCGCGCGCGGGCTCGGCAGCAGCTCCGCCTGCATCGTGGCGGGCATCCTCGGTGCCAACCGGCTGCTGGGCAGCCCGCTCGGCCTCCATGAACTGGTCGATCTCGCCGCCGAGATCGAAGGGCACCCGGACAATACCACGCCCGCGCTGGAAGGGGGCCTGGTCGCCTCCGCGATAGAGGCCGGAAAAGTTTACAATGTCAGCGTCCCCGTGTCGGACAAAATCCGGTTCGTCCTGTTCATTCCCCCTTTTGAACTGAAGACGGAGATGGCGCGTTCCGTCCTTCCGCAGCAGTATTCCCGGGCCGACGCGGTCTACAACCTCTCCCGTTCCGCGTTGATGACCGCTTCGCTTTTTTCCGGAAAGCTTGAAAATCTTCGTGTCGCCGTGCAGGACCGGATCCATCAGCCTTACCGTTCGCACCTTATCGAACATCTGGACGATGTTTTTCGCATGAGCTATGAGCTCGGCTCGCTGGGCACCTATGTAAGCGGCGCGGGGCCCACCATCATTTCTTTTGTCGCCGCGGACGAAGCGGAGTCCTTTTCCGGCCGGGCCGCGGCCCATCTGAAACAGAAGGGGATTTCCGGCTGGAAAATCGAAACGCTTGCGACGGACCCGGAGGGCGCCAAAATCCTGATCGAGTAAAAAGACACGGCCGCAACGATACATAACAGATGGAGGAATGAACCTATGAGCCTGATCGTTCAGAAGTTTGGGGGGAGCTCCGTAGCCAATAAGGAACGGGTGTTCAATGTGGCGGACATCGTGACAAAGACGTACGCGAAAGGGAACAGCGTTGTCGTCGTCGTTTCCGCCCAGGGCGACACCACGGACGATCTCGTCGCCAGGGCGAAGGAAATCAACGAGAGCGCCTCCAAGCGTGAGATGGATATGCTGCTCACGGCGGGGGAGCAGATGTCCGCCGCCCTGTTGGCGATGGCGATCGAAAAGCTCGGCTATCCGGTCGTTTCTCTTCTGGGGTGGCAGGCCGGGTTCATCACCAACACGGCGTACAGCAGCGCGCGGATCAAGCGGGTTGAGCCCGAAAGGATCAAAAAAGAGCTGGACAAAAAAAATATCGTCGTTGTTACCGGCTTTCAGGGGATCAACCTCTACAACGATGTGACAACGCTCGGCAGGGGAGGCTCGGATACCAGCGCCGTTGCGATTGCAGCCACGATGAATGCGGATCTGTGCCAGATTTACACGGACGTCGAGGGGGTCTTTACGGCGGATCCCCGAAAAGTGAAGGACGCCAGAAAACTTGCGGTCATTTCGTACGACGAGATGCTGGAGCTCGCGTCCCTCGGGGCGCAGGTGCTGAACAACCGCTCGGTCGAAATGGCCAAGAAATACGGCATAGAGCTCGAGGTCCTCTCCAGTCTTACACGAAAGCCCGGCACCATTGTAAAGGAGGCTGCAAAAATGGAAGAAATGCTGATCAGCGGGGTGGCCAAAGACGAGAATGTCGCCAGAGTCTCCATTCTCGGGGTTCCGGACCGGCCGGGTCTCGCTTTTAAAATATTTTCAAAGCTGGCTTCCAAAAACATCAATGTGGACGTGATTCTGCAATCGGTGGGCAGGAACGGTACGAAAGACATCAGTTTCACCGTGAACCGCCCGAATCTGAAAGAGACGATCGCGCTCCTGAATCCCTATGCGGAGCTGATCGGAGCCAATACCGTGGTATATGACGAGAATATCGCGAAGGTCTCCATCGTAGGGGCCGGGATGGAATCCCATGCGGGCACGGCGGCCAAGATGTTTGAAGCTCTGTTTGACGCCAACATCAACATCCATATGATCTCGACCAGCGAAATCAAGATTTCGGTTCTGATCGACCGCGCGGATGCGGATAAAGCGGTCTCGGCGATTCACAACAAGTTTTTTGATCATGAGATCGACGATTGACCGTCCCTGCGGATGCGGCGGACTGAAACCTGCTGCATCGGGATTTTTCACCTTTCTTTGTTGCATCGTGTCTGAAAACATGTTATAATAGCTAAGTTGTTTCCGGGTGTGGCGCAGTTGGTAGCGCGCTTGACTGGGGGTCAAGAGGCCGTG
>DAINSB010000001.1:0-708 GCA_036741535.1 Caproicibacter sp. | reverse complement strand
GGGTAGGGGAGAGGCATATATTATCGAGGCCTTTTGGAAAAATTAGCGTAGCAATAGCGAAGCAACCGCCAGCGAACACGTAAAAATGCAATGAAACAGAAATTAAAAAATGGCTTGAATACTGACTTCTTGAAATGTAGCAGAACTCAAAACGACAAAAAATCGCCTCTTTTTTATCTGGGGGTCAAGAGGCCGTGAGTTCAAGTCTCGCCACTCGGACCAGCGGCGAGTCGCCGCAGACAATTCACGCACTTCACTTTTGTGGAGTGCGTTTTGCTTTGTACCCGCGTTTCCAGTATAGATGCCGTAAGAACACTCGCACAGAAAAAGCGAAGCGGCAGGCCACGCTGAAAGACGGTGGATTCGTCGAGGCGGAAGGCGGGGAACCCGATCTCCCACGGCGGCCGGCAGCCTGTCCGGTTTCAGCAGGACGGACAGTTGCCCGTCGTTTTCGATTTTGCCGCAGCATCATCACGAGCTTGCTGATGCTGATTTTGGTTTTGGCCATGTTCCGCTCCAGCAGTTTTCCGCGCTGGATCAGTACGACGGGTTCCCCTTCTTCGATCTTCCGGAACAGAGAGCTCTTGACGCCGAGCAGGTCCGTGACCAGGACCAGGGCGGTGGTCACGACGGCGGCGACAATGCCCAGCAGGATGGAATTCTCGCCGCCCAGCGAGATGCGGGCGGCCAGGGACCCCAGCTGCCGGA